>JADGPQ010000183.1 GCA_017882325.1 Thermoleophilia bacterium
GATAGAATGCCGTATCCGACGGAGCGGGCACCTGCCGCTCGACCCAGCCGACCACAGGAGTCTCCGTGAAGATCGCCGTCATCGGTCTTGGCTACGTCGGCCTGCCGCTTGCCTCCGTGTTCGCCGAGGCCGGCACAGAGGTCGTCGGCGTCGAGGCCGTCGCGGAGCGCTGCGCCGAGGTCAACGCCGGCCGAAGCTACATCCAGGACGTCACCAGCGAGGCCCTCAAGAAGATGGTCGACAAGGGCCTCATCCACGCCACCACCGACTATGCCGCCACCGAAGACTGCGACGCCGACATCATCTGCCTGCCGACGCCGCTGAGCGCGAATCGCGAGCCAGACCTCACGCTGGTCAAGGACGCGACCGAGAAGCTGGCCGGGCACCTGCGGCGCGGCCAGCTCGTCACCTTGGAGAGCACCACGTATCCCGGCACCACGCGCGACGAGCTCGCGCCCATCCTCGAAGCCGGCTCCGGTCTGGTCGCCGGCGTTGACTTTCACCTTGCCTTCTCCCCCGAGCGCGTCGACCCGGGCCGCACCGACTACACCACCAAGACCACGCCCAAGGTCGTCGGCGGCCTCACCCCCGCCTGCACCGCGCGGGCGCTCGAGGTCTACGGCCTGGCGATCGACAACGTCGTGCCGGTCAGTACTCCTGAGGTCGCGGAGATGACCAAGCTGCTGGAGAACATCTTCCGCAGCGTCAATATCGCGCTCATGAACGAGCTGGCGATGCTCTGCGACCGCATGAAGATCGACGTATGGGAGGTCATCGACGCGGCCGCTACCAAGCCCTTCGGGTTCATGAAGTTCCAGCCCGGTCCGGGTCTAGGCGGTCACTGCATCCCGATCGACCCCTTCTACCTCAGCTGGAAGGCGCGCGAGTTCGACTTCTGGACGGAGTTCATCGAGCTCGCGGGCAAGGTCAACGAGAACATGCCGTACTTCTGCGTCGAGAAGCTCCATCGCGCGCTGAACACGCGCCAGAAGAGCCTGAACGGCGCCCGGCTGCTGGTGCTCGGGGTCGCCTACAAGGCCGACATCGACGACCTTCGCGAGTCGCCGGCGCTCAAGGTCATCCGCCTGCTTCGCGCCCACGGCGCCGACGTGGACTACCACGATCCGTATTGCGCTGAGCTGCCCGAGTTCGACCTGAGATCGGTCGATCTCGAGGAATACCGGCGCGTCGCCGGCTACGACGCCGTGGTCATCGTCACGGCGCACTCAGCGCTCGACTATCGCATCATCGTGCAGGAGGCCGACCTGGTGGTCGACTTCCGCAACGCCACGGCCGGCATCCCCAGCGCCGGCAACGTCTGGAAGCTCTGACAGGGAGACACACCAGTGACTGCTGACAAGGTCCGCGTCGGCGTGGTCGGGCTCGGTTACTGGGGCCCCAACCTCGCGCGCAACTTCGATCGTCTGCCGGCCGCCGAGCTCGCGTACTGCTGCGACCTGGACGAGGACAACCTCGCCAGGGCGCGCAGCCTGTACCCGAACGCCGTGGTCACCGACGACTACGACTGGCTGCTCGCCGACGACACGCTCGACGCGATCGTCGTCGCCACGTCCGTGCCAACCCACTATCCGCTCGGCAAGAAGGCGCTGGAAGCCGGCAAGCACACCTTCATCGAGAAGCCCATCGCCCTCAAGGCGTCCGACGCCGAGGACCTTTTGGCCACCGCCGACGCCAAGGGCGTCAAGCTGATGGTCGGTCACCTGCTCGAGTATCACCCCGCGGTGCGCAAGCTCAAGGAGCTCGTGGACGACGGCAGTCTCGGCAAGGTCTACTACGTCTATGCCAACCGCCTCAACCTCGGCAAGGTGCGCACCGACGAGAACGCCCTCTGGAGCTTCGCCCCGCACGACATCTCGGTGCTCAATTTCCTCATCGGCGAGGAGCCCCAGGAGGTCAGCGCCCGCGGCGAGTGCTACTTGCAGGACGGCGTGGAGGATGTGGTGTTCGGCTACATCAAGTACCCGAGCGGCGTCGTCGGCCACGTGCACGTGAGCTGGCTCGACCCGCACAAGAGCCGCAAGATCACCGTGGTGGGCAGCGAGAAGATGGTCGTCTTCGACGACATGGAGGCCGACCGCAAGGTCACCATCTACGACAAGGGCGCCACCACGACGCGCACCAAGTTCGAGACCTACGGCGAGTTCGTCACCCTGCACTTCGGCGATATCCACATCCCCAGGATCGGCAACGAGGAGCCGCTGCGCGTCGAGGCCCAGCACTTCGTGGACTGCATCCGTAACGACGCGCCGGTACTCAGCGACGGCCGCGACGCGCTCAACGTGGTGCGGGTGCTGGACGCCATGGAGCGCAGCCTGCGCAACGGCGGCCAGCCGGTCAAGACGTCCGACCTCACCTGAGGGAGGTAGCGATGACGCTCAAGCCGGCCCAGCTGGGTCACAATCTGCAGCTCGGCGAGAACGTGCAGATCGGCAAGGACGTCGTCTTCGGCGCCAACGTCGTGGTGTACGACGACACGCTGATCGGCGACGGCTGTTTAATTCAGGACAACGTCGTTCTCGGCAAGGTCCCGTCGCTCTCTCCCACCAGCACGGCCAAGCGCGGCGAGCTGCCCGGGCTGGCGCTGGGCGCCGGCTGCGTGATCAGCACCGGCGCCGTGGTCTATCGCGGCACCACGCTCGGCGCCGGCTGCATCCTCGGCGACTACGCCGGCGTGCGCGAGCGCTGCACGCTCGGCGAGAAGGTCGTGGTCGGCCGTAGCAGCGTGGTCGAGAACGACACCACCATCGGCGACGGCACCAAGATCCAGACCAACGTGTACATCACCGCATACATGACGATCGAGGACCGCTGCTTCATCGCGCCGTGCGTGCAGACCACCAACGACAACTTCATGGGCCGCACCGAGAAGCGCCACAAGCTCATGAAGGGCGCGATCATCCGCCGCGGGGCCCGTATCGGCGGCGGCGTCGTGCTGTGCCCGGCCATCGAGATCGGCGCGGAAGCGTTCATCGCCGCCGGCGCCGTGGTCACCAAGGACGCGCCGGCCGGCAAGGTCCTCATGGGCGTGCCGGCGCGCGTCGTGCGCGACGTCTACGAGGACGAGCTGCTCGAGAACCAGTAGGCGCGATTCCGTTGGGGCGCGTCTATCATGAGGCGGGCGGCGGAACAACGCCGCGGCCGAGTGAGAGGAGCGCGCCATGGAGTTCCATCTCGTACCAGCTGCCGAGATCACGATCGAACCGTTCGACGTCGGTCCCGACAGCAAGCTGAACCTCGTCGACGTCATCGACCGCACCCAGGGGGCGCCGTTCTGCGCCGGCATCCTGGAGGTGTTCCCCGGCGCGCCGGTCGATTTCGACTACGACGACGACGCCGCCGCGTGCTACATGCTGGAGGGCGAGATCACGCTCAGCGAGAACGGCGAGTCGCGGAAGTTCCTGCCCGGCGACGTGGTGTACATCCCGCAGAAGAAGGGCCTGCTGGTGTACTGGAGCACGGAGACCTACGGCAAGATCTTCTACGTCACCTACCCGCACTGGAGGTAGGAGCGGGCTGAGTTTGCGGCAAGGCGAGTGTGCGGTAGGGCGGGGCGGGCGCGAGATGCGCCCCGCCCCGCCCCTTCCCTTCGCCGTATCCGGTTGTACAATCAACGTGTTCGTTCCAGCGTTGCCATCTCAGTAGTGGGAAGGGGGCGCCGTTGACGTGAGTGCCGTGCCGGGTGGCCGGAGGATGCTTCGCAACGGCCGGCCCCCGTCTTCGTTGTCTGTCCGTATGTGTCAGGGGGGTACGGAATGACGGAACCCACACCACCACCGCAGCATCACCGCCATTTGTTCCACGACGAAGCCGACGCGCAGCATCGCAGAGACCAGGAGCAGCTCGCGAAGTTCGGCTACAACCAGGAGCTCAAGCGTTCCCTCGGCTTCTTCTCCACGTTCGCCATCGCCTTCAGCTTCATCTCGGCCACCAATGGCTTCTACGCGCTCTTCTACTACGGCCTCGACGTCGGCGGCCCGGCCGGGCTCATCTGGCAGTGGCCCATCATCGTCTTCGGCCAGTTCATGGTGGCCCTGGTGTTCGCCGAGGCGGCCTCGCACTACCCGCTGGCCGGTGGCGTGTACCAGTGGGCGAAGCGGTTCATGGGCGGCAACTACGGCTGGTGGGTCGCCTGGATGTTCGCCGTGGCTCTGGTGGTCACGGTCGCCGCGGTCGCCTTCGGCGTGGCGCCCATCGTGTGCTCGCTGATGGGCTGGGAGACGACCCACAGCACGCTGCTGTTGATCGCGATCTGCTTCGCCTTGGGGCCGATGATCCTGAACGTCCTCAGCGTCAAGGTGACGGCCTTCTTCAACAACATCGGCACGGTGACCGAGATCATCGGGCTCGTGGTCATCGCCATCGCACTGTACGTTGTGGTCAGCATCGGCCACGGTGCGCACCAGAGCCTCGGCGTCCTGTTCAACACGACGCCGGGCGCTGGGACGGGCGCCGTCTTCGGGTACGGCAGCATCTTCCTCGCCTCGATGCTGACCGGCGCGTGGGTGCTGTACGGCTTCGACACGGCCGGCGGCCTTGCCGAGGAGACGGTCAACCCCAGCCGTGAGGTGCCGCGCGCCATGCTGTTGGCGATCGGCATCACCGCGGTCATCAGCGCGTTCTGGCTGGTGGCGATGGTCCTGGCGATCCCGGATGTGGCGAAGACGCAGGCGCAGAGCACCGGCGCCATCGCCTACATCTTCGACGCGCACTTCCCGTCGTGGGTGACGGATGTGTTCCTCATCTCGGTGTGCGTCGCAATCTTCGTCTGCTGCCTGGCCATCCAGGCGGCGACGACACGACTGCTGTACGCCTACGGCCGGGACAAAATGATCCCGGGGTCGAAGTTCTTCGGCTACGTGCACCCCAGCACGAGGACGCCGATGACCTCGGCGATTTTCGTGGCCGTGGCGGCAATCGTCGTGCTCCTGTACGTGAACCTCGGCGGCGGCAACCCGTTCATCCAGATCGCGCGCGTCACCGCGTGGGCGACGGCCGGCACCTACATCGCCTACCAGATGGTCGTGCTGGGCGGCCTCTTTGCGCGCGGCAGGGGCTGGCCCAAGGACAAGGCCAACTTCAGCCTGGGCAGGTGGGGCTGGCCGGTGAACATCATCGCGCTCGTCTACGGCGTGTTCATGATCATCAACCTGGCTTGGCCGCGGCAGGGTGCGACCTGGCTCGACACGTACATGACCGTCCTCTCGCTGGTCGTGGTGGTGGTCGTCGGCGCGGTCGTCTTCGCCATCCAGAAGGCCCGCGGTGTCGACCTGAGCGCGACGATCCACGAGATCGAGCTGCCGGGACCGGACAGGGAGGCGGCTGAGGCCCTGGCGGCTGGCATGGCCGGCAAGGTCCTGCCGAGCGAAGGGCCTCTCAACCAGTTCTCGACCAGCGAAGGTCCGGAGAAGGGAGGCGGCACGCTGGACTGACGGTTTGACCCGCAACAACGCCGCGAGCGCTGCGGCGGGATGGAGGTGACGGGGGCGGCGGCCGTAAGGCCGCCGCCCCCGTTTGCACGCGGGAACACTCCGGGCAGAGACAGCGACCGGCAGAGACAGCACCGCGGGCGGTCATGGAATGGACGAAGAGCCACAGCAGACGGGCGAGGAATTCGGCGGCCAAACCGGCGGCGCAGACGCCTCGGGCGGCGCCGATGGTGTCGGCGACCGCGAGGACACGAGCCTGGAAACGCCGCCGCACGAGACGCGGCACAGCCGCCGGCGGTTTCTCCTCATCGCCGGTGCGGTCGTGGCCGGCTTCGTCGGCGTCTTTGCGGCATTTCGCCGTCTGGGGGGCTCGGCAGGCGACGTCACCGGTGGCGCCTCCCAGTCCGTCGCCAACATGTTCAGCTCGTTCCCGATCAATGCGGTG
>JADGPQ010000184.1 GCA_017882325.1 Thermoleophilia bacterium
CCGGGGCGTTCGTCACCCGCTGCGAAAGGTTATCACTCGCGCCGCCGCAGACTGCGTTGCGGCGCGCCGCCGCCACTGCGCTACTTCGGGACCTCATCGGTGGTTACGCACGAGCGACCACAGAGGCTCGGGAGGGAACCCTCGCCATTTGAGTTTGGGGCCACCCGGCGCTATCATTGCCGTCGGGAACCACCACCCGGTCCCGACTCCCCCCAGACGCACAATGGCTGAATCACGCGCTCACAAAGAAGCCTCACCGGCACGGGCGGGCATCCGCCGGCCGGCCGCAGCCCAGGCGGCGGCGCGTCGCTCCGCGCCTTCCGCCGCGCGCCGCTTCGCCTACGATGTGATCGTCGTCGGCGCTGGTCCGGCCGGCATCTTCGCCGCTCTCGAGCTCGTGCGCCGCAACGGCGCCAGGGTGCTGCTCGTCGAGAAAGGTCCCGACATCACCAGGCGCGTCTGTCCGGCGCGCACGACCGGTGTCTGTGAGAACTGCGCGCCCTGCGACGTGACCTGCGGCTGGGGCGGCGCCGGCGCCTTCTCCGACGGCAAGCTGACGCTATCGGCGGCGGTCGGCGGCTGGCTGCCGGAGTTCGTTCCGGCCGCCGAGCTCGACGACCTCGTCCACTACGTCGACCAGGTGTGGCTCGACTACGGTGCCCCCACCAAGGTCCACGGCGCCAACGGCAAGCAGGTCGAGGAGATCCGCCGTGAAGCGCTCGTGCACGGCATGACGCTAATCGCCTCGCCGGTGCGTCACATGGGCACCGAGCGCTCGGCGGAGATCCTCAAGGTCATGCGCAAGGACCTGGAGCGCTCGGTCGACGTGCGCACGGGCACGTCGGTCGAGCGCATCGTCACCATTGATGCACCCGGCGCCGGCAGGCAGGCAGGCGCGCAGCGCGCGACCGGGGTGGTCTGCGACGACGGCACGGAGTACTCCGCTGCCGCCGTCATCCTCGCCCCCGGCCGCCAGGGCGCCGGGTGGCTCGTCGAGGAGTGCAAGCGGCTCGGTATCGGCCTGCACACAAATCCCGTCGACATCGGCGTGCGCGTCGAAGTGCCGGCCGCCATCATGGAGCCGCTCACCAGCGCCCTCTACGAAAGCAAGCTCGTCTACTACTCGCGCACCTTCGACGACCCCGTGCGCACCTTCTGCATGAATCCATACGGCCAGGTCTCGTTGGAGAACTACGGCGACGTGATCACCGTCAACGGTCACAGCTACGCCGACCAGCGCACCGAGTACACGAACTTCGCGCTGCTCGTTTCGACCGACTTCACCGAGCCGTTCGACGATCCGCTCACCTACGGCAAGTCGATCGCCCGGCTCGCCAACCTGCTCGGCGAAGACATCATCGTGCAGCGCCTCGGCGACCTGCAGCAGGGCCACCGCAGCACCATGGACCGCATCCGCAGAGGCACGGTCCAGCCCACGCTCAAGGGCGCCACCGCCGGCGACCTGGCCTTCGTGCTGCCGTACCGGCACCTGCGCGACATCCTCGACATGCTCGAGGTCATGGACAACCTCGCGCCCGGCGTGAACGGGCGCGACACGCTGCTGTACGGGGTCGAGGTCAAGTTCTACTCGGCTCGACCCGAGCTGGACGCAGGCTTGCAGACGCCCGTTCAGAACCTGTACGCCGTCGGCGACGGCGCCGGCATCACACGAGGCCTGGTCCAGGCCTCGGCGGCCGGCGTCATCGCCGCGAGAAGCATACTGAACGGAGGGTAACGTGCCCGGTACCGTGGTAGTCGGCGCCCAGTGGGGCGACGAGGGCAAAGGCAAGATCACGGACCTTCTGGCCGAGAAGGCCGACGTGGTCGCGCGCTTCCAGGGCGGCAACAACGCCGGCCACACGATCGTCCGCGACGGCGAGGAGTTCAAGCTCCACCTCATCCCGTCGGGCATCCTCTACGAGGCCAAGACCTGCGTCATCGGCAACGGCGTGGTCATCGACCCGCACATCCTCTTCGGCGAGCTCGAGGCGCTGCGCGTGCGCGGCATCGGCGGCGACAACCTGCGCATCAGCGGCAACGCCCACCTGATCATGCCATACCACCTGCTCCTGGATGGGGCGAACGAGCAGCAGCTCGGAAAGTTCAAGATCGGCACCACCGGGCGCGGCATCGGCCCGTGCTACGTGGACAAGTACACACGCATCGGCATCCGCGTGCAGGACCTGCTCGACGAGAAGATCCTGCGCCGCAAGATCAGGACGGCGCTGCAGGAGAAGAACTTCCTGCTGCAGCGCTACGACATCGGCGTGCTCGACCCCGACCAGGTGACGGACGAGCTGCTCAGCTACCGCGAGCGCATGGAGCCCTTCATCTGCGACACCAGCCTGCTTGTCAACGAGGCCCTCGACCAAGACAAGCATGTGCTGTTCGAGGGCGCCCAGGGCGCGCTCCTCGACATCGACTTCGGCACGTATCCCTTCGTCACCAGCTCCAACCCGATCTCCGGCGCAGCCTGCACGGGGCTCGGCGTGGGGCCCACGCGCATCGACCACGTGATCGGTGTCGCCAAGACGTACACCACGCGCGTCGGCGAGGGGCCGTTCCCCACCGAGCTGTTCGACGAGACCGGTGTCGCCATGAGGGACGTGGGTCATGAGTTCGGCACCACCACGGGGCGCGAGCGCCGCTGCGGCTGGCTCGACCTGGTGGCACTCCGCTACGCCGTGCGCCTCAGCGGCATCACCCACCTGGCGCTCACCAAGCTCGACGTGCTCGCGGGCCTGCCGCTCTTGAAGGTCTGCACGCGGTACAAGGCGGGGCGCAAGGTGCTCGACGAGTTCCCCCTACGCCAGACCGATTTCCACCACGCCAAGCCGCTCTATGAAGACCTGCCGGGATGGACCGAGGACATCCGCGAGTGCGAGACGTGGCAGGACCTCCCGCAGGCGGCACGCGACTACGTGCAGTACATCGCGGAGTTCACCAAGACGCGCGTGAAGTTCATCGCCGTCGGGCCGGGCCGCGACGAGACCATCGTGCTGCCCAGGTCGATCGGCCGCGGCGGCGCGGTGTAGAGATGGACGCCCGTCTGCCGGCGCTCTTCATCGGGCACGGTTCGCCGATGAACATCGTCGCCGACAACGGCTACACGCGTGACCTCGAGGCGCTGGCCGGGCGCCTGCCGCGGCCGACGGCCATCCTCGTGGTATCGGCGCACTGGCTTACGAGGGGGTGGGCCGTCGGCGCCGACGAGCGCAATCTCACGATCTACGACTTCTTCGGGTTCCCGGACGAGCTCTACGACAAGAGGTATCCGGCGCCGGGGTCGCCCGCCGTGGCCGCGCGCGTGCGCGCGCTGACCGGCGGGCGCGCCGCGCCGATGGAACGGGGCCTCGACCACGCCGCGTGGGCGCCGCTCATCCGCATGTACCCAGAGGCCGACGTGCCCGTCCTCGAACTGAGTCTCGACGTGTCCGCTCCGGCGGCCGAGCACTACGCTCTCGGCCGCCGTCTCGCCCCGCTGCGCGACGAAGGCGTGCTGATCGTCGGCAGCGGCAACGTCGTCCACAACCTCGGCATCATCGACTGGGACGACGACGCGCCGGCCGCCGCCTGGGCGGCGGAGTTCGACGAATGGGTCGCAGAGTGCGTCACCGGGCGGCGCCACGACGACCTCATCGGCTATCTCGGGCACCCGCTCGGCAGGATGGCGGCGCCCACTCCGGACCACTACCTGCCGCTGCTCTACGCCCTCGCCGTCCAAGCTGAGGGGGACGACGTGCTGACCGTGCACGAGGGCATCCAGAACGGCACGGTCTCGATGCGCTGCCTGCAGGTCGGCGGCTGAGCCACGGCGGGACCCGCCGGCAGGGGCCAGCCCCTTCCCCAAGTGGCGACCGCGCGAGTAGACTTGCGAGCGTCAGGCCGGGCCCGCGAAGCGCCGCCCGGCGTTATCCCATCCGTCTCTTGGGGAGGCCATATGCGGGTGCTCGTGGTCGGCGGCGGCGGCAGGGAACATGCCCTCGTCCATTCTTTCGCTCAGTCAACACTCGCCGACCGCATCTTCTGCGCCCCAGGCAACGCCGGCACCGCCGCGATCGCGGACAACATCGGCGTCGGCGCCGAAGACCTGCCGGCGCTCCTCGACTTCGCCAGCCGCGAGCAGGTCGACCTCACCGTGGTGGGCCCCGAGGCGCCGCTCGTGGCCGGCATCTGCGACCTGTTTGACGAGCACGGCCTCGCCGTCTTCGGCCCCAACCGGGACGCGGCGCGGCTCGAGGGCAGCAAGGTCTTCGCCAAAGAGGTGATGCGCGAGGGCGGCGTGACCACGGGCGAGTACAGTCGCCATGAGACCTTCGAGTCGGCGCTCGCCGCGCTGAGCCCCGACGGCCCCTACCCGCTGGTCGTCAAGGCCGACGGCCTGGCCGCCGGCAAGGGCGTCATCATTTGTCACGATCACGCCGAGGCCAAGGCGGCGGTCGAGAGCTGCTTCGTCGCGCGCGACTTCGGCGCCGCCGGCGACGTCGTCATCATCGAGGAGTTCCTCGCCGGCTCCGAAGTCTCGTTGCTCGTCCTCTGCGACGGACGCAACGCCGTGCCGCTGGCGCCGGCGCAAGACTACAAACGCATCTTCGCCGGCGACCAGGGGCCCAACACCGGCGGCATGGGCAGCTACTGCCCCGTCCCCGGCTTCGAGCAGAAGGCCATCGACGCGGCCATGGAACACGTCGCCGAGCCGGTCATCGCGGCCCTGCGCAAGCGAGACGTCGCCTTCCGAGGCGTACTGTACGCCGGCCTCATCGCCACGCAGGCCGGCGTCAAGGTCCTCGAGTTCAACTGCCGCTTCGGCGACCCTGAGACGCAGGCCGTGCTGCCGCGCCTGGACAGCGACCTGCTGGAGCTGTGCGCCGCCGGCGCGTCCGGAGAGCTCGCCGGCGTGAAGGCCGCCTGGAAGCCGCGGGAGTGCGTCACCGTGGTGATGGCATCCGCCGGCTACCCGGCCAGCAGTCACAAAGGCGACGTCATCAGTGGCCTCGCGGCAGCCGATGCCATGGACGACGTCACTGTGTACCACGCCGGCACAGCGCAGAGGAACGGCGACGTCGTCACCGCCGGCGGTCGCGTGCTCGCGGTCAGCGCCCTCGGCAACGGCTTCGCCGCCGCGCGCCAGCGGGCCTACGAAGCCGTCCGCAAGATCAGCTTCGACGGCGCTCAGGCTCGCCCGGACATCGCCGAGCGCGCGGTCAAGGCGGCGGCGGGCGAACTCGATCTGTTCCCGTCCGGGTCCGCCGGCTGAGCGAGAGGAGCTTGAGGTGGAAGAGGTCCAAACCGAGGTCGAGACCCTCCTCCAGGGCATCCAGATGGAGCCCGTGCTGGTCGGCATCGTCATGGGCAGCGAGAGCGATCGCGAGGTCATGGAGGCAGCCTGCAAGGAACTCGACGAACGCAAGATCAAGTACGAGCTCAACGTGCTCTCGGCGCACCGCGATCCGGACAAGGTCGCGCACTACGCGCGCACGGCGCAGTCGCGCGGCATCAAGGTGCTGATCGGCGGCGCCGGCAAGGCGGCGGCACTGCCCGGCGTGCTCGCCGCCTACACCAACGTCCCGGTGATCGGCGTGCCCATCAAGACCAGCGACCTCGGCGGCCTGGACTCGCTGCTCAGCATCGTGCAGATGCCGCCCGGTGTGCCCGTCGCCTGCGTCGCTATCAACGGAGCGCGCAACGCCGCGATCCTGGCGGCGAAGATCCTCGATGTCTGAGCGCCGGGCGGCGTGGCCGCGTCGCGCCGCCGCCGCCGGCTCCCACCGACGCACCCTTTTGCCGCTCGAGGGGAAGACTCGGGTCATGAGTCGCCACGCCTTCAGATCCATGCAGGAGCCGCCGCCGTCCGGTCC
>JADGPQ010000185.1 GCA_017882325.1 Thermoleophilia bacterium
TCGAGCGCTTCTGCTACCGCGTGCCCTACCCGTACCACGAGAACGACTTCGTCGAGTTCCTCGCGTACAACGAGCACTTCTGGGCCACGGACCTGATGGCCAACTGGACAGTCGTCGATCCCCAGGGTGACGAGCTCCTGGCAATGATCTCCCTCGAGGTGCTTCCCCTGCGTCAGGCCGGAGAGATCGGCTACTGGTGCGCTCCCTGGGCGCGCGGCCGCGGCGTGATGAGCGCGGCCGTCAGGCTGGTGCGCGACTGGGCCTTCGACGAGCTCGAGCTGGAGCGCCTCGAACTCACGACCGATGTGGACAACATCGGTTCGCAGCGCGTGGCGCAGGCGGCCGGCTTTCGTCGGGAGGGCGTGCTGCGCGGCTACCTCACGGCGCGCGACCGGCGCGCCGACGACGTGCTGTTCGCGATGTCGCCGGGAGATCCTCGGGAGGCGCTCGTACCGCTCCCCGACCCGCGGCTCGAGGACGGCCGCGTGATCGTCCGGCCTTTCGAGCCGGACGACATCCCGGCCGTCCGACACGCCTGCGACGACCCCGACGTGGCCCAGTGGATCCACCTCCTCCCCCACCCGTACAGCCTGGCCGACGCGGAGCGGTTCGTGGTCGAGAGCCGGCGGCGCCTGGCCGCCGGCGACCGCGCCCGCCTCGCGATCGCCGATGCGCAGACCGCTGAGCTGCTTGGAAGTATCAGCCTGGATCTCTTCCCGAGCCGACAGGCCGCCGAGATCGGCTACTGGGTGAAGCGGGAGGCGCGCCGCCGGGGCGTAGCCCTGGCGGCGGCGCGCCTCCTCGTGCGCTGGGCCTTCAAGGAAGTCGGCGTGGAGCGTCTCGAGATCCTCACGTACCCGGGTAATGCCGCGTCCCAGGCCCTCGCCGAAAAGCTCGGCTTCCTCCGCGAGGGCCTCCTGCGCGGCTTCCTCGCCGTGGAACCGGGCAAGGACCGCAGCGGCCGCGCGGAGCCGCTGCCCGACGGCAGCCTGCCGCCGCGCGACGACCAGATGCAGCTCGCGCTGCTCAAGGTCGGCTGGAAGGGCTGAGCGGAGGCCGGCGCGAAGCTCCGCGGCCTCCTCATCACAACAACAAAGGAGCCGCCAGACCTTGCGGCCGGACGGCTCCTTCGGGCCTCTCACCCGAACGCCCCGCTGTCGGTCCGGCGAACCATCGCGACGTGAGGTGACTGCAGTCTACCCCCTCCGGACCGAAGTGCAAGCGCTTTCGGGCCCGGATGTCTTCAGCCTCTGCTTGAGGGTCAGGAACCCGCGCTCGGGATGGCCTCGTCCGCTCCGTCTCTCGGCCCTCACTCTAAGGTTGCTGCGGAGCGTGAGACTTGCCGCGCGGCGGCCGGAGCGACCGCCGGGACGGTGGTACAATCCCCCTTCCGGGCCGCTAGCTCAGTTGGTAGAGCAGGGGACTTTTAATCCCAAGGTCACAGGTTCGATCCCTGTGCGGCCCACCAGCGGCCCTCCCGGTCTCCCGCCCGCCGCGCTGCCGCGCTGTTGATCGCTCACCCCTACCTGTCGCGGTACTTCTCGGCGAACGTCAGGAAGCGATAGACGTCGGCGAAGTCCGAGGCCAGCCCCAGCGACACGCGGATCGTGTTGGGCACCTTGCCGGTGGTGTCTTCGATGCGCCGCTGGCATTGCATCAGCGTCACGGCCGCGGTGGGATCCGCGAAGCACGCCGCCATCTCGTCACGCGTGATCTCGTGCGCCACCTCGCCGTCACCGGGATTGCAGAAGCAGCCCGTGCGCACCGAGATGAGCTCGTCGGCCGCAGCCTTCTCGACGTCGTAGACATCGTAAGCGTGTCCCTGCGGGTCCACGATGTAGAGGGCGATGGTGGCTCCCCGGCGGTCCATGTCCTTCGGGCCGAACACCTTGATGAGCGGCGCCCCGTTGCCGTGCCGCAAGCGCCGCGCCTCCTCGAGGAACCAGCCGGCCAGCGCGGAGACGCGCCGGTGGATCGTGGGCACGCCGACGGCCGCGAGGTGTTCGAGGCCGATGGTGACCGCCGGCAGGCTGAGGTAGTCGAGCGTGCCGTCCTCGAAGCCGGTGGCCCCCGGAACCATCCGGTACCATTCCTCCGCCTGCACCGAGGCGAGCGTGATGGTGCCCCCGGCGAACCACGGCCGCTGCAGCTTGGCGAGCTTCTCACGCCGGGCGATCAGGCAGCCGACTCCGGTGGGGTAGCCGAAGAGCTTGTAGAAGGAGATGGGCATGAAGTCCGGCCTCACGACCTCGAGATCGATGGGGTTGGTGGGCGCGTAGGCGGCGCAGTCGAGCAGGACGTCCCAGCCGAGCTCGTGCGCCTCGTCCACCCAGGCGAGCGGATGCTGCACTCCGCTGAAGTTGGACTGCGCCGGGTAGGCGAACAGCCGGTCCTCGGCGGGCCGCGTGCCGCGCAATACGGTCTGGAGCTGCTTCTCCTCGACGCGCAGGTCGGACTCACGCACGGGGACGTAGGTGATGGTCGCGCCCTTGACGTGCGCGAACTCGCGGATGCCGTTCACGGAGTTGTGGTTGTCGTAGGTCAGGCAGAAGACGCCGCCGGGGCGGAAGGGGTACGACTCACCGACGAGCTTGAGAGCGCCGCTGGCGTTCGCCGTGAAGACGACCTCGTAATCGTCCTTCGAGGCGTTGAAGAAGCGCCGCACGGCGGCGCGGGCCTCGTGGACCAACGCGGCCGAGGCCAGCGAGGTGGGGTTGCCGGAGTGCGGGTTGCCGAGGATGTGATCCCGGAGGAGCTCGTAGTGCCGGCGGACCTGGGACTCCGCGTAGAGCCCGCCGCCCGTGTAGTCGAGATACGTATGGCCGAGCCGGCCCAGACGCTCGTAGTCGCGGCTGCGCAGCTCGTCGATGGCGTTCGTCGCGGCGTAGTCGGGGTAGCGCCGCAGAAAGTCATCCCGCGCCTGCTCGAGGCCGTCTGCCGGGTAACTCGGGGTCTCGGTCATGCGACGTACCGTCCCTTCTGACGCGGCCCGGAGGCCGCGCGCCTACGCCCCAATGAAGGGCGAGACCAGGTTCCCTGCGGCGTCGAACGGCAGGCGCCGGCGCGCCGGGTCGATGACGACGGTCGGCGGCGCCGAAAGGAGGTCCAGACAGCCTGCCGAGACCCACAGCCGCTCGATGTCGAGCGTGTTTCGCACGTAGACCACGCGCGCGTCGTCGGCCGTCGTCGGTCTGATCGTCATGAGCATGGCGAAGACGGCGTCGCGATCACAGGCGAACACCAGCGGGATCCGGACGTCGTCGGGCGAGCACGACGTGAGGCCGTTGACGGCCGTCCTGTCGCCGTCCAGCGCATCGACAAGGCGAAGGGCCACGGCGTCGGCGTTGCCTACTCCCAGGGCGTTGCCGTAGCTGGCCGCGGTGAGACCGCGCACGAAGATGCGCAGCACGCGCGGACGTTCGCGGCGCGCCGACCACGAGATGATCTCCCTGCCCGTGACGTTGGGGTCAAGCCCGCGGCCGCTGATGTCCTTGCCCATCTCGTCGAGGATGAGCAGGTCGATATCGTCCAGCGGCAGACCGGGGAGGTGCCGGCGGGCCAGCTCGAGGAGCCCGCTCTCGGTCTCCTCGAGCTCCTCCGGCGGCACGACCCGCACAACCGCGGTGCGGTGGTCCTCGTTCTCCACGAGTGCCACGCCGAACACGATGTTCGCCCGGTCCATGAGCGCACGAGCGGCGGCCGGCACTGTCTCAGCCATGCCACGCACCACCCCGAGGCGGTGGTAGTGCTCGGCGCCGGCCCGCTTGCCGAGGCCGATCGTCAGTTGCTTCATGAGGCCGCTCTCGATCGGCCCGACGAAATCAGTGTGCGGCTTCACGCGGTTGACGAGGATGATGCCGTCGGCCTCCCAGGCGAAGCGGTCGAGGAAGAGTGGGATGCCGTCGACCTCCCCCAGCGAGACGACGTCCATCGTGGCGCAGACCGGCGCGCCGATGGCCGCCTCGGTGACCCCGAGGTGTTCGAGCACCTCGGTTTGACCAGCGGCGGTGGCGCCGCCGTGCGAGCCCATGGCCGGCACCACGAAAGGCTGGCAGCCGGCCTCCTTCAGCCGCGCAACGATCCCGCCAACCAGTTCGGCGATGTCGGCGATGCCGCGGCTGCCGACCGCCACGGCGATCTTGGCGCCCGGGGCGAGCGCGGAGAGCGCCGCCTTCGCGCGTGGCCACTCCTCGTCGAGCGCCAGGGTCACGTTGACCGCCGGCAAGACGTCGAAGTGCTGCCGCACGGCGAACATGGCCGGCAGGTCCGCCTCGTTTCCGGCGACAGGCCCCACCACGAACGGATACCTCATCCCGGCCTCCAGACCGCACTGCGGAGGTTTAGCTTACCGCGAAGCGCCTGCGGCGTTCGCGGCTGGCCACTCCCACGGTCGGTCGCGCGCCACCGGCCGGGGTATAATCCCTCGGCGGCACGCGTGCCCCCATCGTCTAGCGGCCTAGGACACCGGCCTTTCAAGCCGGCGGCACGGATTCGAATTCCGTTGGGGGCACCACTCATCTTCCCTGCTAAGAAGCACTTTCTTCTCGTCTTCAATGCTCCGACGTCGAGGCTGCCTTGGTGCCTCTTTGCGCAGGAAGCCGCCAAACGGATCACTCACCGACCCTTTGTCACGCCCTCCATCACACACCAGGGCATCCCCTCGAGTGGCAGGATGCGTGCAAGGCTGAACCCGGCTTGGGTCAGAAGCCTGCTGTACTCGGCCGCCGTGCGTTCGCGGCCGCCGACCACGGCGAGCATCTCAAGGTCGGTCTGCTTCACGAGCCTGGTGACGCTCGGAGCCGGGGCCTGATCGTCTGCCGCGGGAACGATGAGCTCGACCACAAGCAGGCGAGCGGCGTCGTTCATCGCTGCGCGACAATTGACCAGAATGCGCAGCGCCGTCTCGTCGTCCCAGTCGTGCAGGATCCAGGAGAGCAGGTAGGCATCGCCGCCGGGCGGAACCGCCTCCAGGAAGTCGCCGGCGATCGCCTCGCAGCGCTCGGCAAGGCCGGCCTCGAGCAGTCGCTCGCGGGCGACCTCAGCCACGCCGGGCAGATCGAAGACCACCCCCTGCAGGTGGGGATGACGTGCAAGCACGGCGCACAGCAGGCCGCCGTGGCCGCCGCCGACATCGACCAAGCGCTGGATGTCGCCGAACTCGTAGGCGCCGGCGAGGACGGCGTCACGCTGGGCGCTGACACGCGACATGGTCTCGTTGAAGCTGGCCGCCTCTGCCGGATGGCTGTCCAGGTACTCCCAAAAGCGACAGCCGTGGGCCGGGACGAAGCCGGGCTCGCCGGTCCGCAGAGCATGGGTGAGATGTCCGTATGCGCGCCAACGCCACTCGTCCGTGGAGACGATCGCCAGGCGACGCAGCGAACCTTCGACGTCGCTGCGCAGAAGCTGCCCCAGCGGGGTGAGGGCGTAGCGGCCGTCGTCGCGGGCCTCGAAGAGGCCGACCTCGAGGGTGGCCTCCAGCAGGCGTGCTAGCGAGCGCTGATCAGCGCCCAGCTGCGCCGCAAGTTCGGCGGGAGACGCCGGTCCCTCAGCGAGCGCGTCGGCGATGCCAAGGCGGGCGAATGCGCCCATCGCGGCACTGATCTGATAGCCATTGATGAGCTCGGCCAAGCGTCGGCTGGCTGCCAGGCGCTCCTGCACTGCCGCTGCGGGCTGATTCATCACGATTCGGACCCTACGTCGTCCTGCAGAGGTCGGCAACAGTCGGTCCGAGGAGTGCCGCAACGCAGGGTCTGCCAACGACGCTGTGCTGGCCGCAGGAAGTCGACGTCCGAGGGCCCACCAAAATCTACCCAGCAACCGATCCCCGATGGGTCATGCAAGCCCAGACCGAAGC
>JADGPQ010000034.1 GCA_017882325.1 Thermoleophilia bacterium
GGCGAGAGTCTCGCCGGCGGCTTCCACCAGGTCGGGCAGCAGCTCCGCGACACGCTCGCACGAATCGGCCGCGGCCCCCAGGGCGCGCGCCTCGCCAGGCTCGGCGTGCCGCGCGGCTGCGCGCAGGCGCTGTGGGAGCGGCCGCTGCCGACGGCGGCCGCGCAGATCGGCAAGAAGCAGGTCGATGGCCACCGCGTCGATCTGCTCGCTGAACGCTTCGGTGGCCTCGTGATACAGCAGATGCGCCTCGTCGATCACCACGTCTTCGAACGGCGGGAGCGTCTCGGGGCCCGTGAGTAGCAGGGCGTGGTTGACGCACACGAGATGCGCCGCTTCGGCGCGACCGCGGGCGAGCCGCCAGTGACAGCCGCGGCGGGACGGGCAGTGTCGACCCAGACAGGTTGCCCGAGAGCTGCGCAATTCGCGGGCCAGCTCGGCCAGGGCCGCGAGCTCCCGGGAGGCGCGGAACGGTATTGCCGAGAGGTCGACCTCACCGCGCCGCGCCCTGCCGACGAGGTAGGCGAGCGCCAGCGAGCGCTCGCGATCGGGCAGCGCCTCGCTCTCGGCGGCTACGGCTTCGTCGAGCCGTCGCCGGCAGATGTAGTTCTGGCGGCCCATGAGCAGCGCCCAGCGCCAGCCCGGCGGCAGTGCCTCAGCGACGATCGGCAGCTCGTGCGCGGCCAGCTGGCGCTGCAGGGCCTTGGTCTTGGTGCTCACGACGACGCGGCGGCCGGCGGCGGCGCTGGCGAAGGCGGCCGGTAGCAGGTATGCGAGGCTCTTGCCCATGCCGGTACCGGCCTCGAAGAGGCCGACGCCGCCCTCGGCGAAGACGTCGGCGGCGGCGTGGGCGAGCAGCACCTGTCCTGGCCGATGACGAAAGCCGGGGAGACGCGCCGCCAGGCCCGGCTCGCCGTTCTCGCGCTCGCCCTCGGCGTCGACCCCCAACTCACTGCGCCAGCCGTCGGCTTCGACCGGCAAGACGGAGAGCGCGCCGGCGCCTCGCGGCTCGTCGGCGACGAGCGGCGGGGGCGCCTCGTCGGGAGTCGCCCTGAACCGGTCGAGCAGCTCAAGCGGCGACCAGCGGATGGCCGTCAGCAGCCCGCGCTCGTCGGCGCCGAGGCCGGCAGCCCGGGCGCAGAGGCGCTTGATCACGTCCGCTGCGGTCTCCGCGTCGGGAAGGGCGCGGTGCGCCTGGCGCTCGATGCCGAGCTCGGCGGCCATGATGGCCAGCGCGTGCCGGTCGAGCTCCGGATACAGCAGAAGCGCTGCTTCGAGCGTGTCGAACCACACGTTGGCAAGCGGCGGTAGGCCCGCCCTGCGGGCGCCGGCCGCCAAATGATCGCGGTCGAAGCCGACGTTGTGGCCGACGAGCACCGCGTCGCCGGCGAACTCGCGCAGGGCCGCGAACGCCTCGGAGAAGGAGGCGGCGCCGTTGACGTCCGCGTCGGCGATACCCACCAGTCGCGTGATAAATAGCGGGATCGGCACGCCGGGATCGACGAGCGTCACGAAACGCTCGCGTACTTCGAGGTCTGGGCCGAGACGCACGGCGCCGATGTCGATGATGCGGTCGCGCTCAGGGTCCAGACCGGTAGTCTCGGTGTCGAGCACGACGAGCTGGGGAGGAGCGGCCGCGGGCATGGCGTCAGGATAGCAGAGCGCGCGGGGCGGACCGCTGGGGAGAGGGGCCGTCCAGACCGGCCTCGGTGAGCGCCGCGCACGGCGCGGCCCGAAGGCTTCAGCTCGCGGGCGGACCCGCGATAGCGCCGGCCGCCATGGCGGCGATCAGACCGAGCAGCTCGGCCTGGCCCTCGCCGGCGGTATGGTTCAGGGTGAGGGTCAGAGATAGCTGGCTCGCTCCACAGGACGCTGTAGAGACGATCACGTGAGCCGTGTCGGTCTGCGTAGTGCCGCCACCGGCGCCGCCGCCTGTGGCGCCTGTGGCGCCGGCGGTGGACCCGTTGCAGCTGGCCACGCAGGACATGGCATCTAGGGCCTGCGTCGCCAGGTCGGCGGCCGCCTGGAGGACGGCGTGCGCAGAGGCCTGGCTGAGCAGGACGGCGTGCCCGGCCGCGATCTTCTGGATCGCGTGGCGCAGGGCGAGCACGTCCTGGTCGCTGCGCTTGAGCTGCGCGAACACCTTGGCGTTGTGCATGGCCACGGCGGCCTGTCCGGCAAGGGCGTTGGCGAGGCGCATCTCCTGGCGGCTGAAGCGCCGCTCCCGCTGGTGGTCGAGCACTTCGAGTAGGCCGATGGCCTGGCCCTGGTGGACCATCGGCAGGATGAGAAGGCATTTGTCGCCGTCGCGGCGCATGATCGCGACCTCGGCTGCGTCGGCGTGAGGGTCGCTGACGTTGACGGTGATGCTCTCGTGGTCCTCGATGGCCTTGCGGGCCATGGGGAACTGGTTGAGCGTGTAGGTCATGGTGTCGACCCTGCGGTTGCCGAGGTGGTCGTACTCCGCCTGTACCGAGACGGTGCGGGTCGCCGGGTCGTACTCCGAGATCACGCACATGTGGGCGTCGAGCAGCGTGGTCATCTGCTTGGCGATCTCGCGCAGGAGCTCGGGGACCTCGAGCTGGCTGGAGACGACGATGGCGGTCTCGACCAGCGTCTCGAGCTCGCGTTCGCGGGCGAGCCGCGCGGCGAGATGGTTGCTCCCCCCTATGAGGTGGGTGAGCTCGTCGATGTCTTCCTGCTTGATACGCCGATGCCCCCCGGCTGTACGCGTGCAAGGGAGAAAGCCGGACGCCGTCCAGCGGCGGACGGTGTGCGGCGACACGCCCAAGCGGCGCGCGGCTAGCTGTACGCTCAAATACATGCGCAAACCGTAGCGGGGAACTTGGCCAGCGTCAACAGAGTGCGAAGTTTCGCCGACGGGTGTCGCGAAGTTTCAAGGGGCGGATCAGCGCAAGACTTCCCCGCTAATGGAAGGTATTGTGCGGTGGGAAGGCTGGCGTCACGCGAGAGTTCTTGCGCTCTCAGATCCCGTGCGCCGGCGGACCTCAGCTCGCAGTGCCCTCTGGGGCCGTCACGGCAGCGGTGGCCGCGGCGATGAAGTCGAGCAGCTCCACCTGACCCTCGCCGGGAGGCTCACTCAACGTCACGGCGAGCGTAAGATCGGAGCGTCCCGAGGGGTCGCGCGCCACGACGAGACTGGCGTTGGCGCCGCGCTCGCCGTTGGTGGGGTCGGGGCGCGCGGCGACTCGGCCGGCGCCGAAGGCGCCGGCGCTCACGCCGCCCACGCTGGCGACGCAGGAGATGGCGCCGAAGGCTTCGCACACGGCGCCGGCCACCGCGCCGAGGACGCCCGAGCTGCGCCCGGCGCCGCCGACGGTCGGCACCCGCGCGGTGAGATCGGTGAGCACGCGGCGCAGGCTGGCCATGTCCCCGTCGCTGCGCCGCCGTTCGGCGAACAGCTTGGCGTTCTTGATGGCCACGGCCGCCTGCCCGGCGATGGCGCCCGCCAGGCGAAGCTCCTGGCGAGAGTACTGGCGCGACCGCTTCTGGTCGACGACCTCGAGGAGGCCGATGGTGTCGCCCTGCACGATGAGCGGCACCATCAGGAGGCTGCGATCGCCCTCCCGGCGCAGCTCCGCGACCTCGGCCGGGTCGGCGTCGGGATCGTCGACGTTGACGACCGCCGCCGTCTGGTCCTGCAGCACGCTGCGCGTCAGTGGGAAATCCCGCAGCTTGTAGGGGCTCGCGTCCGGAAGTCGTCGCCCAACGTCGTCGTACTCGGCCAGGGTGACGAGGCCCTGGGCCTCGAGGTCGTACTCGGAGATGGCGCAGAAATGGCAGTCGAGCAGACTGGTCATGCGCGTCGCGATCTCCAGCAGGAGCTCGGTGAGGTCGATCTTGCCGGCGAGCGCGATCGAGGTGTTGATGAGCACGTCGACCTCGCGCTCGCGGGCCAGTTGCGCGGCCAGGTGATTGCTGTTGCCGATGGCCTTGGCGAGGTCGTCGATGTCGTTCTCGTCGATGCGGCGGTGGCCGCCGGCGGTACGGGAGCAAGGGAGGAAGCCGGTCGCGGTCCAGCGACGGATCGTGACCGGCGACACACCGAGCCGCCGCGCGGCCTGCTGGACGCTCAGAAGCATAGTCACAATCTAGCGTCGTCGCCGCGAGAAGTCAACAACGCACAACTTTGAACCCGCCTCAAGACCAACTTTCTGAATGTATATCCCCTGTGAATCGTTCAGTTCATCTGTGAGACTGGCGTAGATCGGACGGCCGGCCCGGTGGACTCTTGCGCTGCAGCCCCGGGGACCGGCGGACACGAGGCGAAGGGGTGGGAGCATGCGGGTCCTCCAACTTGGTGTGGGCGCCGTGGGCGAGGTGAACGCGCGGGTCATCGCACGGGAGCCTGCCGTAGAGGCGGTCGTCCTGGCGGACATCGACGAAAGCCGGCTGCGCGAGGTGGCTGCGAAACTGCCGCCCGGCAAGGCCGAGACCCTCGAGCTGGACGCCTCAGATCACGCGGCCCTGGTCAAGGCCGCGACGGGCGTCGACTTCGTGCTCAACGCCCTGGCCACGGCCTGGGACCTCCCGGTCATGGAGGCCTGCCTGGAGGCCGGGCGGCACTACCTCGACATGGGCACCGGCGGACCGCGCGACATCACGGGCACCGCCGACATCGATGAGCAGCTCGCCCTCGACGAGGAGTTCAAGAAGCGCGACCTGGCCGGCTTCGTGTCGTTCGGCATCGACCCGGGCGTGAGCGACATGTTCGCGCGCGCCCTGCACGACGAGTTCGACACCGTCGAGTCGCTCACGGTGCTGGACGGCGACAACGGCACCGTGGACGGCTACGAGCTGGCCTGCTCCTTCTCGGTGGAGACGATGATCGAGGAGTGCCTGCTGCCGCCGTACGTCTTTCGGGACGGCAGAGAGGAGCGCAACGAGCCGCTCTCGGTCTTCAGGGAGTTCGACTTCCCGGCGCCGGTCGGCAGGCTCACGCTGTGCAACGTCGACCACGAAGAGGCGCAGCTCATGCCGATGTACCTGAGGGGCAAAGGGCTCAGGAACGCCATCTTCTTCATCGGCCTGGACGAGCGCTTCGTCGAGGCGCTGCGCGTCTTCAGGATCCTCGGCCTCAACCGGCGTGAGCCGGTCGACTTCAAGGGCGACATGATCTCGCCCATCCAGTTTGTCGCGGCGCGCTTTCCGCGACCGGTCGACCTCGCCGGCAAGCTGCACGGCACCGTCTGCGTCGGCACGCTCTGCGAAGGCACCCGTGGCGGCGAGCCACTGCGGCGCTTCCGCTATCAGACCACGTCGCACGACGAGTCCTGGGAGAGGTGGGGAGTGCAGGGCACCGCCTTCCAGACCGGTGCCTCCGCAGCCTGCGCCGTCACCCAGTTCGCGCGCGGCGAGATCGCGCGGCGCGGGGTCTTTCCGGCTGAGGTGCTCGACGCCGCGGCCTACATGGCCGAGATGAAGAAAGTGGGCCTGGCGGTGGGGGTGATGGACCTGCCGGCCGAGTAGCGCCGAGTCGTACGCCCCGGCCGTCGGAGACGTGTTGCTGTCTCCCCTCTCGTCGTCGGTGGTCACGGAGATGGCGCCCGTCGAGCTACGTGGGCGGTACGTCGGCGTCTGGACGCTGGTCTGAATGTTCGGCCTCAGCCTCGGGCCGACCCTCGGTGGGCTGCTCATGGACGCGCTGGGCGGGCGGGGGCTCTTCGGCCTTGTCCTCGTCACGGGGCTGCTCGGCGCTGTGGCGTTCCCGCTGCTGCGCGGCCGTCCGCGGCCACCGCCCGCACCAGCCTTCCGGCGCGCCAAGCGTGGATGGCGAGGTTGGGCCGGCTGCGTCGACTTCGATAGCATGAGGGCGTGCCGGCCAGTCTGAAACGCTCCCTGCTGGAGCTCCGCTCCTTCCCCCGTCAGTTCTGGGTGCTGACCGTCGGTATCTTCATCTACGTGGCGGCGGCTGCGCTGGCCTTCCCCTTCGAGGGCATATACCTGCACAGCGTGCTCGGCGTCTCCATGTCGATGGTCGGCGTAGTCTTCGGCCTCGTACCGGTCGCCGTGATGCCCATGCAGTTCTGGGGTGGGCATCTCACCGACCGCCTCGGGCGCCGCTGGGTGATCATGCTGTCGGTGAGCATGGGAGTCGTGTGGTTCGCCGGCTTCGCCTTCGTCACGCAGGTCTGGCAGGTCGCCTTGCTGGTCGCCATCGAGAGTTCATTGGGATGGCCGCTGTTCCAGACGGCGAGCAACGCCATGATCGCCGATCTGCTCCCACCCGAGAAACGCCAGGAGGCGTTCAGCATCAGTCGCGTGGCGATGAACCTGGGCGTCGTGGTGGGTCCCGCCGTGGCCGGGCTGGCCCTGGGCTTCGGCGTGACCTTTCGCGAGCTCTTTCTCGCCGCCGCCGCGGGGTGCGCGCTGATGGTGGCGATCATGTTCTTCTCGATCCGGGAGAGTCGCCCGGCGAGCGCCGTGGCGCCAGAGAAGCACCGCGACGCGCAGGGACGCACCGGCTACCGCATCGTCTTTCACGACCGCGTGTTCATCGTGTTCTGCCTCGTCGCCGTGCTGCCCGTGTTCTGCATCGGCAACTTCGGGTCCATCTACTCCGTGTACATCACCGACTTTCTCGGCGTGCCGTACGGGGAGTGGGGGATGCTGCTGGCCCTGAACGCCTTCATCGTCGCCACCGTGCAGTACCCACTGGTGCGCGCCACGCGCTTCAAGAACCGCATGGTCCTGCTGGCCATCGCCAGCGCGGCGCTGGCCACCGGCATCGGCGGCTCTGCCTTCGCTGGTCCACTGTGGTCGCTCATCATCCTCATCGTCGTGATGAGCCTCGGCGAGACGCTGCTCTCACCGGTGGCCGCGGCCGAGGTGTCCGACCTCGCTCCCGAAGCCGTGCGCGGGCGTTACATGGGCGTGTGGACGATCGCCTGGAGCGGCGGCGCCGCCCTGGGGCCGGCCTTCGGCGGCTGGGCCATGGACGCCTTCGGCGGGCGCCAGGCGTTCGCGATCCTGCTTGTCGAGGGGTTCGTCGGCGCCGGCCTCTTCCTGGCGCTGGCGCCGGGCTGGAAGCGGCGCCGGGAGAAGGCTCTGGCTGCGCGGCGTCCGCGCCCCGAGACCGCCTGAACGGCGCCGGGGGCGGGATCGTCGCCCGTCCCCGGCGCCGCTCACGTCGCTCTGGCCTTACGCCAGGCTACAGGTCGAGCGCGTTCTGCAGGTCGCGGGCGTGCTCTTCCTCGATGATGAGGATGTCCTCGAGCGCCCGACGCAGGCCGTACTCCTGCAGCATCTCGGCCTGACCGATGCGCTCGCGGTAGCGCGCGATGGCATCGAGCTCGCCCTCGAGGTCCTGCTCCAGCATGACCTTCGAGTTGGGCGAGATGTGGATGTCGGCGACGTCCACTGCTGGTACGCCTCCGAGGAAGTCGATCTGATCGCTCAGCGCGATAGCGTGCTGATGCTCCTCGTTGGAGTGCACCGTGAGCTCGGCCGAAATAGCGTCGTACTGCGGCCCGGTGATGACGGACGCGTGCTGCACGTATTGGATCAGCGCCGAGTACTCCTTGGCGAGATCGCGGTTGAGCTCGTCGATGAGCTGCGCCCTGGTGAGCTTGCGGGGCGCTGAGGGCTCCGCGGCCTCAGCGGCCTGAGCCCTCTTGGGGGCGCTCACGCGGATCGTCTTCCCGGTGGTTTTCTTGGCGGCTGGTTTCGCCACGCTCGTCTCCTTTCGGCGGATGACACATGCGGGGCCGGCGCGACGCGCCGACGCTTCGCACAAGGTTACCCCGGAAGACGGCCGGCTGCACCGCTTCTCAGCCGGGCGTCGTCTCCGCTGTGAGCGGGACGGCGCCGACTTCTTCGTGCGCGTAGGCGTTCTTCGGCCGCAGCCGGTCGAACGCCACGTACAGCACGGGCACGAGGACGAGAGTCAGAAGTGTCGAGGAGAACAGGCCGCCGATCACGACGACCGCCAGCGGCGTGGAAAGGAAGCCGCCCTTGCCCATGCCCAGGGCCATGGGCGTCAGGGCGAGGATGGTGGCCACGGCGGTCATGAGAATGGGCCGCAACCGCCGCCGGCCGCCCTCGATGACCGCGCTGCGCGCGTTCATGCCTTGGCGGCGGAACTGCTCGACGAGGTCGAGCAGCACGATGGCGTTCGTGACCACGATGCCGATGAGCATCAACAGCCCGATGAGGCTGGGCATGCCCAGCGCCGTGCCGGTGGCGACGAGTGCGATGATGGCGCCCACCGCCGCGAACGGGATGCTCACGAGGAGGATGAGCGGGTTCAGCAAGCTGCGGAAGGTCGCCACCATGATGATGTACACGAGGAGGATGGCGATGAGCATGGCGATGCCGAGCGTGCGGAAGACATCGTTGGTCATCTGCGTGGCTCCGGCCAGCTCCCAGGTGGCGCCCGGTGGCAGATTCACCTTGTCCAGTGCTTGGCCGATGCTCGTAGATGCGGCGCCGATGTTGTTGTTGGTGACGCTCGCCGTGATACTGGCGGTGCGCTGACCGTCGACGTGCGTGACCTGTACCGGCGCTTTGACCTCGGTGACGCTGGCGATCTGGCTGAGCGGGACCGTGCCCTTGCTGCCCGGGACGGGGATGCGGGTCAGCATCGCCGTTACCGCGCCGGGGACGGGGGGCAGCGTGATCTGGCCGATCGTCAGCTGCGCGGTCAAGGGCCCGGCGGGCGTCGGGACCGTGCCCAGAGGGTAGCCGCTCAGCACGAGCGAGAGGTACGCGCTCAGTGTCGCCGGGCTCACGCCGGCCGCCGCCGCCTTGGCTTGGTCGATGACCACGGTGGCCGAGGGCCGGCCTTCGCTGAGGTTGGAGGTCACGTTGGCGAGTCCGTCGACCGTCTTCACCCTGTTCAGGACGATAGCGTTGGCCTTCAGGAGCACCGCGGGATCGCTGGCTGAGACGCGCACCTCCATGTTGGACATGCCGCCCATGGAGCTGGAGCCGTCTTCACCAGTGACCGTGACGGTGCCGACGTTTTGCAGCTTGTCGACCTTGCGGCGAACGGCCTCCACGATCGAGTTCTTGTCCAGCTTCGGGTCCGTGGTAATGGTGAAGGACGCCTGGCTTGCCGAGGCGCTGGTGCCGCCGCCGGCGCCGAACAGGCTGCCGGTAGCGCCGCCGGTCACCTGGTAGATATCGATGCCTTTGGTGGTCTTGAGGACCTCTTCGACCTCGGCCGCCGCCGCCATGGTCGCGTCGAGGCTCGAACCGGACGGCAGCTGCTGGGTGATGCTCATGGTGTTCTGGGCGGAATTGTCGAAGAGATTGGTCTTGAGCAGCGGACCCAGCATCATGGTGCTGGCGAAGATGGCCACGGCCAGAACGAGCGTGATGGTCTTGTGACCGAGCGCCAGCTTGAGCACCGGAAGGTAGGCTTTCTGGAGGCGCGAGAGCTCGTCCGGATCGCGGTGACCGACCTGGCGCTTGGAGAGCACCAAGGTCGTGGCCAGCGGCACCACCATGAGGGCGACGAACAGGCTGCATAGGAGGGCGAACGTCACCGTGAGCGCAAACGGGCGGAAGAACTCGGAGGCAAGACCGTGGACGAACCCGAGGGGCAAGAACACGGCCACGGTCGTCAGCGTGCTCGCTGTGATGGCGCCGGCCACTTCGCGGGTGCCGGTGAAGGCGGCGGTGCGGATGTCGTCGCCCTCCTGCAGGTGGCGGTAGGTGTTCTCGATCACCACGATGGAGTCGTCGATCACCCGCCCGATGGCGATGGTGAGGCCGCCGAGGGTGAGCATGTTCAGCGACTGGCCGCGCGAGTACAGGATGATGAGCGCGCCGACGACGCTGAGCGGGATGGAGAGGCTGGCGATCAGCGTGGAGCGCCAGCTGCGCAGGAACACCCAGATGACGAACACCGCGAACACGGCGCCCAGGAGGCCCTCACGCCACAGTGAGGTGATGCTCTCCTTGATGTACGTCGACTGGTCGACGACCATCTTGATGGTCGCCTGGCCGTGGAGGTCCTCGGTGATGGCGGGGAGCTCCCCGGCCACCGCGTCGGCGATGTCCACTGTGTTGCCGCTCGTGGACTTGCTGACCGAGATGCCGACCGAGGCCTTGCCGTCGGTGCGCGTGACGGCGGTGAGCGGCGCCGGTGCGATGCGCACGTCGGCGATCTGGCCGAGGGTGACCGGCTTGGCCGGCGAGGCCGCGGCGGCACTCGTGCCGCCGGCTGCGGTTGCGACGGCGGAAGCAGTGCCTGTCGGGGCGAGCACGAGCCTTTCGAATGCCCGAGTGGTCGGAGTGCTGGCCGAGACCGTGATCGGATAGACGAGGCTCCCGGAGGCGACCGCTCCCGCGCCGCTGGTCAGATTGGCCTGCTGTACCGCGGTCGTGATCTGCTGCGGTGTCACGCCGAGCCCCGCGATTTCTTTCGGCTTGAGCTTGATCTGCAGCTGCATCTGCTCCACCCCGGACAGGGTGACGGCCTGCACGCCGGCGATCCCCTGGAGCCGCGGGACGACCTTGGTGCCGAGCAGGGTCGCGAGCTCTTGGGGCGGGAGCGTCGACGAGACGGCAAGCTGCACGACGGGCATTGCGCCGAAGTTGAGCGCCGCCACGTCGGGCGGCGTGGCTGTCGTCGGAAGCTGAGCGCTCGCGACGGACTGCTGGACCTCCGCCTCCTTGGCCTTCATGTCGGTGCCGAACTCGTACTGCACCGTGATGATGCTCATGCCCTCGTTGGAGAAGGAGTCGTACTCCTTGACCCCGCTGCTGTTCTTGATCGCCTGCTCGAGCGGGGTGGTGATGTTCTTCTCGACGTCGGTCGGGGAGGCGCCCTGCTCACTGGTGAACACCGTGAGGTAGGGGAAGGTGAGATCGGGGATCAGCTCCTCCTTGAGCGAGCCGATCGCGACGGCGCCGAAAATGATGACCGCTACGACCGCGAGACCGATGAGTGAGCGGTTTCGCAGGGATATCTTGGTGAGCCAGCTCACGTGGCGCCTCCGGGGCGATGGGGGGGTGATGTGCCCAGCGCGAGGTCGGCGAGGCGCTCGGCGACGGCCGCGATCCGCTCGCGCCCCTGGATGGGCGCGAGCCAGCGCGGCGGAATGCCAGTCTCGCCGTAGACCGCGCCTGCCAGAGCCCCGGCGACGGCGCCGACGGCGCTGGCGTCGCCGCCCATGTTGACGGCTGCGCAGACGCCGTGCTCGAACGTGGTGGCGTGCAGGACGGTCCACAGGGCGGTCTGCAGGGTATCGAGCACGAAGGAGGAGCTGCGAAGCTCCTCCGGCTCGGCGACCAGCGTGTCGGTGAGCATCTTGCTCACGCGGCTGTCCTCTTCGTCGAGGGTGGCGGCGATGGCGGGGACCTGCTCGCGTAAGTCGCCGTGGATCGCCGCCGTGAGGAGGTCGTTGAAGGCTGCGCACGACCAGCCGGCGAGGCGGTCGAAATGGGTCAGCGTGGATTCGCGGTGGGAGAGCGCATGCCGCGTCTCGGCGTCGGCGTAGTAGCGCAACCCGACCGGCGCGCAGCGGATGATGCTGCCGTTGCCCGCTGTGGGGCCGCCGAGGATCTCGAAGGCGCGCCGCGAGGCCAGGTCCCAGTGCGTACCGGCGCGATAGCTGAGCAGCGTTGCGCGGACGGTGAGGCTCACATGGCGGGGCTGGCTCTCGAACCAGAGGCGGTAGCGTTCGATGACGTCCTCGGGGTCGAAGCCTCCGACGTCGGCCAGACTCTCGGCGAGACAGAGCATCATCTCGGTCGCGTCAACGGTCTCGCCGGGCGCGAGATCGTAGATGCCACCGCCGAGCATCTCGGTGATGAACCCGTACTTCTCCACGATCTGGTCGGCGGTAAGGAACTCGGCCGGCGCGCCCATGGCCTCGCCGACGGCGAGGCCCAGCAGCGCGCCGCGAAAACGGTCGCGGCTGGTGAGCGTCTCGTCGTGTCCGGGCATCAGGCGAGCAGGTCGCGGGCAAGGCGCTCGAAGAAGAGCGCCTGGTAGGTGACGTCTTCGACGAGGATGCGTTCGTCCGGCTCGTGATCGCGGCCACCCTGCATGGCGTGGAAGCTCTCCACAACATACGGGGCGAAGCCGTAGGCGATGCAATCGGGGAAGTACTCGCGCACCCAGCGCGAGTCGGTGAAGCTGCCGGAGCACATGGGCGCCAGCAGGGCGTCGGGGACGTCCCTGCGCAGCACGCGCGCGATGCTCTCGCTGAGTGCGGTCGGCGCCGGCGACGCGTTGGGGGTGGTCACGTCGACCCACTCGAACTCCCAGTCGATGCCCAGCGGCTCGAGCACGGTGGCCACGAGTTCACGGGTACCGTCGGCGGTCATCTCCGGCAGGATGCGGCAGTCGATGCAGGCTTCGGCACGCGTGGGGATGACGTTCACGGCCTGGCCGGCGTGGAGCATGGTTGGGGTGAAGGTGGCGCCGAGCAGAGGCTCGACCAGCGATGCGACTTCAGGGTCGAGCCGGCGCAGCTCGGCGCCGGCGGCGCGCGCCGTCCGCGGGTCCTTGAGGCGCGCGCGCAGGTCGGCCGCGGTGACCACGGCGTCGATGAATTGCGCCGTGAGCGGCGACACGATGGCCGGCGGGTCGTAAAGGCCGAGCGCGACGACGGCGCGCGCCAGGTCGATGACCGCGCTGTGCTCCTTCTCGGGCACCGAGGCGTGACCGCCGCGGCCGCGCGTGCGGATGCGGAACTGGGCGAAGGCTTTCTCACCGGCGGCCAGCAGAAACACCTTCTGGCCGTCGATCGGCAGCCACAGGCCGCCCATGCCCTCGTTGATGAGGTAGTCGGAGCGCAGCGTGTCGGGCTCGTTCTGGCACAGCCAGCGTACGCCGCAGTGGTCGCCGTGCTCCTCGTCGACCGTGGCCGCGTACTTGACGGTGCCGGCGAAGTCGGCGCCCGAGCGCTTGAGACGCGCCAGCGCCACGGCCTCGGCGGCCACCTGGTTCTTCATGTCGGTGGCTCCGCAGCCCCATACGTAGCCGTCCTTCAAGATGCCGCCGAAGGGAGGCACGCTCCATTCGGCAGCGTCGGCCGGGACCACGTCCGTGTGACCCATGAAGGTCAGCGTGGGGCCGGGACGGACGCCGTCGAGGCGCGCGACGAGGTTCTGCCGCTCCGCGGTTTCGCCGACGAACTCGCTCGCGATGCCGTTTGTCGCCAGGTAGTCCTTGAGGAGGAGCGCGCAGGCGGTCTCGTTGCCGGGCGGGTTGGTGGTGTCGACGCGCAGAAGGGCGGTGAAGAGGTCGACGACTTCGCGCCCAAGAGCGTGCCAATCGTCGGCCTCGAGACCGTACAACGCCACCGTCACCGTCCTTGCCCACGAGGAAGAGGGACTCACCTGCGCTCATGATAGCGGTCTGTACTTCGTGCTGCGAACCGCTTAGGCTCAGGCTCCGGTAGGACCCCGTCCGAGCGTGGAGGAGGAAGCCTCATGAGGATCGCCGTGATCGGCGCCGGCGCCATGGGCCGCTGGGCCGTCAAGGAGCTCGCCATCAGCCCCGAGGTCGACGAGGTCGTCCTCGGCGACTACGACGAGAAGCGGGCGCGGGGGGTCGCGGCCGCGCAAGGCGACGGCAAGGCCAAGGTGGTCTTCGTCGATGCGCGCGACGCGGAGAGCGTCAAGAAAGCCATCGCCGGCTGCGACGCCATGGTCAACGCCACCCAGCACTTCTGGAACATCAACGTGATGCACGCGGCGGCGGCCGCCAGGGTGCACTACACCGACATGGGCGGCCTGTTCCACGTGACCAAACAGCAGGTCGAGCTCGCGGGCGAATTCGAGAGGGCCGGCGTCACCGCCGTGATCGCCATGGGCGGCGCCCCCGGCGTCACCAACATCCTCGCCAAGTACGGGGCCGAGCAGCTGGACGTGGTGGAAGAGGCACACGCACGCTGCGGAAACGTCGACCACACCTCCTGGAACGGCTACGACGGCTGGGTCGCCCCATACTCGCTCGAGACCCTGTGCGACGAGTTCAGCGTCACCGCGCCAGAGTTCATCGACGGCCACTGGAACATGGACATCACCGGGGGCGAGGGGCGCGAGGACCTTGACTTCGGCGAGCCGGCCGGCATCCTCGAGGCGCATTTCACCATCCACTCGGAGCCGTTCACCTTCTGGCACACGTGGAAGGACCAGGGGCTGAGGAGCGCCACGTTCAAGCTGTCACTGCCGGCCGAGTTCACCGACCAGATGCGGTTCCTGAACACCATCGGCATGACCCGCACCGACGAGGTCGAGGTCAAGGGCGGCCACGTGCGCCCGCGCGACGTCCTGCTGAAGGTCGTGAGCGACATCCCCAAGCCCACCGATGTGGTGTTCGACGACGTCGACTACCTGCTCGGCGTCGTGCGCGGCCTCAAAGACCGGCGCCGGGTGGAGTGGCGCGTGCGCGCCACCGTCCCCGCGCACAAGGAGTTCGGCGCCGGCGGAGGAGACGTCGACACCGGCATCCCGCCGGCGATCGTCGCAAAGATGATGGCCAAGGGTGAGATCAGCGGCCCAGGCGTGTTCGTGCCCGAGCAGATCGTGCCGTGTGGCCGCTTCTTCAGCGAGCTCGCGCGCTGGGGCGTCACCGTCGACGCGCAGATGCGCGAGATCCTGGCGGCGCCTGAGAGCTTAGCCTGGCGCGCTCCGGCGTCTTGAACCCGGTCGGCGCCGCGCCTCAGAGCTCCAGCACTGCCTGGGCGGGCCCAGTCTCCACGTCGAGCAAGTGCGCCATGCGCCGCGCGTTGCGCATGCCCCAGTCCTCGTAGTTGTTGTTGAAGAGCACGTGCACGGCCCGCGTCTGCCGGGCCAGCTCGCGCACCTGCGGCACCCATTCCAGGAGCTCGTCGTCGCTGTAGAGGTACTTGAAGCGGTCCGACGCGACGCTCGTCTTGGTGTCCCAGGTACTCGCGTTGCGCCCGTGAAGCCGCACGATGGCTAGAGGCGCGGTGGCGGCGACTGTCGCCGGCGTGCTCGAACGGAAGCCTTGCGGCTCATCCACGCTCACGTAGGCGAGTCCGGCGTCCTCCAGGAGGCGGAGTGTGCCGGCGGCCGCCTGTTGGTCCATCCAGCCGCCGCCGCGGAACTCTACGGCAAGCGTCGAGCCCGGCAGCCGCCGCGGCAGCTCGCGCACGTAGGCGGCGTTGGCCTCCGAGCTCACAAACCAGGGCGGGAACTGAAACAGCACGGCGCCGAGCTTGCCGGCGTCGGCGAGCGGCGCCAGAGCTCGCCGGTGCAGCTCCCAGAGCTTCTCCACGGCGTCCTCGCCGACGTCCTTGCGGTAGGCGTTCTTCTTGGCGAGAGCCTCCGCCGGCAGGGCCTCGCGGAGCCATCCGGGGAGGCGGTCAACGCGCGCCGGATGCCCTGTGAGCAGGGAATAGGCCTTCACGTTGAAGACAAAGCCTTCGGGGGTGCGCGCCGCCCACAGTTCGCTGTTGCGTTCCGATGGCGGCGTGTAGTACGTCGAGTCGACCTCGACGATGGGAAACTGCTCGGCGTAGTACCGCAGCCGCGCCTCTGCGCTCGTCACGCTGGGCGGGTAGAAGCGCCCGCTGGCGATCAGCGTTGGGTCGGTCCACGAACAGCTGCCCACCAGGATGCGCGCACTCATGCCGACCTCCCTCGACGCAGTACTTCACCGCGCAACCAACGTTGTTCCACCGATGGGCCGGCTCTATACTCAGGGCGACTGAAGATCAGTCGGCGCCACGGCCTCTGCAGGCCACAGCCTCGAGAACGATGGGGCACCGAAGGGGGCGCCGCCGATGGGCGGGATCTGCGCAGCAGGCACCCGCCCATCGTCATGAGCGGCGCCGCTAGGCTGAGCCGCCTAGCCTGCCGCGCGTGCGGCCGCCACGCGTTGAAGTTCGCCCTCGACTTTCCTATACTCTGCTTCCCTCAGTGTCGGAATGGCGGAATTGGTAGACGCGCTAGGTTGAGGGCCTAGTGAGGGCATAACCTCATGGGGGTTCAAGTCCCCCTTCCGACACCACCTTCTCCTCTTCTGCCAGCCCTGCTCCGCAGCACCGCCTCGCGCGTGTGCGCGGCGCCGACCACAGCCCGCGCCAGAGGGCAGGCCCGTGACCTCGTTAACGCCGCTTGGGCGGCGGCTCCGTCGGCATGCAGTCTACCCCGTTGCCGGGCTCGAACGGGCGGTTGTGAAGCTGGAGGGCTGGGTATGAGCCCAGAAGAGTGGCAGGACGAATCTGGAGGACCGATGAGCGAGACCCGCAACCTGAGAAACCCCGGGGCCGGCGACGTCGATGCGTGGCGGGCCGAGTTCGACGAGCTCGAGCTGCGCATGGACGCGCTGCGCCAAGCCTTCCTCGACGGCGTACGCTCGTTTACCATGACGGACGAGACGGTGGAACGCATCCACGCACGGTTCGACGATGTCGGCGAACAGCTCCACAAGATGCACTGCACCTACCCGTTCGGCGGCTGGCCGGGGCAGGAGGACTGCCGCTTCGAGCCGCCGGTGACCTACGACAGTGACGCGCGCAAGCCGGCGGATGTCTGACGGGGGGCAACGAGCGCAACGGGCGGGCAGCCAGGTCTCGGCCGAGTTCCGCGGCGAGGTCTGCGTAGTACGTTGGGGCAGCGGCTCCGTCGGCGACCTGGCTGGCGATCTGCGCGCTGAGCTGGAGTCCTGCCGGTTGTCCGGCGCGGCCGACATCGTCCTCGACGTGGATCCGGGCGTCACGCTCGGCTGCGAGGATCTGAGCGTTCTCCAGGAGGCCGTGGAGAGCGTCCACCGCGGGGGCGGCGAGTTCGTGGTCGCCGTCGAGGAGCCCGCGGCCCGCGCGGCGCTGGCGGAGGCCGGGCTCGTGCGGCCGCCGCTGCCTCACCCGTCATCGGAGGTGGCCCCCGGCGACGAGCATGTCGCGCTGCCGGCCAAGCCGCTCTGGGAGCACGAGTTCACCTTCGCGGCGGGCGCGGAGGCGCTGCCGACGGCGCGACGCCGGGTGACGGCCTTCGCGGAGGTGGCCGGGCTTCATGGACTCGACC
>JADGPQ010000186.1 GCA_017882325.1 Thermoleophilia bacterium
GCGCGCCTGTGTTCATAGAACGCCTGCAGCCGGCAGCGGTCGCTGCAGAACAGGCGTTTCGGGTTCGGGCTCTCGAACCAGCGCTCGCAGGCCGGAGTGCCGCACCGGCGGGCCTCTGAGGGCCGATCTTTGCGGCTTGCTCGCGCCTGCAACGAAACCTCGCGCTCGTCGTGGATGACGCAGCGCGACGGAGGCTTGTAGACAGAAAGGATCGTGCCGCAGTCGGCAGCTGCGCAGACGCGGCCCCCCCGAAAACGCTCACTCGATCCCGACTCCGCCGGCCGCTCATTGGAACCGCGGCGTCAACGCAGTATCGCCGGGGGGTGAGTCGCAGGCACTCGCCAAGTGAGGCTGCTGCGCCGTGCCATATCGCCGTCCCTTCGAAGGATGTCCGGGACGGCATCGTAAGGCGAAGCCGACGTCGTCGGGGGCGGGTGGATCCCGTGCACACAGTCTCCTCCCGGGATACCGGAAGCGCAAGGCGCGTTCACGTCCCCGGGGAGGCCGGCACGGTGTGACCGGCTCCTTGGGTCGTCCTCCACGGCACGCACGACCCAAGGAGCCGGCGCTGCAATGAGTATCGCCGCCGCGCGGCGTGAGGCCGACAGCGGCGCCCACGGTCAGCGTGCTGGCGGCCAAGACCTTAGCCTCCCGGCGCGTCGCCAGTGCCCTGTTCAGGGCGGCGACGGCATCGGATATACTCGAGGCAAGGAGCCACGTAAGAGTGCGGCCGTAGCCTCGGGGGACGACGGCTGTGGATAGGGGGTGAGGCCATGGATGCCGCATCGGGGTCATCAGGCCGCGCGGCGACGACGCGACAGGGCGGCAGCCTCGGATACCGGCTGTTCCGCGCCGACGACAGCGCGGCGCGCAACTTCTTCGTCGTCACCGCACTCTGGCTGGTGTTCGGGACAGCCATGGGCCTGCTGCTGGCCATCGAGTTCGTGTTCCCCGACTTCATGTCTTGGCTGCCCTTCGTGTTCTCGCGTCTTCGCCAGGAGCACACCAACACCGTCATGTTCGGCTTCCTCTCGACCGGCATGATCGGCCTGTGGTACTACATCCTGCCCAGGCTCACGGGTCGACGCCTGTGGAGCGAGCCGCTCGCCAACCTCGTGCTCGCACTCTGGACAGGCGGCGTGCTCATCGGCGTGCTTCTCATCTCGATGGGGCACAGCCAGAGCCGGGAGTACGCGGAGATGGTCTGGGGCGTGGACATCGCCGTCCTGGCGGCGTTGCTGATCAATCTCGTGATCGTCTTCATGACCATCGCCCGCCGGGTCGAGTCCAAGCTCTACGTCACACTGTGGTTCATCATCGGCACGGCCATGTGGATGCCGCTCCTCTACGCGATCGGGAACGTGGTATGGAATCCGCCGACAGGCGCGTTGACCGGCATCAACGACGCCATTTGGAACTGGTTCTACGGCCACAACGTTCTCGGTCTGTGGTTCACGACGGGCATGCTCGGCGTCTTCTACTACCTTCTGCCCAAGGAAACGCACACGCCGCTGTACAGCGTGAAACTGGGACTCATGTCGTTCTGGGGTACCCTGCTCTTCTACACCGGCGTGGGCGGCCACCATCTGCTCTGGGCCCCCATACCGGGATGGCTTAAGGTCACCGCAGTGGCAGAGAGCATCGGCATGATCCTGCCCGTGACCGCCTTCTTCATCAACGCCGCGATGACGATGCGCGGCAACTGGAACCGGTTCTTCTCCAACGTCTCGCTGCGCTTCACCATGCTCGGGGCGATCGCCTACATCATCGTCTCGTTCCAGGGCACGCAGACGGCCCTGTTCGGCATGAACTCACTGGCGCACTTCAGCCAGTACGTCCCGGGTCACTCGCATCTGGGCCTGCTGTTCTTTTCGGGCTCGATCGTGATCGGCGGCATCTATTACGCACTGCCGCACATCCTCAACTGCGAGCTGTACGGACGTCGGCTGGCCAGCGTCCAGTGGGTGCTGTATGTGGTGGGCTTCTCATTCTTCTTCATCGGCTTTACCGTGGCGGGCCTGGTGCAAGGGTCCAACTGGGTGATGCAGGGCCTGCCGGTCTGGGAGGTCCTGCCCGGCATCCGCGTCTACATGGCGCTGCGCGTCTTCGGCGGAGGCCTCATGTTCGCGAGCTTCCTCATGATGCCCGTCATCGTCCTCGGGACACTCGCCAAGCGCCTGCCCAACACGGAGCCGCACTATTCCTTCGGCCGGCAGCGGACGGCCGAGCCTGACACCGGCCAGCCGCCGCTGAGCGTCACGACGGCGGAAGCGGAGCCGTCATGAGCATGACGTTCAAGGTGATCATCGTCGGCGGGCTCGTCGGCTTCTTCGCCGTGGTGACCTGGGTCGTCTTCCTGCCGACGGCGTTGTGGCACCCCGAGCGCACCGTCATCGCCCAAGGCTACACAGGAGACGTCGGCCGCGGCCGCACGCTGTTCTACTCCAACGGCTGCAACTACTGTCACACGCAGTACGTGCGCGAGCAGGACGTCGCCATGGGGCCGCAGGCCCAGGGCGGCAACTATGCTGAGGACAACCCGATGATCCTCGGCTCCGAACGCACCGGCCCGGACCTCTCGTACATCGGCCGCAAGCGCAGCGAGGAGTGGGAGCTCAAGCACCTGCAGCACCCGCGCGATCTCTCGCCCCTGTCGATCATGCCCAACTTCGCCGGGCTCTCGGCTCAGGACCAGCACGACATCGTCGCCTACCTCTTCAATCTCGGCGACCGGAACGCCGCGGCATGGATGGTGCGTCCGTACAACACTCCCTACCTCAATCTGACAGGCCCTCCGCGCGAGGCGAAGGCCACACCGGGACTGACGAGCACACCCCAAGGGTGGGCGACTTTCAAGTCCTCCGGGCTCTACGAAGGCAAGCAGCTCTACATCACTCACTGCCAGACCTGCCACGGGTGCGCCGGCAACGGCCTCGGCACCTACGGTGGCACAATGGCCGTGACGCCGGTGAACTTCAGGCAGGAGCCCTTCCGCGCGATGCCGGACGACGAGTGGATCTGGCACGTGAAGGAGGGCGTGCCGGGCACGCTGATGCCCGTCTGGAAGACGAGCCTGAGTGACGCGCAGCTCTGGCGCGTCATCGACTACGCGCAGCAGCTGTTTGCTCACCCCTTCTACCACGCTCCCGATGAGGGCGATCCGCCGCCGCCCTACGCGGGCAAGACCAACCCTCTGACGAACTCATACGCCGTGCTCGACAGCGGCAAGGCCATCTACACCCGCGAATGCCAGGTCTGCCACGGGAGCTCGGGGCGCGGCGAAGGTCCGTACCGCACCGGCCTTGAGCCACTGCCGCCGGACCTCGGCGACGGCAGTTACGGCAAGTACACGGACGCCGACTACTTCTGGAGACTGGAGGTCGGCGTCCCCTGGACCGCGATGCCGGTCTGGGGCCTCCAGTACTCCAGCGACGAACTCTGGTCCGTAGTGCACTACCTGCGCACCATGTTCACGCAGACCGAGCCGCCCCTGCCGAAGCCGGTCAAAGGCCAGCGCTTCAACTACCCGGCCTTGTACCAGGAACAGACGATGCCGGCCACAGCGTCGTTCGAGCGCGGCAAGGCGCTCTACGCCAACATGTGCTCGCAATGCCACGGGCAGGCGGGCGACGGCCGCGGCCCGAACGGTCTCCACTTGAGGCCGCGGCCGACCAACTTGCAGAATCAGGCATCGAACCCCGACCCGCCGCAGGCGCTGAACAGTATGCTCACCTTCGGCATCCGCAACTCAGCGATGCCGGCGTGGGGCGAGTGGCTGCCCATCGACCAGCGCTGGGACCTCGTCAAGTTCATCGTCGAGGGTTTCCAGACTGGCAAGCCGGTGACGGCCAGTGTCCTCGGCAGCGGCGCGGCGCCCGACTCCTACGTCACCTACGATGACGCGATCTTCGTGGGCGAAGGCGGCACCTTGTCGCCGGCGAACGGCAAGGCGCTGTACGGCTCGTTCTGCGCCGGCTGCCACGGCTCCCAAGGGCAGGGCGACGGTGACGCTCTCGGCGCGGCCGCGAGTGGCCGCCCGACAGCGTTCCCCGCCGGAATGGCCGAGGGGTACATCTACTGGCGCGTAGCAGAGGGCGTCCCCGAGTCCATGATGCCCGGATACGCACCGCTTGAGTTCCAGTCGCAGGTCACGACGACTCCACTGACGGGCGGCTCCAAGTCGCTCACCGAGGCCGACCTGCGCGATCTCACGCTGTATGTCGGCAAGCTGGCGTCGCGCCAGCCAAAGCACTGAACGCCGGGAAAGCGAGGTAACACATGGCTCTTGGAGTGTGGCTCATCGTGGCGTGGATGGCGTTCATGGCCCTGGTGGGCGGCGCCCTGTTCGCGTGGGGCTGGCGGAACGGCCAGTTCCGCGACATCGAGGCGTCCAAGTACAGGATGCTCGAAGACCGCGACCCGGAGCCGTGGCCACGCAAGACCCACCCGGCACGGGGCGCCTGACAGAGAGGAGGTCACATGAGCGAAGCGCCGCTGCGGATCGACTGGGTGACGTTCTCCATCGTCATGGCGATCGCGGTATTCCTCATCTGGTCCGTTGCCGCTGTGCTCGGCATGTCGACCCGCAAACTTCGGAGAAGCGCAGCCTGGCGCAGAGGCGATCTCCCCGACAGCGCGCCGGTCGACGACGAGAAGCGCCGTCCCGGCGGGGTCATCGACGTGTTCAACAAGAACGCCGAAGAGGGGGAAGGCCCTCTCCCGATCTTGGGCTGGGTCGTGCTCATCGGCGTCCCGATCTGCTGGCTGAGCTACCTGATCATCTACTGGAACAAGCACTAGGGGTGACGAGGTGCCTTTCCATACCTACATCTACCAGACGCAGATCGAGCTGACCCAAGACCAAGCGGCTGAGCTGGACATCGGCGAGGAGCTCGAAGCCCTCGCCGCCTCCGTGCGCTCGGGCTTGCCCGGCCAGCCAGGCCTCATCAGCGCTATCGAGATGCACTCGTTCGACGAAGAGGCACCAGTTCGGGTCATCTTCGAGAGCATCTGGGAGAGCTGGGCTGACCTGCAGCGGCATATTGGCTCCGACCTCGACGCGCAGCTGTTCCTCGCGACCTGGGGCAAGGGCTTACTCAAGCATCCGCCCGAATCCCAGGTGTTCAGACAGATCGGGATCTGACGGTGAGAGGCGGTTGGTGGCCAAGCGGGTCTCGCTGTGGCCGGCCGCCAGTGTCCGCGCCTGCCCGCGCCGCCGCCGCACTGGTCGCCGTCGCTCTCCTGGCGGCGGGGGCGTGCGGCGGCAACTCGGTGCAGGGTGACGCCGCCGTCCTCGAACGCCCGGCCGGCGGCATGACGGCGTGCCTCATCATGTCTCCTGAGCCCGCCGCCGCGATGAAACCTCTGCGCCTCTCCGTGACCCTTACCGATGCGTCCGGTCGACCTGCGGCGGGTCGCGATGTTGTCTTCGATCTCTCGATGCCTTCGATGACGATGGCCCCTAACCGACCGTCGGTGAGCGAGGTGGGCGACGGAACCTATGAGGCCACGGCCATGCTCTCAATGGCGGGGCAGTGGCAGCTCACCGTCGAGGTCGACACGCCGGGCCAGCCACTGGAGATCTCGTTCACTTTCGCCGCCGACTAGAGGCGGCAGACGTGGACTTCAACGGTCTGTCGCTGGGCGCCCTTGCGCTGGCCGGCTTCGTCGGAAGCTTCGGGCACTGCATGGGGATGTGCGGTCCACTGGTCACCATCTTCGGCGTCACCGCCCGCCGCGACGGCTCACGGCTTCACC
>JADGPQ010000187.1 GCA_017882325.1 Thermoleophilia bacterium
CCGCTTCGACGATGCCCTTGAGGGTGAAGAAGTCGGCGGGCCGCCGGGCGCCGGTCCAATTCTCGGGCTGCACGGACCCGCTGAGCACGATGCCCAGCGCCTCGGGCTCGTGCGGCAGCACGGCGCCGGGCTCGGCGGCATGCGCCGGCGCCGGGCTCGTCTCGCCGTCCCACAGGTACACCCGCCCCAGCTCGAAGAGGTTGGGCGGGTCGTTGAGATGGTCGATGTTCTCGCGTACCGCGGCGACGAGCCCCGGCAGCAGCATGGTGCGCATGACGGATTGCTCCACGCTCATGGGGTTGCTCAGCTTGACGGGATCCAGGCGCACGTCGCCCTCAGGGAGGCCCAGCGGCGCCAGGGCATCGGGCGCCACGAACGTGTAGGTGATGGCCTCGTCGAGGCCGCAGCCGGCCAGAGCGCGCCGCACGGCGCGCCGCACCTTCTGCGGCCCGGTCAGCGAGCCGTAGGTGGTGTGCCTCGGCAGCGTCTCGGGTGACAGGTGGTACCCGGCGATGCGCCCGACCTCCTCGATGAGGTCGACCTCGCGAATTAGGTCGGGGCGGAACGTCGGGGGCGCGATCGTCCACTCCGCGGTTGACGCTGCACGTGAGCCGGAGGCCGTCGTCGCGCCGTCGTCCACGTCGCACTCGAGGCGGCGCAGGATGCCGGCCTGCTCGGGTGCCGGCAGAGCATAGCCGAGCAGAGCATCGGCCCTTGCGGGCCGGTAGCTCAACCGCGCCCGCACCGGCAGCGCGGCGCCGACGTCCACGGTGCCCGGCGCGACCGTGCCGCCGCACAGCTCGGCGAAGAGTCGCGACGCGAAGTCGAGCCCTCCGGGCACGAGGTTCGCGTCGAGCCCCTTCTCGAAGCGGTTGCTGGCCTCGCTGCGGATGCCGGTGTGCAGCTCGGTGCGCAGGATGCTCGGGCCGCTGAAGTTGGCGGCTTCGAGCACCAGGTCGGTGGTCCTCTCATCCACCTCGGCGTCGACGCTGCCGAACACGCCGGCGATGACCAGCGGCCGCTCGGCGTCGGCGATGACCAGCATCTTGCCGTCCAGCGTACGCTCCACGCCGTCGAGGGTGACGATCATCTCGCCAGTCTTCGCGCGCCGGGCGACGAGCTTCTCGCCGCGGATCTTGCCCGCGTCGAAGGCGTGCAGCGGCTGGCCCCAGGCGAGCATCACGTAGTTGGTCACGTCGACGACGTTGCTGATGGGCCGCATGCCGGCGTGCGTGAGGCGCGCCTTGAGCCACGCCGGTGAGTCGGCGACCGTGACGCCGCGGATGACCTGCGCCGCATAGCGCGGACACAGGTCGGGGTCGGCGACCTCGACGGCGATCGCCTTGTCGGCGGGGGCGCCGCCCAGCACCGCCGGTCCGGCCGTGGGCGGCGGCGCCAGCTCGAGGCGCGCCGCGGCCGCGGCCTCGCGGGCGATGCCGTAGATGCTGAAGCAGTCGGGACGGTTCGAGGTGAGCTCGAGCTCGAGCACCGCCTCGCTCACCGGGAGGTACTCCTGCAGCGGCGCGCCCACGATCCACTCGCCGGGCAGGATCACGATGCCCGGGCTCTTCTCCTGGTAGCCGAGCTCCTGCTCGCTCATCATCATGCCGTCGCTCTCGACGCCGCGCAGGTTGGCCTTCTTCAGCTTGAGGCCGCTCTCGAGCGTGGCCCCGGTCAGTGACACCGCCACCGTGTCGCCGGCCTGGAAGTTGTCGGCGCCGCAGACGATCTGCTTCACGCCGCCGTTGGCCTCCCCCACCTCGACGGTGCACAGACTGAGCTTGTCGGCGTTGGGGTGCTTGCCGCGCGTCAGGACCTTGCCGACCACGAAGCGTGCCAGGTTCTCGTGGTCGCGCGGGGCGCCGACCCAGTCGATACCTTCGACCTCGGTGCCCGACATCGTGAGCACCTCGGCGAGCTCCTCGACGGTGCCGCGCCAGTCGACGTACTCCTTGATCCAGCTGAACGGTACTCGCATGGTCTTCGCCCCCTCTCAGAACTGCCGCAGGAAGCGGACGTCATTGTCGTAGAACAGGCGCAGGTCGGGGATGCCATGCTTGAGCATCGCCATACGCTCGACGCCCATACCGAAGGCGAAGCCGCTGACCTTCTCGGGGTCGTAGTCGACGAACCTGTAGACGGCCGGGTCGACCATGCCGGCGCCCATGATCTCGAGCCAGCCGGAGTGCTTGCAGGAGCGGCAGCCCTTGCCGCCGCACAGCTCGCAGCTCACGTCGACCTCGATGCTCGGCTCGGTGAACGGGAAGAAATGAGGGCGCACGCGGATGGCGCGCTCACCGCCGAAGAACTCCTGCGTGAAGTAGTGCACGGTGCCCTTGAGGTCGGCGAGTGTGATGCCCTCGTCGACGACGAGGCCCTCGACCTGATGAAACATCGGCGTGTGCGTGGCATCGGAGTCACGGCGGTAGACCTTGCCGAGACAGACGACGTACACGGGCGGCTGCTGCTGTTCCATGACGCGCACCTGCACGGGCGAGGTGTGGGTGCGCAGAAGCACGCCGCGGTCGGCGTCCATGACGGCCTCGGGCATCGTCTCGCGCTGCTCGACCACCCAGAACGTGTCGTGGGCCGAGCGCGCGGGGTGGCTGGGCGGCGTGTTCAGCGCCGTGAAGTTGTAGTAGTCGAGCTCGACCTCGGGGCCCTCGGCGACGCGGTAACCGAGGCCGGTGAAGATGTCCTCGACCTCGCGCATCGTCTGGCTGATGAGGTGCTCGTGGCCGGCCGGGAAGGGCTGACCGGGCAGCGTGACGTCGATCCGCTCGCGGGCCAGCGAGGCGGAGAGCGCTTCACGCCTCAGCTCCGCCTCGCGCCCCTCCACAAGCGCCTCGAGCTCACGGCGCACCGCGTTGCCGCCCTTGCCGAGCAGCGGGCGATCCTCCGGAGGCAGCGTCGGGATGGAACGCAGCAGTCCGGTAAGCGCGCTCTTGCGGCCGAGGGTGGAGACGCGCGCTTGTTCGAGAGCGGCGACGTCGGCGGCGCGAAGGATCGTTTCGCGGGCCGTGGTGTACAAAGCCGCCAGGCCCGGGGCGCGCTGTTTCAGGATCTGCAGCTCTGCGTCGTCCATGGTCATCCTTTCGCGGGCGCCGCGGGGCGGCGCGAGAATTCGTAGAGGGCGATCGCGGCGGCGACGCCGGCGTTGAGCGATTCGACCCCGCCAGGCAGGCCAAGCGCCAGCGGGATCGTGACGAGCTGGGTGACCAGTGCGAGCGACTCGTCCGACAGGCCGGGGCGCTCGGCGCCCACAACGAGCACGGCCGGGCGCCGCAGGTCGGCGGCGGCGAGCGGCGTGCCTTCGTGGGCGGTGAGGCCGTACACCGCGGCCCCGGGCAGCGCTGCGGCCACATCGGCCAGCAGTACCTCCGGGAACAAGTGCAGCCCGAAGACGGCGCCCACCCCGGCGCGCACCGTCTTGGGGCCGTACAGGTCGACGGAGCCGGGAGCGGTGGCAAGCGCGGTGGCGCCGAAGGCCACCGCCGCTCGCAGCAGCGTGCCCATGTTGCCCGGGTCGCCGATGCCGTCGGCATAGACGACCAGTGCCTCGCCTGCCTCGCCCGACGGCGCGTCCCCTCCAGGCGCGCCGCGCGCGCCGGGCAGCGCGGCCAGCGCACGGCGCTCGGGCAAGGGGAACACGGCCATGACGTCCGGCGGTGTCTCGAGGGTGCTGATCTTCTGGGCGACGCGCTCCGCGACCGGGTAGACGGCCGGCGGCACGCCCTCGCCACCCACGCCGAGACGGGCGCTGAGCTCGAGGGCGCGCTCGGCGCGCAGGAAGACGACCTGCGGCCGGTGTCCGGCGGCTAGACCTGCCACGACCAGGTCGGCGCCTTCCACCAGGAAAGCGCCTTCACGCTCGCGGAACTTACGATGGTGCAGCGATGCCGCCCTCTTGACGAGGGCGTTCTGGGCGCTGCTGATTGGCTCTCCTAAAACCCCAAGCTGCTCGCCTGCCCTGGCGGCGTTCAGGCCGCTTCGAGGGCCGCGCGCGCCTGATCGACGAGCGAGGTGAAGTATTTGGGGTCGCTCACGGCGAGCTCGGCGAGGATCTTGCGGTCGAGCTCGACCTGAGCCAGCTGCAGACCATGCATGAACTGGTTGTACGAGAGGCCGTTCTCGCGGGCCCCCGCGTTGATGCGGATGATCCACAGCTTGCGGAACTCGCGCTTGCGCACGCGACGGTCGCGATAGGCGTATTGGCCGCTGCGCTGCACCTGCTCCTTGGCCCGTTTGTAGCTGGAGTTCTTGGTGGCGCGGTAGCCCTTCGCCTGCTCGAGTACCTTGCGGCGCTTCTTGCGTGAGCTGACGCTGCGTTTGATACGAGACATGGTACGTACTCCTTGGCACTACGCCGGCCGGTGCCTGCGGCGCCGGGCGGCCGGTGAATCGCTTAGGTCGACCTAGCGCAGTCCCAGCAGGCGCTTGATCCCTTTGGTGTCAGCCTGACTGACGTCGTACACCTTGCGGAAGCCCCGCTTGCGCTTGGAACTCTTGTGCTCCAGGAGGTGGCTCTTCATCCCGTGGCGACGGACCAGCTTGCCCGTGCCCGTGAGACGGAAGCGCTTCTTGGATGCGCTGTGGGTCTTTGTCTTCGGCATACGCACCTCCTCCCGCTACTTCACCGGCGCCAGCATCATGACCATGTTGCGCCCGTCTTGCAGGGGCTTGGACTCGATGACGCCGTATTCCTTGACATCTTCGGCGAGCCGCAAGAGCAGCGTCTCGCCGCGCTCCGGATGGACCATCTCGCGGCCGCGGAACATGATCGTGACCTTGACCTTGTCCTTGTGCCGCAGGAAGCGCAGCACGTGGCCCTTCTTGGTCTCGTAGTCGTGCACGCCCACCTTGGGCCGGAACTTGATCTCCTTGATCACGATCTGGCTCTGGTGCTTGCGCGCCTGTTTCGCCTTGAGCTCGAGCTCGTAGCGATACTTGCTGTAGTTCATGATCCGGCACACCGGCGGGTCGGACTGCGCAGCCACCTCGACGAGGTCGAGGTTGTGTGAGGCGGCGTACTCCTGGGCGAAGGCGATCGGCTTGATGCCGAGCTGCTCGCCCTTTTCGTCGATGAGACGGACCTGCGGCACCGTGATGCCGTCGTTGATGCGGATGCGGACCTCGTTGGCCCGGTCCCGCATGAACTTGTCTCTTGGAGAAAATGGTCTACCCATATACGGAAAAAGGCTCGCCAACGGCGAGCCCTCACGATCTCCTTTCTCGTGATGGACCCTGTCGGCCGGCAACGGGCGCAGGGTGGGGTGCTCGCAAGCTCCCGCTTGATGGCGGACGGCAGTATACACGACGCGGCGACGGGCGTCGACTGCACGCGCTCAGCAGCCGCGTAGTAGAGACAATCTCGGCGATAGATGCAACCGGACACGGAGGAGATGCGTTGTGGGGGCGGCGCGCTAGCGCCGCCGGTCCCGCCCGCGCACTGGAGTCGCGGCGCGGCCGGGAGTAGCATCCGTGGCGACCCGCCCGCAAGGAGGAGCCACGGCTACGTCGCCCACCCAATTCCTCGTCGACGCCGACAGCACCGTCGTGCCTGCCGACAGCGACGCGATCGCGTCGCGCCTGCAGGCCGACCGCTTCTTCTGGCTCGATATCCACGGGCCCGACGCCGCAGGCCTCGCCCTGTTGCGCGACGTCTTCGGCTTCCATCCCATCGCGCTGGAGGATTCGGAGCACTTCGGTCAACGTCCCAAGCTGGACGC
>JADGPQ010000035.1 GCA_017882325.1 Thermoleophilia bacterium
TGCCGGCGCCCGCGACGCCGGCTCCGCCGTCGGCACCGCCGCCGGTCGCTCCCCACGAGCATGCCGCGAGTGAGACCCCGAGGGTCGACGCAGCCAGCGATCAGCTGGAGAAGCACTGCTCGGCGTGCGGCGCCCTCATCGAGGGCTCGGACGAGTTCTGCCAGGCTTGTGCCGTGGAGGTCAGCGGCGGCGAGATGCCGGTTGTCGAGACGACGGCTGCGGAGATGCCGGCAGCAGAGGCGACAGCCATCGAGCCCGCCCCGGAAGCCCCGGCGGCCCCGGAGGCCCCGGAAGAGACCACGACCTGACCAGCCGTGGGCCATGGCCTGCGACCGGCCGTCGTCGTCGCTCTCGACGAAGCATCGCGTGAATGCGGGCGCCTTGGAGAGGCTCACCGGGGCCTCTGCTAGACTCCGGCCGCTGGGCGACCGTCTTCGGCGGGCGCGGGTTGCCCCCGCGGCCGGCGCGGGTATGCACCGTGCACGGACCACTTCACACCAACCAGCGAGGTTTCCCGTGAAGGAGAAGCTCGGCGCCACGAACGCTCTCTACCCGCTCGTCACTGCCATCGTCGGCGCGACCGTCGACGGCAAGCCCGATTTCGCCACCATCGCTCACGTGGGCATCGCCCATCTCAAAGGCATCACGCTGGGCATGGGCAAGATCCATCTCACCAACGACGGGATCAAGGCCAACCGCACCTTCAGCGTGAACCTCCCCTCCGAGGACATGGTCGTGGTCACCGACCACGTGGGCATGGTCAGCGGCCGAAATGAGGACAAGAGCGGCATCTTCGACGTCTTCTACGGGGAGCTCGATACGGCGCCGATGATCGAGCAGTGCAAGGTCACCATGGAGTTGAAGCTCATCGAGCACATCGAACTGCCGACGCATGATCTCTTCGTCGGCGAGGTCGTCGGCACCTACGCCGACCTGGAGGTGCTCACCAACGGCATCATCGACATCGCCAAGCTGAGGCCCCTGCTTTTCGACATGTCGAGCAAGAAGTACTGGTCGCTGGGCGCACCGCTGGCCAAGTGCTGGAGCGTGGGCAAGGAGTACGCCGGCGCCTGAGTCGGCGAGGGGCGCGCGCCGCCTGCGGCGCCGCCCCTTGGACGGCGGAGCGGCTGCGCCGCCGGCCGCCGTGGATTAGCAGCCGGGGCCCGGCTGCGGGCGGGCGCGTCGCTCGGCGACGAAGTCGCGGAACGCGTCCAGAGCCGCGTCGAAGCGCTCCCAGTCGATCGAATAACAGGTGCGCGTCCCCTCGCTGCGCGTGCGCACGAACCCCGTGTCGCGAAGGACGGCGAGATGATGCGAGACGAGCGGCTGGCTGGCGTCGCCGTCGGCGGTGAGCTCGCAGACGCAGCGTTCGCCGCCGAGCAGTTGCTCGATGAGGCCGGCCCTGGTGCCGTTGCAGAAGGCTTTGAAGAAAGGGACGAAGTCGTTGATGGTGGGCGGCGGCGGCCGTGGCGGCCGGCTGCGACGCGGTCGGCTGCGACCCGCGACCCGACTGACGGCCGCCGCGGCACGGCCCATTACAAAGGGATACCGTGACGACGAAGTCCGCGGAGCCGGCGAAGCCCGGCATCGAGTGGGGCCCGACAATCGCCGCCGCCTGCGACGGCTGCCGCACCTGCATCGATTTCTGCCACAACGACGTGTTCGGCTGGGCAGATGACACGGCGTTCGTGGCCCACAAGACCGACTGCGTCGCCAGCTGCTCGCACTGCGCGACGCTGCGCGAAGCCGGCGCCATCTCATTCCCGACGACCGAGGACCTGCGGCGGGCCCGCCGGGGCGGCTGAGCTCGGCGGGCCGGTCCGGCTGGTTCAGCGGCTCTGGCCCATCTCGTGTTCGAGGTCCTCCTTGGCGTTGACCATGGCCTGCTTGAACTGCATCGGTTTGCGGATCTGCTTGAGGTAATTGATGCCCGCGCCGGCCGCGGCCGTGAGCACCTCGATGTCGCCGAAGCCGAGTATGCGTCCGAACAGGGACTGCTTGAGCACCACGTCGGTAAGCTTCTCCAGCGACGAATCCGCAACCGTCTTGTTGACCACACCGGTGACCTCGACCACGCGCCGGTTGGTGAGTGCATAGACGTTCATGCGCCACGAGATGAAGCCCCAGGCGATGCGGAACGCCGGTACGACGAAGGCGATGAAGAGCCAGTTGACCCAGCGCCAATCGGGCTGCCAGGACTTGAGGAGGATGATGACCACGAGGATGACGATCGCGGCGAGGATCCACTTGATCATCTCGGCGATGGGGAAGATCCAGTGATGGCGCTCCGTGTACAGGATCTTCTCGTTGGCCCCAAGCTGCTGGCTCAGGTACTGCACGCTCATGCCCCACCTCCGTCGCGGTCGTGTCGGCTGCAACCTACCACGAAGGTCGGGCAGCGTAACTCGGCGAGGGCGGCGGGAGAGGGCGGGTAGGCCCGCCCGCCGCCCCCGTCGTATACTTGGACACGAAAGCGACGGCCACCCAGGGGGTTTACGCGTGACGGTTCGCTCCTCCCACACTCTCCCAGGCTTGCTCAGAGGGCCCGGCCTCATGCTACTCGTCGCCGGGCTCGCCGTTCTCATCGGTCTCGCGACGGCGGCGGCGCGGCCGGCGGCGTCCGCCGCGCGCACCGCTCCGCTCGTCTCGTATCGCGGTCTCGGCACATGGGTCGACCTGTACGACTCGCGGGCTTGGAACGACCCGGCCGCGGCGGTCAAGGACATGGCCTCGCACGGCGTGAGCACGTTGTACATCGAGACGGCCAACTACACCTGGCCGGTGGCGATCAACCAGCCGTCGGCCATGACCGCCTTCATCGAGGAGTGCCACGCGCGTAAGGTCAAGGTCGTGGCCTGGTACCTTCCGGGCTTCAGGGATCTCGGCAAGGACTACGAGCGCAGCATGGCGGCGATCCGCTACCGCACGCCAGACGGCCAGAAATTCGACTCGTTCGCCCTCGACATCGAGGCCAGTATCGTCAAACCGCCGAGCGCGCGCAGCGCGCGCCTCAAGACCCTGTCGGCGAAGATCCGCAGGGCCGTGGGAGAGGCCTATCCCCTCGGGGGGATCATTCCTTCACCCGCGGGCATGAAGCTCAACAGCAGCTACTGGCCCGGCTTCCCGTACAAGGACGTCGCCGCCGTCTACGACGTGATCGTGGCGATGGGCTACTACACGTATCACGGTGACGGCTACAGCCACGCCTACAATGAGACGCGCGAGAACGTGCGCATCGTGCGTGAACAGACCGGCCGGCCGACGATCCCCATCCACGTGATCGCCGGCCTCGGGGACCAGTCGACCGGCAGCGAGACCCTCGCCTACGTGCGCGCCCTGCGCGAGACCGGGTGCCTCGGCGGCAGCATGTACGACTGGTCGAACACCGACGACGCCGACTGGCGGCCGCTGGCAAGGGTGCGTTTCAACAGGGTCCAGACTGCCGAGCTCCCCCGGGACGTCGGGTACGCGCCGCCGCTGGGCAACTGCCCCGCAGAAACGTCGCACCCGAAAGAGGTCTTCTACCAGGCGGCCAAGCAGAGCGGCGAACGGATCCTGCACTTTCGCCTGTGGGACGTGCAGGCCGACGAGGTCAGGCTCCTGGTGAACTGGCACGATGTCGGCCCGCTGGCCCATGGTCCCAGGGCGAGGTGGAGCGGCGTGCGGTCCGTCGCGATCCCCGCGAGCCTGCTGAATGCCAACGGCCGCAACGTGATCGGCTTCGTGGCGCGCGGCCACGCGCGGGATTGGCGGCGCTGGGGCGTGCGCGACGTCACTCTCGTCACGCCGTGAGATGACTGAGACACGTCACGGCGTGCGCACCACGTCGAACTCAACCCCGCGACCGCACTGGAGTGTCACGAAATGGAGATGACGATCACGTTCCCCGGCAACTTGAAGGTGGAGGCTGCGTACGGGGGGTTCACCGTCGAGACCGACCAGCCGGTGGGCGGAGGCGGGGACGGCTCCGCGCCGGCGCCGTTCGACCTGTTCCTCGCGTCTCTCGGGACGTGCGCCGGCATCTTCATGCTCGCCTTCATGAAGCAGCGCGGCATCGACCCGGCGGGCAGCGGCATTGCCATGTCGACGGAGGCCGACCCGGAGAAGGGCATGATCGCTCGCATCGCTTTCGATCTGCGACTCCCCGATGGCTTCCCCGTGAAATACGAGCGGGCCATCGTCCGCGCGGTGGACCAGTGCACTGTGAAGCGCCACATCCAGGATCCGCCAGAGTTCGCCGTCACGACGTCGCGGGCGCTTCCGGCCTGAGCCGGTTTCGCGTCTGGTAGCATCTGCGGCATGGACGCCGCACCGGTCGTCATCGGTATCGACATCGCCGCCAGCCGCCCTTGCGTGGCCGTCTCCCTGCGATGCGGGCGCACGCTCGAAGTCGTGGAGTGGCATGAGGCCGACGAGCGCGAGGCCGGCGACCGCGGACGGCTTCTCGACTGGGTCGGTGCACTGCGACCGGCCGTCGTCGGTGTCGACGCCCCGCAGCGGCCCAAGCGCGCGCTTCCCGGAGGCGCCGCGCACTCGCGAGACTGCGACGCCGAGCTTCTGCACCGGCGCATCTCCGTCTACCAGGTCCCCACGCGCGCGGCAGCGGAGGCCAAGGCTCGGCAGTACGCCTGGATGCTCACGGGCTGGGCGTACTTCAAGGATCTGGGCCGGCGCGGCTACGAGCCGCCGGCCCCCGGATCGTTGCCCGGCGAGCTCGGCCAGGCGCCGGCCGTCCTCGAGGTGTATCCCTACGCCGGGTTTGTGACGCTGCTCGGAGGCACGCCGCCGCCGAAGAGTACGCGCGAAGGGCTGCGCCTGCGCGTGCTCACCCTGCAGCGACTCGGCCTGCAGTGGGACGACTACTACGACCACGACTCCCTCGACGCTCTCATGGCGGCGTTCACGGCCTGGCGCTTCGTCCAGGGCCTGGCGACGCCGATCGGCGACGGCCGCGACGGCTCCATCTGGCTGCCCGTGACGGCGCACGAGCTGCGGGACAAGTACGTGCCGCTCACCGTCCCGGCCGCGAAAGCGGCGCTGGCCGGGCTCGGGGCGCGATAGCCGCCTCCGCCGCCTGGCTCGGGGCGCTCACCTGGCTGTGGCTCGTGAATCTCGCCCTTCTGTATGGGCGCGAGGGCGACGAGTGTCTCCGCCAGCGTCGGGCGGACCGGACGGAGGCGCGAGCTCGGGAGGCGCCGAGGGATGTGGACAGATGAGACCGCCTCGCACGGCTACACGACGATCTTGTTGAGGGGACCGCGACAACCTCAACCCGTTCGTCGGGATCGAGCAGCCCTCCTGCGACCTGTGGCACATCACTTGCTGCTTCCTGAGCAATGACGGCGACCAGTATCTTCAGCCCGAGCCTGGGCCTGCCGAAAGTTGAACGAAGAGCACCGAAGGCCTCACGTGGACTTTCAAGATCCGCCAGGGCGTCAAATGGAGCGACGGGGTCCCGCTGACCGCCAAGGACATCGCCGTCACGTGAAACTTCGAGAGGAAATACCAGCTTCAGGCGTGCCTCTCGGCGCTCGACGGCATCGAGGAGGTCACCGCCCCCGACGACGCCTGCCGGTCGAAGATGGAGGCCGGTGCGGCCAGCCTCAGGCCGGGGCGACGCCCAGCAGCTCGCCGACCACGTCGCCGGCGTCGTTCGTGATCGGCGGCCGGCCTTTGGCGCGGAGCGGTTCGGCGATGGCCTCGGCGCCGAGCACGGCCGCGAGGGCCGTGACCGTCGCCGTGTCCGAGGCGCGGTCGGCGCCGTCGACGACCTTGACGGCGAGGCCGCGCCCGTCCGGCAACGACACGCAGCTGAGCCCCTCGGCGCCGCATTTGCTGGTGGCGCCCGGAATCGTCTCCATCACGAGGGTGTCGATCCATCCCGGTCCCTCGACCAGCGTGGGGTGGGCGCGCATCGCGGCGCTGATCTCGGGCAGCAGATCGGGCATGAGCGCAAAGGTCGCGGCGGCGACGGTCACCGGCGTGGCGTAGCACACGACGCCGCAGCTGTCGACGCCCGTCGGGATCTGCCGCGGGTCGAGGCCGACGCAGGCCGCGAACATCTGCAGCGAGGCCTCCTGCGCGGGGTGGTCGGGCCGGGGGTACGTCGGGATGTCCCAGCCGTGATGCACGCTCGCCGCCAGGAAGCCCGTGTGGTTGCCGGAGCAGTTGTGCCGCGCCTTAAGCTTGTGGTCGCAGCGCAGGTCGGCCTCGGAGAGACCCAGGTCGGCGAGCATGTCGCGCACGAGGCCGGCCTGGAAGTGGAGGCCGTCGTGCGAGGCGCTCATGATGGCGAGTTGCTCGGGGCCCCAGCCGAAGTGTTCCACCGTGCCGTCGGCGAGCCAGGCCTGCGCCTGGAACGGCTTCGCCGAGGAGCGCCAGAAGGTGACCATATCGGGGTCGCCCCAGCGCTCGACGATCTCGCCGTCGCATGCCGCTAGCGCGGCCACGGCGCGGTGCACGCTCTCGACGGTCTCGCCGCGCCGCGCCTGGATGATGATCTCGGGATGCTGCTTCACGGTCATTGTCGCGCGAGTGTATCGCGCGGTGGCGGCCGCGGCATCCCGGCAGGTGCCGCCCGCCGTGAGCGTGGTTCGCGCCGAGCGGCACGCGGCAGTAGCATGCGGCCACGCAGTATTCCTCCTTCCGCAGGCTCGACTTCAGGCCCTCGGCCCTCGGGTTCGGAGCCATGCGCCTGCCGGTCCTCATGGACGGCGAAGGCAGGCCGGATTTTGAGCGCATCGACCACCCGGCCGCCTCTTGAGCTTCTCCGGGAGTACCGTCAAGAGGACAAAGAAGCTATCGTGGACTCCAAGTAATCGCGCCGCCGTCAGACCCGGGGCGCTTCAAACGGAAGGAGTGGGAAGTGGCAGATAAGACAACCGACCTGGCGGGACCAGGGATCAGCACCTACGAAGAGGTCGAGAGGATCCTACCGAGCGGCTATGCGCCGATCCTGGACAGGAAGGACACGCAGATTGCCCTCTGGAAGATGAAGCGCTTCATCGAGGACGGGCTCTGCAGGGAGCTCAACCTCTTCCGCGTTGAGGTTCCCCTGATCGTCAGCAAGGACAGCGGCGTCAACGACTATCTGGATCGTGACGGCTCGCGCACCCCCATCGATTTCCCCTGCGGGTTGGGTCTTGAGAAGCCGCTGGAGGCTCAGGTGGTCCAAGCGGCCACGAAGTGGAAGAGGATGGCCCTGAAGCAGTTCAACTGCGACGTTGGGCAGGGAATCAATACCGATATGCGTGCCGTACGTAAGGACTACTTCCTCGACCATGACCACAGCGCTTACGTCGACCAGTGGGACTGGGAGCGACGGATCACCGCCCAGGATCGGACCCTCGACTACCTGAAGGACACGGTCAAGAAGATCTGGAACGTCATCTACGAGACCGACCAGTTCCTCCGCGAGGAGTTCCCCAAGCTTAACAGCGCGAAATACCCGCCCATCCCCAAGGAACTCGTCTTCCTGCATGCCGAGGAGATCCTGGAAAAGTACCCGGACCTGCCACGCAAGCAGCGCGAAACCAATATTGTCAAGGAGTACCCCGCCGTCTTCATCATGGGCATCGGCTGGGTGCTCAAAGATGGCTATCCACACGAGATGCGAGCGGCGGACTACGACGACTGGTGCACCCCCACCAGCCAGTGGAGCGGGAAGGACACCCACGGTCTCAATGGCGACATCCTCGTCTGGAACCCGGTGACCCAGCGCCGTCATGAGCTTACTTCCATGGGGATCCGCGTGACCAAGGAGACCTTGAAGCAGCAGCTCGAGATTTCCGGCCAACTCGACTTCCTGGACCTGCCCTATCACCAGGCGATCCTCAACGACGAGATCCCACTCTCCATCGGGGGGGGGATCGGCCAGTCGCGCCTCTGCATGTATCTGCTGCGGATGGCACACCTGGGCGAAGTCAGCGCTACGGTGTGGCCGAAGCAGCTCAAAGAAATCTGCGCGGCGAAGAACATTCGCGTCTTGGAGTAGCAGGATACCAGCGGAGGACGCAGCACCGGGGAGGCTGTGGTGCCTTGGCGTGAAATGGCGCCGCATGCCTCCCTGGGGCGGCCGTGAATGCCGAAGGGAGCCAGAAACTGCATCACCGTCATCGCGTCGGATTCGCGCTGAACTGCCTTGTCCAAGCGCGATGGTTCGGAGCGGCTGCGCTCGAATTCTTTGGCCCGAAAGGTTTCGCGGTTTGCAAGGGTACCTGAATCGGTCGGGTCCCGGTGTGTCGGAGTGGACCTGAACGTGAAAGGGTCGTAGATGCTACGAGGACGGGCAGAAGGTGAGCGCAAGACACACATGAGAGTTCGTATCAGCCAATTGGCTGCATCCATCAATGAGTCGCCGACGCTGAGGATGCTCGAGCGAGCTCGACGGCTCCGCGTGTCCGGGGTAAAGGTGGTCAATCTGGCTGCTGGCGAGCCCGAGAATCTCGCCCCCCGTCCGCAGTCGAGGCGGGCACCGCAGTCTTTCAAACCGGGCGCGTCATGTACGGGTCAACCAGCGGCCTGCCTTCTTTGAAGGCTGCCTTTGTCGAATGCACCGCCACGCACTACGGTCGCCGGGTCGATGACGCAAACGTTTTGATCTCGGCTGGCGCCAAGCCCGCGCTGTGGAATCTCCACTTTGCTATGGTCGACCTGTTCGCGCACACCCTGCGGGTGCGCCCCCAGCCGGTCGACCTGGAGGAGTTCGAGCCCGGCTTCACGGTCGTCGACTGCGGCGCCCTGCCGGCCAGCGAGACCGGCGCCGAGGGCGGCTCGCCGGTCTTCATCGGTATCTCCTTCAGCCGCCGCCTGGTGCTCATCATGGGCACGATGTGTGGCGGGGAGATCAAGAAGGCGCTGTTCACGGTGATGAACTACATGCTCCCGGGCCGTGACGTGCTGCCGATGCACTGCTCGGCCAACGCCGCGCGCCACGGCGACGTCGCCCTGTACTTCGGCCTCTCCGGGACGGGCAAGACCACGTTGTCGGCTGATGCTTCCCGGCGCCTCATCGGCGAAGTCGAGCACGGCTGGAGCGACCACGGCGTGTTCAACTTCGAGGGCGGCTGCTACGCCAAGGCCATCCGCCTCTCCCGGCGCGCGGAGCCCCAGATCTTCAAGGCCATCCGCTACGGATCGCTGCTGGAGAACGTCGTGATCGACCCGCTCACGCGGGCCATCGACTGGGACGACGACTCCATCACCGAGAACACGTGCGCCACGTACCCGTGGACCACATCCCCAACGCCATCGTCACCGGCGTGTGGGCGAGCCACGCAACATCTTCTTTCTGACCTGCGACACCTTCGGCGTGCTGCCGCCCATCGCATGGCTCACGCCGGCCATGGCGAGTTACCACTTCCTCGCCGGGTTCACGGCCAAAGTCGCCGGCACCGAGGCGGGCGTGGTCACGCCCGCGCCGACCTTCTCCCCCTGCTTCGGGGCGCCGTTCATGCCTCTCGAGCCCGTGGTCTACGCCCGCCTGCTCGAGGAGTGGCTCGTCCGCGGGCAGACGCAGTGCTGGCTGGTGAACACGGGCTGGAGCGGCGGGCCCTATGGGGTGGGCAAGCGGATGCGCATCTCGCTGATGCGCGATGTGCTCACGGCCGTCCTCGACGGCTCGCTCGACAAGGTCGAGTTCACGCCCCACCCGGTCTTCCGGGTGCTGGTGCCCACCACCTGCAAAGGGGTGCCCGAGCGCCTGCTCGATCCACGCGCGACGTGGAAGGACCCCGGCGAGTACGACGCGCGGGCGGCGGAGGTGGCGCAGCACTTCGCCGCCGCCTTCGCGCGCTTCGCGGGACGGGTGCCGGCCGACGTGGCAGCGGCCGCGCCGGTGGCCTGACGCCGTAGCCCGCGAAGACGGCTGCGAACGGCCGTCGAAACAGGGCGAAGTGAGGGATGGTGGCGGGAGCGACGGGACTCGAAACGGAAGGGTGGTCGGTGCCATGGGTGTGACGGAACAGTACCGCGAATACTCCGTAGCCGGATTCGCGGAGCGCGTCGAGCCGGTGCTCGCCGACGGGATTGCGGCGTTCGCCAAGACGTGAGCGCTGCCGATCGACACAGAGAGCGGTGTGCCATGGCCCCCCGGAGATGACGAGCCGATCCTGAGTAGCATCGAAGGGGGAGACCACTCGCACGATAAAGTGTCGGCCGCACCGGAGAACAGTCGAACGGGGCGATGGCCTGAGTAAAGGATCCGAGCCTCGCGGGCTCCCGGGTGTGGAAGAGTATGCTGGCGTTGGCAGTCCGGCGGATCGGCCGCTCCATGAGACTTCATAGGGCCGCGGAGGCATAGCGCTGCGTGGCCAGCGTCAGCTCTTGGCGGAGACCGGGCTGCGCTTTCGCACGGTTCTCGAGTTCATCGCGGCGCGAGTGTATCGCGAGCCGGCGGGCGCGGCATCCCGGCGCCCGGCGGCTCGCGCTGGCCGGCACGCGGCGGTAGCATACGGCCATGCAGTACCGCACCCTCGGCAAGCTCGACTTCAAGCCCTCGGCCCTCGGCTTCGGCGCCATGCGCCTGCCGGTGCTCGCCGGCGCCGACGGCAAGCCGGACTTCAAGCAGATCGACTATCCGCAGGCTACGGCGATGCTGCGCCGCGCCATCGACGGCGGGGTGAACTACGTCGACACCGCCTGGGTCTATCACGAGGAGACCTGCGAGGCCTGGGTCGCGGAGGCGTTGAAGAACGGCTATCGCGAGAAGGTGAAGGTGGCCACCAAGATGCCCGTCTGGAAGGTCGAGAGGCCGAGCGACTTCGACCGCCTGCTCGCGACGCAGCTGGAGCGCCTCGAGACCGACTGCATCGAGTTCTATCTGCTGCACAGCCTCGATGCCGCGCACTGGAAGTGCGTCGTCGAGCAGGGCCAGCTCGCCGCCGCCGAGAAGGCGCTCGCCGACGGCCGCATCGCCCACCTCGGCTTCAGCTTCCACGGTACTTACGATCTGTTCGAGGAGATCCTCGCCGCCACAGATCTCTGGGAGTTCTGCCAGATCCAGCTCAACTACATGGACGAGGAGTATTCGGCCGGCCGCCGCGGCCTCGAGCTTGCGGCCGGCAAGGAATTGGGCGTCATCGTCATGGAGCCCATCCGCGGCGGCATGCTGGCTGGCAATCTGCCGCCGCGGGTCGAAGCGGTCTGGGCCGAGGCCCCGGTTTCTCGGACCCCAGCCGAGTGGGCTCTGCAGTGGGTCTGGAGCATCCCCGAGGTGTCGTGCGTGCTCAGTGGCATGAGCACGATGCGGCATGTCGAGGAGGATCTTGAGTACGCGGCGCGCTCGCGGCCGGAGTTGCTCGCGGACGATGAGCTCGCGCTGGTCGCGCGCGTGCGCGACCTCTACCGCGAGCTCAGCCCCATTCCCTGCACGTCTTGCCGATACTGCATGCCGTGCCCTCAGGGCGTCGCCATCCCCGACATCCTCGAGCTCTACAACGACGCCCACATGTACGGCGACCCGTCGCGGCAGCGCTTCTTGTACACCTGGCTCGACGAAGCGGAGCGCGCCGAGACGTGCACCGCCTGCGGGGAGTGCGAAGACAAATGCCCCCAGGGCATCGCCGTCAGCGGCTGGATGGAGAAGGCGCAGGCGTTCCTGGCCGGGTGAGCGCGGCCGACGTATGCTGACGAGAGAGCCACTGTTCCGGCCGGGGGAGGCTGGGTGAACCTTCGCATCCTGTTCGTCGAAGACAGCGCCGACGACGCCGAGCTCATGCTCAGGCGTCTACGCGAGGCCGGCATCGAACCGCAATTGGACCGAGTGCAGACCGAAGCCGCGCTCCGCGAGGCCTTGGCCGGCGAGCTCTGGGAGCTCGCCCTGGTCGACTAGAACCTGCCCGGTTTCGGCGGCCTCGAGGCGCTCGCCGTGCTCGCCGCTGAGGCCCCCGACGTGCCCGCGGTCACGGTCTCCGGAGCCATCACCGAAGAGACGGCCGTGGCGACCATCACCGCCGGCGCCGTCGACTACGTCCTCAAGGACAATCTCACGCGCCTGGCGCCGGCCGCGCGGCGCGCCGTGGAGGGCGCCCAGTTGCGTCGCCAGGAGCAGCGCGCCGCCGAGCAGGCCCGGCAGACCATGTACGCCATCGAGCACTCCTCCCAGGCGATCCTCTACGTCAGCGAGGGCGGCGTCATCCTGTACGTCAACGCGGCCGCCCAGCGCCTCGGGGGAGTCCCGCCCGCGGAGGCCGTCGGCCAACCGATCTGGCGCTGGAGCCCGACGGTCGACGAGCAGCGCTGGGGCGAGGCGTGGCGCGCAGCCGCGCAGCATCCCATCGTCGACTTCGAGGTCAAGATGCGCCTCCCCGGTGGGGAGGAACGCCTGATCTCGGCGACGCTCGACCACCATGAGCGCGACGAGGGCTCCTTCGTCATCGTCTATGCCCGCGACATCACCGAGCAGCGCGAGGTCGAAGAGCGGGCCGCGGAGAGCGAGGCATTGTACCGGCGCATCGTCGAGATGGCCTCGGAAGGCATCTGGGCCGTCGATGATCGGTACGTCACCACGTTCGTGAATCTGCAGCTGGCGCACACGCTCGGCTACGAGCCCGACGAAATGATGGGCCGCATGGACGGCGATTTCATGTTCGAAGAGGACAAGGCGGAACAGGAAGCCCAGAGGCAGGCCCGCGAGAAGGGGCTGCCGGGCGTGTACGAGCGCCGGCTCAAGTCCAAGGACGGCAGCGAGGTATGGATGCACGTCTCTTCGGTCGCCGAGTCGGGGCCGGAGGGGGAGTTCCTGGGCTCGTTCGCGCTGTGCACCGACATCAACGAGCGCAAGCGCGCCGAGGAGGCGCTGCGCGAGAGCGAGGAGCGTTTGCGCTTTCTGATCGACCAGACGCCGACGGTCAACTGGACGATGGACCGCGATCTCCGCTTCACGCTTTCGCGCGGCGGCGGTCTTGAAGCCCTCGGGGTCGAACCTGACGAGGTGCTCGGCATGTATGTCGGCGACTACCTCGGGGGCTCCGGCTCGCAGGCGGATCTCGGCGTTGCGATGCACCAGCGTGCCCTGGCGGGAGAGTCGTTTGTCTACCAACAGCCGGTCGGCGACCTGGTGTTCGACATCATCCTCAGTCCCCTGCGCGATGCTGCCGGTGAGATCGACGGCGTCATCGGCGTCGCCTACGACATCACCGAGCGCAAGCAAGCCCAGGACGCGCTGCGCGAGAGCGAAGAGCAATTCAGGCGGTTCGCCGAGTACCTGCCCGGCCGTCTGACCATCAAGGACGCCGAGCTGCGCTACGTCTTTGGGAATGACGAAAGGGCCGCGGAGCCGAGCCTCCCGAGCGCGGGATGGATCGGCAAGACGCCCGAGGAGCTCTGGACGCCGGAAGAGGCGCTCGCGGTCCGCGAGATCGGAGAGCGGGTGCTGGCGGGCGAAGTGGTCGAAGAGGTCAGCGAGGTGTCGTCGGAACACGGGATGGAGTATTTGCGTTCAGTGCACTTTCCGATCGCCCGTGGAGCTGAGACGGTGTTGGTGGGCGGCATCAGCCTGGACGTCACCGAGCAGGTGAAGGCGCAGAAGGAAGTGCGCCGCCAGGCGGAGCAGCTGCGGCGCACGGTCGAGGGTGCGGTGCTAGCCATGAGCCATGTGGTCGAGACCCGCGATCCGTACACGGCCGGCCACGAGCGCGGCGTCGCCGAGCTGGCCACGGCGATCGCCGCGGACATGGGCATGGACGGCGAAGCGCTCGAGGCCCTGCGCCTCGGCGGCCTCATCCACGACATCGGCAAGATCGCCGTGCCCGCCGAGATCCTCGCCAAGCCGGGCCGCCTCAGCGAGGTCGAGTTCAATCTCATCAAGCAGCACCCCGCGACGGGCTTCGACATCCTCGGCGCCATCGACTTCGGGCGCCCGGTGGCCGAGATGGTGCTGCAGCACCACGAGCGCCTCGACGGCTCGGGCTACCCGCGGGCGCTCACCGGGAAGGACATCCTCCCGGAGGCCCGCATCCTCGCCGTCGCCGACGTCGTCGAGGCGATGTCCTCACACCGGCCCTACCGCGCGGCGCTCGGCATGGAGGCGGCGCTCGCCGAGGTCCGCGAGCACGCCGGGGTCGAGTACGACGCCGAGGTCGTGGCCTCGTGCGCCCGCCTCGTCGAGGAGCAGGGCTTCCAGTTCACGCCGTGAGGTGAAACGCCCCTGCGTCCGTCAGTTCAGCCGCGCTCCGTAGATGTGGATGTGGCTGAACACACGTTTGGCCGGACCCGACTCCCAGATGACGGTGTGCCTGCTGATGGCCGGGAAGAGGCACGTCACGTCTTTCTGCGTGATCTTCACGGTGTTCGTGCTGTGCGCGATATTGCGCACGTAGATCGCGGCGCCGGCGTTGTAGGTGATCGCGAACGAGCCGCCCTTGCCGCCGCCGTCCCAGGTCACCAGTTCGCCGTCGATCCGTGGCCGCGAGCCTTGGGCGACGTAGGTGCGCTTGCCCGTCTTGAGGTCTTTGAGCATCACGCGCCCACCGGCCTCCCACCACACGACGCGGTTCGCGCTGATATCGGGGCTCCATTCGAACTCGCTCGTGTGTGAGACGCGGAAGGGCGCCCCTGCCGGCAGGTTGCGGCCGCTGATGTCGCCGTTGGACGACGTGTAAACCGCTGTGTACACCATCTTGGTGCCGACGGTGCGGCGGCCGACGCCCAGACTGCTGAGCACGTTGCTGGTGGCGATCTTGTACGTCTTCGCGGCGGCGAGGTCCTTGGCCTTGATGGTGTAGGGGCCTGCGGCGTCTGCGGCCTCGATCCAGACCACCCACTGATCGACGATCTCAGGGAACCACTTGAGTGCGCCGCTGCGCGAGACGACGAAGTTGTGCTTGGTGGTGATGTTACGCCCGTAGATGTCGCCGCCGTCGTGGTTGCGCTTGTCGATCCACACGGCGACGTACTCCGTGCGTGTGCCGACCACGGTGGCCGCGACGCTGGGGTTGTCCTGCTGCGACCTGTTGGGGCAGACGGCGAAATCGTTTCTGGAGTTGAGATTGCGGCCGTAGATGTCGAGGTTGCCGTTGCGGTTGTCGGTCCACACCACCATGTTGCCGGCGATGTCCGGACCTGCCTGACCGCCCATCTCGATGCACACGCGGAAGATCGTGGGGGCCGCCTGGGCGGCGGACGGGGCCAGCAGGGCCGCCGCCCCGGCGACCGCCAGCACCACACAGATGGCGAGTAAGGTTGACGCCCGGCAGCGGGAAGGCGTGCGCGCCCTGGTCATGGTTGCCCCTCGTTGTCGACCCTCACTCGCCCCATAGTACCTTATGCACGCGGGGATTCCCCCGTCGCGGCGCATTGACTTTCAGGCGCAGATCCGCCGCAGCGCCATCTGTACGGCCGCCGCGCAGCCGGCGAAGCCGGGCAGGCGGCCGCCGGTCTCTTCGTCCATGTACAGATCGCGGCGCAGCTCGATCATGACGGCTTGGACGCGCCGGTCGTTGCCCAGGTAGGGCAGGGGCACCAGGGCGCCGCCGAACGGGCGGTCGAAGGCGATGCCCGCGACGGCCTTGCCGGCGCCGCCCGGCCAGCGTGCGAGCATCTCCCCGAAGGCTATCGCGGCGCGCTCGCGCAACCACAGCGGAGTGTGCATGCCGGGATGCGCGAAGGGCGCGTTCGGCGGCAGCGTCGTGTCTGTGCCGATGCAGACCGCGGGCCGATGGACAACCTTCCAGCGGTCGGCGCTGACCTTGAACTCGTACGGGAGCGGAAGGCTGGGGAAGCTGTGGCAGTCGACGATGAGACAGCGGCCGTGAGCCGCCAGGGCCGCCGACGTAGCGGCCTCGAGGGCGGCGTGATGAGGGCGATAGTAGCGCGCCACCAGCGCTTCACGCTCGTGCGTTGCCTCCGCCTCGTCGCGCAGAAAGAGGCCCTGCGACGTCCTGGTGTACACGGCGCCCATCCCGACGGCTTCCATCCCCTCCGCCTCGGGGTCCTCGAAGCGCTCTGGGTCGACGACGAGGCGGCTGACGGGGAAACGGACGGTGACAGCTTCAGCGGGCGGCAGGGCGAAGAGTTCGTCCGTGTGCCAGTCAGTCATGAGTCGCAGTTCTCGGGCGAGGTCGTCGTCTTCGAGCAGAAGCTGCGACCGCACCTCGGCCGGCACCTCGGCCGAGCTGTGCGGCACGTGAAGAATGATACCCGGTACGGTCATGAGGCGAGCGTACCACTGCGCACGTCTGAGGTCGCGGTGGCGGAGAGTCCGGCGATGACCTTTGCCGTGCTCTGGTTCGAAGCGCTGACGTACCGGCACAACCGACCCGCGAGGCCGCAAGATGCGGCGAGGTGCCAGACTAGCCGGTCGTCTCGCCGCGGGCCACGCTCATGTAGGCGTCGTGCACCTGGTCGTCGGAGCCGGCCGTGAAGTACGGCTCGAGCTCGCGGAAGAGGTAGGTGAGGTCGGGCTGGTCCGCGCAGATGGCCGGCAGCGTCGTGCCCTCGCGCACCGCGGCCGCGATCGCGGCCGCGTGCGCCTGTTGCATGGCGATGACGGCGTCGGCGAGAGTGTACCAGGCGGCCGAGTACTCCGGCGAGTACTCAGGCTCCGGCTGGTCGGCCGGCTCGCCGGCCGTTCCCGTCGCGTCCTTCGCCAGCTCGACCTCCGAGAATCGCAGGTAGTTGAGATGCGCGCCGCGCACGGCGAGCGCGGCGGTCTTGAGCGCGACGAGAGATTCGCCGGCGCCGCGCGCCGCGGTCGCGGCCGGGAGGTGCGATGACGCTGGCGCCGTGGCG
>JADGPQ010000188.1 GCA_017882325.1 Thermoleophilia bacterium
GACGCGGGCGCCTCGCGCCGCGGCGGCGGCCCGCAGGGCGGCCGCGACCGGCGCAGAGGCCGCGGCCGCGGTCACGACCGCGACGAGCAGCCGACCGTACCCGTGGTGCCCACCGGCTTGGTCAAGGTGCCGTCCGGCTCTACCGTCAAGGACATCTCGCAGCTACTGGGCGTCCCCACGCCCGAGATCATCAAGGCGCTCATGGGCTACGGCGAGATGGTCACCATCACGCAAACGCTCAGCGACGAGGCCATCGAGGTCCTCGCCACCGATTTCACGCGCGAAGTGGAGATCACGCACGCGGCCGACGAAGAGGCTGAGCTCGAGGCCGAAGCCGTCGACGACCCCAGTGACCTCAAGCCCCGCGCCTCCGTCATCACGGTGATGGGCCACGTCGACCACGGCAAGACCAGCTTGCTCGACGCTATCCGCGACACCGCCGTGGCGGCCGGCGAGGCCGGCGGGATCACGCAGCACATCGGCGCTTATCAGGTGAAGCATAACGGCCAGCCCGTGACGTTCATCGACACTCCGGGCCACGCCGCCTTCACCGCCATGCGCGCCCGCGGCGCCAAGATCACCGACATCGCCGCCATCGTGGTGGCCGCCGACGACGGTGTGATGCCCCAGACCGTGGAGGCCATCGACCACGCCAAGGCGGCAGGCGTCCCCATCGTCATCGTCGTCAACAAGATCGACAAGCCCGAGGCCAATGTCGATCGGCTCAAGCAGCAGCTCAGCGAGCACGGGATCATCCCGGAGGACTGGGGCGGCGACACTGTGTTCGTCGAGGCGAGCGCCAAGAAGCGCATCGGTCTCGACAATTTCCTCGACATGCTGCTGCTGGTGGCCGAGGTCGCCGACCTCAGGGCCAACGCCGAGGCTCCGGCCAGCGGCTTTGTCATCGAGTCGCGTATCGACCCCGGCCGCGGCGTCGTCGCCACCATACTGGTGAACCGTGGCACGCTCATCGTCGGCGACGCGGTCGTCGCCGGCGAGGCCAGCGGACGCGTGCGCGCGATGCGCGACTTCAAGGGCGACCCGCTGAAGAGCGGCGGCCCGTCCACGCCGGTCGAGATCATCGGCTTCGATGACCTTCCCGTAGCCGGCGAGTTCTGTCGCGTGGTCAAGGACGAGCGCATGGCCCGCTCCCTGGCTCACAGGCGCGCCAACCGCCTCAAGACCGAGGCGCTCGCCAAGCAGCGCGCGCTCACCCTCGACGACATCTTCGCGCGTATCGCCGCGGGCAAGGTGCTCGACCTCAACCTTGTGGTCAAGGCCGACGTACAAGGCAGCCTCGAGGCGCTCAGCGACGCGCTGCTCAAGATCCAGCACCCCGAGGTCAAGGTGCGGGTCATCCACTCGGGCGTGGGCGGCATCAACGAGAACGACATCATGCTGGCCAGCGCCTCCACGGCGATCATCATCGGCTTCAACGTGAGGCCGAGCCCCGCGGCCACCGCGCTCGCCGAGTCCGAAGGCGTCGACGTGCGCACGTACCGGGTTATCTACAAGGTCACCGAGGACATCACAGCGGCCCTGGTGGGCATGCTCAAGCCGACCATCGAAGAGGTCGTTCTCGGGCAAGCCGAGGTCCGCACGACGTTCAAGGCCTCAAAGCTAGGCACCATCGCCGGCTGCATGGTCACGCACGGCGTGATCACTCGCAACGCGAGCGTGCGCGTGCTCCGCAGCGACGTGGTGGTCCACGACGGCAAGATGGGTTCCCTCAAGCGCTTCGCCGAAGACGCGCGCGAGGTGGCGGAAGGGTTCGAGTGCGGCATCCTGGTCGACGGCTTCAACGACCTCAAGGAAGGGGACGTGCTGGAGGCGTACGAGACCCGAGAAGTCGCTCGTGAGGCCTGACGCTTGTATCGGCGTCCTGCTCGCGGAACTGCACTTCCCGGCCAGCCGGTCACTGAAGGAGAAGCGCGCGCCGCTCACCTCGCTGCGTGACGTGGCGCACAACCGCTTTCGCGTCTCGTTCAGCGAGGTGGGCCTGCAGGACGTGTGGCAGCGGGCTCGCGTTCTCATCGTCCTGGCCGCCTCCTCGTTGCAGCAGGCGCGCGAACGCCTCGACGACATCGACCGCTACCTCCACGGGCAGGACTTCGAGGTGACGCGCGTGCTCATCAAGACTACGGACACGGTGGATACCCTGTGGGACATCGACTCCTGAGGATCAACGAGAGCATCAAGGAGACCCTGTCGTCGGTCATCACCGCCGAGGGTCTCAAGGACCCGCGTGTGGGGTTCGTGACGGTCACAGGCGTCGACACCTCGCCCGACCAGCGCCACGCCAAGGTCTACGTCAGCGTGCTCGGAAAGCAGGCGGAGCGCGAGGAGACGATGAAGGCGCTCGACAAGTCAAAGGGGTTCCTGCAGGCGCGCATCAACGCGTCGCTGCACATCAAGCGCACGCCGCAGCTGGAGTTCGTCTACGACAGCACGCTCGACAACGCCCTGCACATCGAGAAGCTCATGAAGCGCGAGGAGGAAGTGTTGGGCAGCGAAGCCCCAGAGATCTTCGTCGACGGCGAGACCGACGACGGGGAAGAGGGGCCGGCGTGAAGGCGCTGCCCGCCGATCTGGCGGCGGTGTGCCGGCGTATGCAGACTGAGCGTAGCGTCGGGCTAGCCGTGCACGAAAGGCCCGACACGGACGCGCTCGGCGCCGCCGCCGGCATGCTCGACCTGTTCGCCCAGCTCGGCGTCGAGTCTCGTCTGCACGTCGACCAGGAGGAGATCCTGCCCTTCGAGGAACGGCACTTCCCACTCGGCACCGTCATCCGCGGCCTGCCCCTTGCCGGCCTGCCTCTGTACGCGCTCGACTGCGGCAGCCTCGAGCGCCTGGCGCTCCCGCTCGAAACCTGGGACGGGATCGTCGTGAACATCGATCATCACCACGACAACGCGCGCTTCGGCGACGTGGTCTATGTGCGCGGCGAGGCGAGCAGCACCAGCGAGCTCGTCTGCGACATCGCGCGCGCACTCGAGCTGCGGCCTTCGTTGCAGGCGGCCGAGGCCCTGTTCGCCGGCATCTCGTTCGATACCGGCCACTTTCGACACGACAGTGCGTCCGCCGCCACCTTCGATACGGCGGGTTGGCTGGTCGGCCTCGGCGTCGACGTGACAACCGTGTTCACCCTGCTCTACGAGCAGGGCTCCGTCGAGGCGCTGCGTCTGTGGGCTCGGGCCATCGCCGGCGCCCGGGTCGTGGCGGGCGGCCGCGCCCTGGTCGCCACCCTGCTGCTGAGCGACTACGCAGCCGCCGGCGCTTCCGAAGAAGAGACTGAGGGCATCGTCGACAGCCTGCGCAGTGTCGACGGCGTGGAGCTCGCGGCTCTCGTCAAGGAACAGAGCCGCGGGCCGCGCGTCCGCGTGAGTCTCCGCTCGAGCTCCCACGACGTCAGCGAGATCGCCGCGCTCAAGGGCGGCGGCGGCCATCGCCTGGCCGCCGGCTTCTCCAGCGACGACGGCCCAGTGGAGGTGACGATGTGGCTCAGTTCCGAACTCGAAAAGCGCCTCTTGACGGCGTCCTGCTGATCGACAAGCCAGAGGGCTTCACGTCGCACGACGTCGTTGCCCGGGTGCGCCGTCAGGTTCGGCCCGCCGTCAGGAAGGTGGGCCACGCCGGCACCCTCGACCCGTTCGCGACCGGTCTTCTCGTGGTGCTCGTCGGCCGCGCGACCAAGCTGGCGCGGTTCTTCGTCTCCCTGCCAAAGGAATACGAGTGCACCCTGAGGTTCGGTGTGCGCTCCGACACCGGCGACCTCACGGGCGACCTCTTGGAGACCGGCGAGTCGGCGACTCGCGAGGCCGTTGAAGCCGCGCTGCCGGACTTCCTCGGCGCCGTGGTACAGCAGGTGCCCATGACCTCCGCCGTCAAGGTCGACGGGGAGCGGCTGTACAAGAAGGCGCACCGCGGCGAGGTCGTGGAGACCCCGATCAAAGAAGTACAGATCGACGCCATCGACATCCTCGAGTTCAACGCCGCAGCGCAAACGCTGCGCTGCCGTGTCGCCTGTTCCAAGGGCACTTACGTGCGCCAGCTCGCCATCGACATCGGCGAGGCAGTGGGCGCCGGGGCGCATCTCGTGCAGCTCGCGCGCACGGCGACTGGTGAGCTGAGCCTCGACGACGCCCAGACGCTCGCCGCCTTCGAGGATGCCGTGGCCGCGCGGGAGCCGGGGGACCAACGCATCCCCGGCTTGGTGAATCCGGCAGCGGCGCTGCAATTCATGCCCGGCATCGAGCTCTCGGCGGCACAGGTGAGCGCCGTGCGCAACGGCGCCCGTCTGCCGGGTGGGCCGCCCGAGCCGGTGCGACTGACGTACCGCGGCGAGCTCATCGCGATCTACGGGCCGGCCGAAGAAGGACACGCCCTCAAGCTGCTCGTCAAGCTCTGATGCGGGTCGTCACCTTTCTGGCGGACCTCGAGCACCGTCCACGGGCGCTGGCGATCGGCACCTTCGACGGCGTCCATGTGGGTCATCGCGCCGTCATCGGCCGAGCCGTCGCGCTGGCCGCCGAACGCGGTCTTCTCGGCTCGGTCGTGACCTTCGACCGGCACCCTCTGGCGGTCGTCGATCCCTCTCACGCGCCGCGCCTCCTGACGCCGCTGGCCGAGAAGATCCGTCTCATCGAGAAGCTGGGCCCCGAGGAGCTCGTCCTCCTGACGTTCGACGAGGGACTCGCGGCGCTGACGCCGGCGGGATTCTGCGACCAGGTGCTCACCGAGGCGCTCCAAGCACGTGCGGTGGTCGTCGGCGAGAACTTCAACTTCGGCGCCGGCGGGGCCGGCGACGCAGCGCAGCTGCGCGCTTGTGGCGACGAACGCGGCTTCAAGACCGTGGTCGTGGACCTCGTTACCGAGCACGGCAAGACGATCAGCTCGACGCGCATCCGCAGTCTGCTCAACCGCGGCGAGCTCGAAGAGGTGCGTGAGATCCTCGGCCGGCCGCCGTCGGCGGCCGGCCTCGTCGTCGCCGGCGACCGGCGCGGCCGGACCCTCGGCGTGCCGACCGCCAACATCGACGTGGAGGCGGGCACGATCTTCCCCGGCCGCGCCGTCTATGCTGCGCGCGTGCTCGTAGACGGCACCTGGTACCGCGCGGCCGTCAACATCGGCCACAACCCGACCTTCCGCAGCAAGGCGGTCGAGACGACGCACGTTACCATCGAGGCGTTCCTGCTGGACTTCAGCGGCGACATCTACGAGCTCCCCATCCGCGTCGACTTTCTCCACAAGATCCGCGACGAGCACCGCTTCGAAACCGTTGAAGAGCTCGTCGCTCAGATGCGGCGCGACATCGCCGAAACGGCCGACCTCGCGGATCCTGCGTTCGCCGAAGTCGGCCTCACGGCACCGGCCGCCCTCTGAGCCACCCTGCGACGCGCTGCCCGACGACTGTCGCGCCGGGCGCGCCTGCGCGGCGGCCCGGTTTCTCCACCGCCGCTGCCTGTGCTAGCCTAGCGCGACCGCTTTCTCGGTTGCGGGCAGCCAACCCGCTACTGGGTTCTCGGATACTCCTGTGAGGGAGGTGAACACCATGGCAGTCACCAAGGAAGTCAAAGAGACCATCATCGCCAAGCACGCCAAGCACGACGGCGACACCGGCTCCCCTGAGGTCCAGATCGCGCTTCTCACGGCGCGCATCGAGACCCTCACCGA
>JADGPQ010000189.1 GCA_017882325.1 Thermoleophilia bacterium
GCGTGGTCGGCGTGGTGCGCCCGTCACGGCCGGCGCGCGGGGGCGGCGACGCGCCCTCCGCGGATGAGACGGCGCTCGCCGGTCTCGTGCGCGAGCTCGCCGGGCGGCGGAACGTGACGCTCGTTCTCGTGGCGCGCGACGCCGAGCAGCACGCTCGCTTTCTCGCGCTCGGCGTTCCCGGGCTGATCGCCCCGCTCGGGCCCGTGCTCGACGGCGCCAGCCTCATCGCCGCGGCCGACTTCTTGATCGGTGCCGGCGGAGTCATGGCGCGGGAGGCGGCCGCGCTCGGCACGCCGGCGTACACGGTGTCGCTCAAGCCGCCGGCGGCCGTCGACGCCGCGCTGCTCGCCGAAGGCCGGCTCCACACGGCGGCGAGCGTGGACGACATCGACCTCAGGAAGAAGGGTGACGCGCGGACGGCGCAGGCGACGCCGCGCGACCCAGCCCTCTTCGTAGACCGGCTGCTCGACCTGGCGCGCCGTCGCTCCCGGCGGGCGCGCCTCGGCCGCTTCGCCCGCGACGCCGGCGATGCCGACTCCGCGCCTCTGGTCTGACGCGCGGCACGCCCGCTCGACCCGCCCCGGGTGGTCGATCGACATTGGCACCTGCTAATCGGCGCGATAAGATGGCCGCATGGACATCCGCCAGATCAGGCTGTTCTGCCGCATCGTCGACCGCAAGAGCTTCTCCCTGGCCGCCGACGAGATGCACATCACCCAGCCGGCCGCCAGCCAGCAGATCCGCAGCCTCGAGCGCGAGCTCAAGACGACCCTACTCGACCGCTCACGACGCACCGTCGTCGCCACCGACTCCGGACAGGTGCTCTACCGCTACGGCCGCGAGATCCTCGACCTGCACGAGCGTGCCTGCACCGAGATCCTCGACCTCGGCGAGCTGATCGCGGGGCGGGTCATGGTCGGCGCCTCGACTGGGCCCGGCGAGCACGTACTTCCCGGGATGCTTACGCAGTTCAAGGACGAGTATCCGGGCGTCTCGATCTCACTGCATGTCGACGACACACACGCCGTGGTCGAGCGCGTACTGGCGCGTGAGTTCGAGATCGGCGCCGTCGGCGCCGTGACGCCAAGACCCGAGCTCGTGGCGGAGCCGCTCGCCCGCGACGAGATCGTCCTCGTCTGCAGCCCCAGGCATCCCTGGGCATCGCGCGAGCAGATCACGCTCGACGGCCTTGTCGCCGAGCCGCAGATCATGCAGCAGCACGGGGCGGGCATCCGCACCGTGGTCGAAGACCACCTGCGGCGCGCCGGCGTCCGCCCCGAGAAGCTCAACGTGGTCATGGAGATGGGCCTTATGGAGTCGGCCAAGCAGGCCGCCATCGCCGGCGGTGGCGTCACCTTCCTGAGTCGTTGGGCGATCGGGCCCGAGGTCGAACACGGCACGCTCGCGATCGTGCCGATCGAGGGCTTCCGCATCCTTCGCGACTTCTACAGCGTGCGCTCCAAGACGCGCGTGCTGAGCCGGGCCGCGGAGTCGCTGCTCGCGTTCTTCCGCGAGCAGTACGCCGCGGCCGGCTGACCCACGCCCCAGACGCTTCGCCGGGACATCCGAGCCCTGCCAGCGTCGCGAGTCCCCCGCGTCGTTCATCGTTCGGCTCACACGGACGTTTGGCACCATTCGTGGCTTCCCCGCGGCCGTCGGCGCCCACGCAACAGACACCCGTGTCGTATCAGGAATTCCTATTTGCAAAAGAATGCTTCTGCATCCATACTGCCCAAGGTCGCGAAGTGATCATTCCTGATAGCAATGGTCGGCTTTAGCCGGCGCTCGCGGCCGAGGAAGGAGGGGCCATGCCCACCGACTGTACAGGGAGTCGTGCATGAGCGAGATCGAGAGCATCACCATCATCGGCGGCCGCGGCAAAGACGGCGAGCCCGAACCCGTGGAGCGCATCGACCTGCAGATGGGCAACGTCGCCAGCATCGTCGGCCCCACGGGGTCGGGCAAGACGACGTTCATCAACGACATCGAGATGTTCGCCGACTGCGACACGCCGTCGATGCGGCGGGTGCTGATCAACGGCGAGCGTCCCCCGCGCGAGTTCCGCAACGACCCCTCCAAGAACCCCATCGCCCTGATCACGCAGCACACCACGTTCCTCAGCGACCTCCCCGTGGGCGAGTTCCTCGAGGCGCACGCCACCGTGCGCGCCGCCTCGGGCAAGCATCCGGACGACATGATCGAGCGGACCATCGAGTTCGCCAACGAGCTCACCGGTGAGCCGGTCGGGCTGGACGTGCGCATGACCGAGCTCAGCGGCGGTCAGACGCGCGCCCTGCTCATCGCCGACGCCACGGTGATCTGCGACACGCCGATCGTGCTGCTCGACGAGGTGGAGAACGCCGGCATCGACCGCACCCGCTGTCTGGAGCTCCTCCGGCGGCAGCGCAAGGTCTTCATCTTCGTCACTCACGACCCGCGGATAGCGCTGCTCAGCGACTTTCGCATCGTCATCGCCGAGGGACGCGTGATGAAGATCCTCGGCACCAACGAGGCCGAGCGCGAGCTGGCCACCAAAGTCAGCCGCCTGGACGACGTGCTCTCGCGACTGCGCGACAAGCTGCGCGTCGGCCAGGCCCTGAGCGGCAACGAGCTGGAAGGGACACTGGCATGAAGATCGCCATCTGCAGCGGCCCGCCGACGACGGGCAAGACGAGCGTCCTGCGCCACGCCATCCGCAAGCTCATCGACAAGGGCGAGCGCTGCGCCTTCCTCAAGATCGACGTGCAGTTCGCCGAAGAGGACGAGCAGCTCGCCGCCGAGTTCGGCATCCCCACGCGCAAGGTGTATTCGGGCGAGCTCTGCCCGGATCACTGCAGCGTCATGGTGCTCGGCGACGCGATCCAGTGGGCCGACGAGAACGACTGCTCCATCCTCCTCGTCGAGACCGCCGGCCTGTGCCTGCGCTGCGCCCCGTACGTCGACGGCGGACTCGGCATCTGCGTGCTCGAGGCGACCAGCGGCATGAACCTGCCGCTCAAGGTCGGCCCCATGCTCTCGCTGGCCGACGTGACCGTGGTCACCAAGGGCGACCTCGTCTCGCAGGCGGAGCGCGAAGTGTTCCGCGCCCGCATCCAGGACGTCGCCCCCATGACCCAGATCCGCGAAGCCAACGCCCTCTACGGCATCGGCATCGACCCGCTGGTCGAGGCGATCCTCGAGACGCCGGACGCCCATGATGACCTGCTCCTGAGAGGCAGCCCGCCCGTCGGCACCTGTACCATCTGTGTCGGCAAACGTGAAGTGGGTTGGCAGGCGCACTTCGGGGTAGTTCGCGCCCTCGACAACCAGAACTTCTACCGCGGCCAGTAGACGATGAGCAGCCGCATCTACTTCGACCACGCGGCGACGACGCCGCTCGACAAGCGCGTGCGCCAAGCCATGGACCAATACCTGAACGGCTCGTTCGGCAACCCATCCAGCATGCACTACGCCGGGCGCGAGGCGCACGCGGGCGTAGACGAGGCGCGCGCCGACGTGGCTGCGCTGGTCGGCGCCCACCCCGGTGAGATCATCTTCACCGGCAGCGGCACCGAGGCCGCGAATCTGGCGCTGCGCGGCGTGCTCGAGCGGTCGCCGACAGGCGCGCATCTCGTCGTCAGCGCATTCGAGCACCCCGCCGTCATGGAGACGGCGAAGTTCCTCGAGTCGCGGGGCGTCGACGTGACGTACCTGCCGGTGGGCGGCGACGGCGTCGTCAGCCCGGAGTCGCTCGCCGCCGTACTGCGCTCGAACACGCACCTAGTCTCGATCATGAGCGCCAACAACGTGATCGGGACGATCCAGCCGGTGCACGAGCTCGCCGAGGTCGCGCATCGGCACGGCGCCCTGTTCCACACCGACGCCGTGCAGGCCGCCGGCAAGGTGCCGCTCGACGTGAGCCGCACGCCGATCGACCTGCTGTCCCTGTCGGCGCACAAGATCCACGGCCCCAAGGGCGTGGGCGCGCTGTACGTGCGTTCGGGCCTCGACCTGCAGGCGATCGTCTTCGGCGGCGGTCAAGAGCGCGGCCTGCGCTCGGCCACCGAGAACGTCCCCGGCATCGTCGGTTTCGGCCGCGCCGCGCACATCGCGCGCAGCGAGATGGGCGTCGAGACGGCGCGTGTCGTGCGCCTCCGCGAGAAGCTCTTCGAGGGCATCTCGGCGACGATCCCCAACGCCTACTTCATCGGCGACCGCTACCGCCGCCTGCCCGGTCACTTGTGCCTTGGCTTCGCCGGGCAGGAGGGCGAGGCAGTCAAGCTGCTGCTCAAGCTCGACGAGATGGGCATCGCCGTCTCGTCGGGCAGCGCTTGCAGCGCCAACCACGCCGGCGAGCCGTCCTACGCCCTGACCGCGATGGGCCTGGACCCGATCCGCGCGCGCGGCTCTCTGCGCGTCACCCTGGGTCGCGGCAACACCGAGACGGAAGTAGAGCGCTTCCTCGAGGTGCTCCCCACGACCGTCAAGTCACTGCAGACCGTCGCGAGCCACAGAGGCTTCGCGGTCCGTGCCTGAAAGGAGTCACCATATGGCGACCACGAGCGAGATCGAGCTGCCGGGCCTGGATTGCGGCCTGTGCGGCTTTCCGAGTTGCGACGAGATGGCCAGCCGCCTCGACGAGAAGCCCGAACTGCTGAAGCGCTGCATCCCGCTGTCGGCCGACAGCCTCGGCGTGCGGGCTGCGCCGCCGACCGGCGAGTCGAGCGGCGCCGCAAACCCCTTCACGGCGCCGGTGACCGATCCGGCCGGCGGCTCGTGCGCCCCGGACGGCGAGTGCGGTGGCTGCGCCGCCGGTGCCGCCGTCGAGACCAAGGTCAAGAAGACGCCGCGCGTCGTGGCCGGCGGCCTCGGCAGCGGCATCGAGCGCACCTGGACGGACCATCTCGGGCGGGAGGTCGACTTCGTGCTCGACAGCTTCCCCGAGGAGGAAGGCCCGCGCGAGATGGTCATCCCCCACAACCCCGTCCTGACCCGCGAGCTCGACATCCAGGTCGGCGAGGTCCTCGTCGGCCGCCCGCTGGGCATCTCGTGCGGCTGTCCCGTGACGCACTGCGGCATCGTGCAGAGCGTCGACCTCAAGAACTGCACGCTGGAGTGGTGCGTCACCGGCCCCCTGCACCCGCGCCAGAAGGGCTTCAAGGACATCGGCTACTACTCCGCCCAGGCTTACGAGGGCCTGATCAAGGCGCGGCGCATCGACGTCGAGATCGGCCGTCGCTACTGGTTCCAGCCGCGCATGTGCATGATGCAGTGGCGCCACAGCGGTCTCGTCAACTACATGAACCACACCGACGACGGCATCCAGGTCCGTATCGAGGGTCTCTGGATCGGCTGAGCCCTGTCCCCTGAAGCGGCGACCCTCGCGCGGTCGGACGAGGGCGGCGCGATTCGGGGCCGGCGGGACGTGACAGCGCCCTGCCGGCCTTCCCCTGTGTTCGAGTCGAACAGTACCTATGGCTCATCAAGCGCGCGCCGAAGTATCGGCAGGGCGCATGCGAGCGCCATGAGCTCTCAGCGCTGCCGATTCATGGCGGCCTTTCAGGCACGAGACCGTCGGCCGTCCGTCCCCGGCATCTTGTTCTATATCATCGCCTTATTTGACAGATAAGACATGTGCCCCCATACTCGCGCCTTCGGACGTCGGC
>JADGPQ010000004.1 GCA_017882325.1 Thermoleophilia bacterium
GGCCTCCGTGACCTCGAGGCCGGGCTTGTCGGGCAGGTCGACGCCCCAAGCCTCCGAGAACCGCTTCTGGGCGGCCGGGTCGCCGACGGCCTGATAGCCGGTGTAGACGTCGGGCAGTGCGCCCATGTCGCAGGCCCCCTGCACGTTGTTCTGGCCGCGCAGGGGGTTCACGCCCGTGCCGCGACGGCCGAGGTTGCCGGTAAGCAGCGCCAGGTTGCTGAGCGCGAGCACGTGTTCGGTGCCGTGCGAGTGCTGGGTGATGCCCATCGAGTAGAAGATGGCGCCCCTTTCGGCCGCGCCGAAGATGCGCGCCGCCTCGCGCAGTTTGTCGGCCGGGACGCCGGAGATCTCCTCCACCAGCTCCGGCGTGTACGCCGCGAGGACTGCGGGAAGGTCCTCGTACCCTTCGGTGCGCCCGGCGATGAACGCCTGATCGGCCAGGCCCTCTTCGAGGATCACGTTCATGATGCCGTTGATCACGGCCACATTGGTGCCAGAAAGCAGCTGCAGGTGGACGTCGGCGCGGCGCGCCATGTCGATGGCGCGCGGATCGATGACGATGAGCTTGGCGCCCCTGCGCAGCGCCTGCTTGATGTGCAGGGCGCCGATCGGATGCGCCTCGCTGGTGTTCGAGCCGATGATGAGGATGGCGTCGGCCTCTTCGAGGTCCTTGAACGAGTTGGTCATCGCGCCGCTGCCGAGCGACTGGCGGAGGCCCGTGACGGTGCTCGCGTGGCAGAGCCGCGCGCAGTGGTCGACGTTCTGCGTGCCGATCACGGCGCGCATGAACTTCTGGAACAGGTAGTTGTCCTCGTTGGTGCAGCGCGCTGACGAGAACCCGGCGAGCGCGTCGGGGCCGTGCTCGGACTTGATCGCCGCGAGGCGCTCCGCGACGATATCGAGCGCCTCGTCCCAGGTGGTCGGCACGAGCTCGCCGTCGCGCCGCACAAGAGGCTGCGTCAGGCGGTCGGGGTGGCCGATGAACTGGAACCCGTAGCGACCCTTGACGCACAGGTTACCCTCGCCGGCGCCGACCCCGACCGGCGACGTCACCTGGACGACGCGTCCGTCCTTGACCTGCAGGTCGATGGTGCAGCCACAGCCGCAGTACGGACAGATCGTGCGTACCGTCTTCGCGTCCCAGACACGGCACTGCTGACGACTGAGCTTGTCCTGCAGCGCGCCGGTGGGACAGGCGCTGACGCAGTTGCCGCACATCTCACAATCGGTCTCGACCATGGAGCGGCCGAACGAGGTCGTGATGACCGAGTCGAAGCCGCGCTCGGCGAAGTCGAGCACGTAGCAGCCCTGAACCTGCTCGCAGATGCCGACGCAGCGGCCGCAAAGGATGCACTTGCCGGGGTCGTAGGCGATGAACGGCGTATCCTCGCGCGCCGCATAGTCGCGGACCTCGCCGTCGTACGTGGTGCCGGACACGCCGAAGCGGTAGGCCATCTCCTGAAGGCGACACCCGCCGCCCTGGTCACACACGATGCAGTCATTCTTGTGGTCGCTCAGCAGGAGGTCGAGCAGCACGCGGCGCTGTTCGCTCAGCTCGTCGGTCTCGGTGGTCACTGTCATACCGTCCTGGGCGGCGGTATCACAGGCGACCAGCGGAGCGCGCGCGCCCTCGATCTCAACGAGGCACAGCCGGCAGGCCGCGAACGGTTCGAGCCGGTCGTCCTGGCACAGGGTCGGGATATCGATACCGGCGGCGCGGGCCGCCTGCAGGATCGTGGTGCCGGATTCGGCGGCGACTTGCCGCCCGTCGATCGTGAGATTCACGCTCAGCTCCCTCTGTACAGCCGGGTGCCCGCTTTACACTACGAAGACTCCAGCAGTCATGCGTGACTACCGATGATTGTACTCGAATTGCGCGGCGGCGGCCGGCGGTCGGACACCCCAGGTGGATGCCCTGTGGCGCGGCCCTGCCACCCCCAGTGGACGGTACGCTTCGGTACCCTTGTCATTCGGGTCCTGGGGTCTTCGCGGGCGCCGGGGGTCGACGAGATCTCGCCCGGCACGACGCCGGCGAGCCTGCTGGCGCCCTTCATCATCTCCTGCATCGGCATCGGTCACGCCGTCGCCCCGGTCACGTCGGCCGTCATGGCGACGGCGCGCAAGGAGCGCGTGTGCAACGTCTCCGCGTCCTCTCGACGATGGGTCAGGTTGACAGTCTGATGGGCATCGCCGCCCTCGGGGCCCTGCTGCAGAAGCGGATCACGGCCAACATCACCGGCGGTATCCAAGCCGTCCAGGGCATCCGCGAGGCCGTCGAGCAGAAGATCGTCGCCGGCAGGCCGGCCCCGGCACAGGCGATGATGGAGGCCATGTTCAAGAACTGGTTCCCCAACGCCGTGGCCAACACGTTCGTCGGCAGCGCGATCCTCGCCGTGAGCGGCGGTCTTTGCGCCTTCCCCCTCTCCGCAACGCGAACGCGTCACGCGTCGCCATGGAAACCGAAACGCCGGCCGGAAGCGCCGCAGGCGCGGCCGTCGCCCAAGCTGGCGACGCCTGACCAGGTCCCTCCGAGACCAGCCAAGGAGATCCCGACGGCTGCGGCGAATGACACGGCACCTGAAGTGGTAACGTACGGGTGTCGAGGAGGTACCGCATGCTCGGGTCGACGCAGAGCCCGCAGCCCAGACTGATCGTGATCCCCCGCCAGCTCGAAGGGTTCTTCTACGAGCGCCTCACGCAGCAGTTCGCCGGCCGCGACGATGTCCGCGTCGTCGTCGATCGCCGGGCGGGCGAGCGCAGGCACCCCCGCTGGGTCACCGGCCCCGGGCCGTTCAGCGAGCGGCGCCACGGCGACCGTCGCGACGGAGACGTCGCCTGGTCGCTGCCGGACATGCCGGTCTCCGCGTCCTGAGCTAGATCCAGCCGTTCTCGCGGCTCACGATGACCGCCTGCGCGCGGTCGACCACGTTGAGCTTGTGGTAGACGTTGTGCAGGTGGTTTCGCACCGTGCTCTGCGAGAGGTCGAGGGCCCTGGCGACCTGCTTGTACGTCTTGCCGCTGGCCAGGAGCCCGAGCACCTCGAGCTCGCGGTCGGTGAGGGGGTTGGGGATGTCGCCCTTGGGCGGTCCCAGTTCGCCGAGGTGCACCTTGACGCGGGCCAGCAGCTCCTTGATGTGGAACGGCTTGGTGACGTAGTCGGCGGCGCCCTTCTCGAAGCCCAGGAGCTTGTCGTTGATCTCTCGCCTCGCCGTAAGGAAGATGATCGGGGACCTGAGGTCCACAGGCCTGGCGCGCAAGCGCTCGTACACGGCGAACCCGTCCATGTCGGGCATCATGATGTCGAGGAGCACGAGGTCGGGGATGAAGAGGGAGGCCGCGCGAATGGCCGCTTCGCCGTTCGCGGCCGTCTGTACGTCGTAGCCGGTGACCTTCAGGGCCTCGGCGACGAGCCTCCTTATGTCGGGCTCGTCGTCTACGACCAGGATGCGTTTGGCCATCAGCTCACTCTCCAACTCCGGCGAAGGCGCCGTGCCCTCGACTGCCGTCTCACTGTGCCCAGACGCCCACGACCGTGGACGCCACGACGTGCGGCGTGTCCGCGATTGCCAGATTCGCGCCGCGGACGCGATTTCCCCCGCGCCGGACGAATGCGAGTATCGGCAGCATCGGGTGCCGACCTTAGGCGAGAGCCGGTTCGGTGAAAGGCGACTGCCCTGGCCAAGCGTCCGCCGGGCTACCGGAGCAGCCGGTCGCCGTAGGCGATGAGCAGAACGACGATCGCGACGGCGACCGCGGCAGCCAGCGCGATGTCGAGGTACTGGCGGCGGCGCAATGCGTCGATGGTCAGCGTGACGAAGCCGTAGCCCGCCACGACCAGCCCGACGATCCCGGCGATGAGGATCACGAGGTTCACGCAGTCCATCGTACACGCGTCGCGGCGGGGACGGTGGAGCAGCCGGCGGTCAGCGCTGCAAACGCGCCGCGAGAAACGCCAACGGATGCACGGCAGGGCGGCCGGCGAGGTCGCGGATCTGCGACCGGCACGACGTGCCGGTCGCCAGCACGGACGTCTCCGGCCCCTCCGCCCGCACCGCCGGAAGCAAGGCGCGCTCCGCCATCGCGACGCTCAGCGCGTAGTGCTCGGCCTCATAGCCGAACACGCCCGACATGCCGCAGCAGCCGGCGTCGAGCACCCCGACCTCGAGGTCCGGCACGGCTGCGAGAGCGCGTTCGGTGGCAGCCGCGAAAGCCAGCGCCTTCTCATGGCAGTGGCTGTGGAGCAGGGCGCGGCCGCCGGCACGGAATCGCAGGCGGCCGGCCTCGGCTTGGTCGGCGACGAGCGCCAACGCCGGCCGCGCGGCCGCGGCCACCTCGGCGAGGCGCAGATCGTCCGGCAGCAGGCGCCGCCAGTCGTCGCGCACCATCGACAGGCAACTCGGCTCGATGAAGAGCAGGTCACAGCCTCCGGCCGCGTGTTCGTGGAGCGCGGCCAGCGCCGTAGCGGCCGTGGCACGCGCCTTGTCGATCTGCCCGGTCGAGAGCGCGGTGCGTCCACAACAGCCGGCGTCCACGAGGGCCAGCTCGACGCCCGCGGCACGCAGCAGGTTCGCCAGTGCCTCGCCGACCTGCGGCTCCTGGTACTGCACGAAGCAGTCGACGAACAGCGCCGCTGCGGCGCGGGTCGGCGCTCCCGCCAGCCGCCTGGTCAGTGGCCGCCGCGAGAACGCCGGCAGGGGCCGCTGCCGAGCGACGCCCGCGCGGTCGGTGACCAGGCGGGCAACCCGAGTTCTTGCAAGGGCGTTGACCAGGGGGGCGGCCGGTGAGGCCCAGGAGGCCAGACGGCGGAACTCGCCGATGCCGCGCGCCAGGGCCGGCAGGCCGGCCCTGGCGCGAAGCTCTGCCAGCCACTCCGTCTTGAGGGCGGCCATGTCCACGCCGGCCGGGCACTCCGTCTTGCAGGCCTTGCAGGCGACGCACGTGCCGAGCACCTCGCGAAACTCGTGCGCGCCGATGGCCGCCAGCGGGACGGCCCCGCAGAGCACGCCCTGCAGCGCGTTGGCCCGGGCGCGCGTCGCGTAGGCCTCACTGCGCAACGCCGCAGCCGGCGGGCACATGGTCCCGGTGAGCTTCTTGCAGAGGCCTGCGCCGAAGCACTTCTCCACGGCCAGGTCGAAGCCCCCTTCAAGTGCGTACGAGAGCCGAGGCGCCCAGGCGCCGTCGCCGCGATAATCCGCGCCATAGCGCAGGGACTCGGCGACCGCGGGACCGTCGACGATGGTGCCCGGCCCCAACAGGCGACGCGGGTCGAAGGCGTCCTTGACGGCGACCATGGCCGCATACAGGTCCGGGCCGAGCAGGCCGGGCAGCGACCAGCTTCGCGAGCGCCCGACGCCGTGCTCTCCAGAGATCGCGCCGTGGTACTCGACGACCAGGCGTCCGACGGCCGCGGCCAGCGTCTCCATGCGTCGTACGCCGACTGCCGACTTGAGGTCGAGCAGCGGCCGCACGTGCATGCAGCCGGCCGAGGCATGCCCGGTGAACGAGGCGCGCGCGCCTTCGGCCGCGACGAGACGCTCGAACTCGTCCACGAAGTCGGCGAGGCGTTCCGGAGCGACCGCGGTGTCTTCGACAAAGGTGGCAGGCCGCGCGGCGCCCGGCGCGCCCATGAGCAACGGTAGCGCGGCGCGGCGCAGGGCACCGGCCTCGGCGAGCACGGCCGGGTCTTCCAGCCACTCCACTCGGGTCGCGCCGAGGTCGCCGGCCACGGCGCGCAGGCGGCCGAGCCCGGCGCGCCCCTCGTCCTCGCTGCCCTGATACTCCACGGTGAGCATCGCGCGCGCGTCGCCGGCGAGCAGCGGCGCCATGCGGGCGAACGTGGCGAGGTTCGGCGCCGCGCGGAGCGGGTCGAGGTCGAGGAGTTCGACGGCCGAGGGATCCGACTCGAGGATCACGACGTTGGCCTCCAGGGCGGCGCGCAGTGTCGAAAACGTCAGCGCCGCCCCACTCCGCGCCGCTGGAAGGGGGTCTAGCGCCACCTCGAGCTCGGTGAACAGCGCCAGCGTGCCCTCGGACCCGGCCAGCAGCTTCCCCAAGTTAGGCTCAGGCTCGAGCAGCTCGCGCAGGTTGTAGCCTGACGTGCAGCGACGAGTCCGTGGGAAGTCCTCGGCGATCGGCCGGCGGTAACGGTCGCGGACCTCGGCGAGCGCCGCCGCCGGCCCGGCCGCCCCCGGCCCCGCGAGCCCGCTCGCAAGATCGCCGCCGCGGCACTGCCCGAAGACCAGCGGCGCGCCACCCACAAGGACGGCATGGACGCGCAGCACCTTGTCCTTGGTCTCCCCGTAGACGATCGAGCGCGACCCCGAGGAGTTGTTGCCGACCATGCCACCGATCGTGGCCTGGTCCACCGTCGACGTGTCCGGCCCGAACTCGAGGTCGAAGGCCGCGGCGGCGCGGTTCAGCGACCCTTGGATCACGCCCGGTTCGACGCGAGCAGTGCGCGCCTCGGGGTGGATCGCCAAGATGCGGTCGAGCTTGAAGCAGTCGACGGCGATGCCCGGCCCGACGGCCTGGCCGGCGACGCTGGTGGCGGCGCCACGGGCGACCAGGGGCACGCCGTACTCGGCGGCGACGGTCGCCGCGGCATGCAGGTCGGCCGTCGACCCCGCCACCAGTACGACGTCGGGGACCACGCGGTAGATCGAGGCGTCGGTGGAGTAGAGCCAGCGGGTGAGCGGCGAAGTCGAGACCGTGCCGGCGACCGCGCGCCGCAGCGCTTCGGCGGCGGCGTGCCCCTGAGGCGTGACGTCGGGAATGCGGTGGCGGGCGCTCATGGCGCCAAGGATACCGCCTCAGAGCCCGCCCGGGCTGAAGGCCGGCAGCCAACGGCCCATCTGCTCGAGCACGCCGAGCATCATGAGCACGCCAAAGACGACCAGCAGCGCTCCCGCCCCGATCTGAATAGCCCGGTAGTGCCGCTTGACGACTCCAAGGCGCGCATTCATCCAGTCGAAGGCAAGAGCGGCGAGAACGAAGGGCACGCCAAGGCCGGCCGAGTAGACGAGCAGGAGCAGGGAGCCGGACACGGCGCTCCGGCTCGAGGCCGCCATGCTCAGGATGGCGCCGAGGACGTAGCCGATGCACGGCGTCCAGCCGATGGCGAGGGCGGCGCCGGTGAGGAAGGCGCCGCCGGCGCCGGCGCGCCGGGGCGTCATCCTCATCACCGGCTTGGGCAGGTGGACGACGCCGGCCACCACGAGGCCGCTGACGGCGATGAACGCGCCGGCGGCGATGGTCAGTTCGTGCCGGTGGCGGATGAGCAGCCGGCCGACGCCGCCGGCGCCGGCGCCCATGGCCACAAACACCAGGGTGAACCCGGCAACGAACAGCAGCGAGGTCCAGAGCAGGCGCCGGCGCTCGCTGCCCAGACGTTCCACCCCGACACCGGAGATGAACGACAGATACACCGGCAGAAGGGGGAGCACGCAGGGCGACACGAACGAGACCAGGCCGGCCAGAAACGCCAGGCCGACGCCCGACATCGTGAGCGTCGTGATCTGCGCGGTGATCACAGGTCCGACGTCGTCACCGGCGGCTCAGGCCGGCCCCACGGCGGATGCCGGATCGGCGTGGCTCACTGGGTCTTGGCAAAGCTCGCGGTGAACTGGTCCAGGCTCGCCGCGCCGACGATGCGGTCCACCTCCCGGCCACTCGCGTTGTAGAAGATGGTCGTCGGCACCCCCGTGATCCCGTCCCTGGCACTGAGACTGCTGTCGTCGAGCACCACCGGGTACGTGAGCCCGTACTTCGACATGAAGTCGATGACGTCGGTCTGCTGGTCGTTGACCGCGATACCGACGAAGGCCGCCTTGCCGCTCTGCGCCTTCGAGAACTTGGAAAGCTCGGGTGCCTCGGCCTTGCACGGACCGCACCACGAGCCGAAGTAGTTCACCACCAGCGGTTTGCCGGCGTAGCCGGCCACACTGAAGTCTTTGGGCGACAAGAACTGGACGTCGGCCGAAGAGGTCGACGAACCCGAGCCGCAGGCGCCGAGCAAGGAAGCCGCCCCGACGACAACGAGAAGCATGACCAAGAACCAGACCCTTTTCGTGTGCATCAGTTCCTCTTCTGCTCGAGACAACAGGAGACCAGCAGCTGCGCCGGCGCTTCTCGGCAAAGTCTACCCGCTGGGCAGGCGCTTGCGCTCCGGCCCAGCTCCGGTATAATACCCCCTAGGGTATCAACTCACCATTCGACCTGGAGTGCTATGGCTTCCTACGATCTGGTCTGTGACAAGTGCGGCCACGCCTTCGAAGTGTTCCGTCAGGGCTTCCTGAAGGACGAGGATCGCGTGTGCCCCGAGTGCGGCTCGGAGGACGTGCGACAGAAATTCTCGAGCTTCCTGCGCAGCCTCGGCGGAGCCGGCTCAGGCTGCGCGCCTTCGGGCGGCAGCCCCTTCGGCTGAGGCTGACCATCCGCGGCGCGGTCGCGCCGCCCGGAACGATGACGAAAAGGGCCGAGCGCCCTGCGAGTGCCCCGCCCTTTCTCTTGCTGGAGGCTGAGGACCAGTGGCTACCGGACGCCCGCTTCGACCTGCTAGCATCGGCACATGCACGTCCTGGTCACCGGCGGGGCCGGCTACATCGGCAGCGTGATGGCCGCGCGCCTCCTTGCGCGCGGCCATCGGGTGACCGTTTACGACGATCTCTCACGCGGCCACCGCGCGGCCGTCCCGGCCGAAGCGTCTTTCGTCGAGGGTGACATCCGCGACGCGGCGCGAGTGCGCGTGGCACTGCAGGACGCCCGCTGTGACGCCATCGTCCACATGGCCGCTCTGGCCGAGGTCGGCGAGTCGGTGGAACAGCCGGAGCGCTACCACGACGTCAACGTGAACGGCACGGCGGCCGTGATCGCGGCGGCCAGAGCCGCCGCCGTCGGCCGCCTCGTCTTCTCGTCCACTGCCGCCGTCTACGGCGCGCCCGAGCGCATGCCGATCGAGGAGGACGACGAGCTCGCGCCGACCAACCCGTACGGCGCGAGCAAGCTCGCCGGAGAACGCCTGCTCGAACGAGCGCGGGACGACGGCGACCTCGCCTTCACGGCCCTGCGCTACTTCAACGCCTGCGGCGCCGACGAGGCCCGCGGCGAGGACCACGACCCCGAGTCGCACCTCGTCCCCCTGGCGCTTTCGGCGGCCAGGGACGGCGCGGCGCTGCGCGTGTTCGGCGACGACTACCCCACCCCAGACGGCACCTGCGTGCGCGACTACGTGCACGTGGCCGACCTCTCCGACGCCCACGTCCTGGCGCTCGAGGCGCTGCCCACCGTCCAGGGGGCCTTCAATCTGGGCACAGGCCAGGGCGACTCGGTGAAGCGCGTGCTCGACGCCGTCTCACGCATCACCGGCCTGGAGTTGCGTCGTGAGGCGGTGGGGCGGCGCGCCGGGGACCCGGCGGCGCTCGTGGCAAGCGGGCGGCGGGCGGCGGCGAGCCTCTTCTGGCGCCCGTGGCGCAGCCTGGACGACGCCGTCCGCGATGCGTGGACGTGGATGCAGGCGCATCCAGGGGGCTACGGCGACTGACAGGCGCGCGAGGAGAGAAGACCGGGCTCGGCTGCCCCGGTGGTGGTGCCACCCGCAACGGCGGGCGCCGACTCTAAGGTACGGGCTGCGGCGCCAGCGTACTGAGGGTCACTGAATCGAGCACGTCCATGAGCTGGGCCTGGGCGCGCCGCCAGGCATTGTGTACCTCGCAACCGCCGCTCCGCGAGCAGTCCTCGGGCGAGAGCACGCACTGGTTGAGCGCGATGGGCCCGTCGACGGCCTCGATGACGTCGCGCATCGTGATGTCGGCGGCGGGGCGCGCCAAGGCGAAGCCGCCGTGCGCGCCGCGCTGCGAGAGCGCGAGGCCGGAACGCACGAGACTCTGGAGGATCTTGGCCAGAAAGCTCGCGGGGATGTCCTGCGCCTGCCCGATGTCGTGGAGAGACGCCACATGGCCCTCGGGAAACCGCGCGAGATAGGTCATGGCGCGAACGGCGTACTCGCCGCCGCGGGTGAGCTGAAGTCCCATGCAGACCCTCTTTCGGCAGGAGACCGGACAGAAACGGTCTTTTTGAACTCTATCTCGCCGCCCAAGGAGCGTCAACTGCCGGGCGCAAGGGGCCGCAGGCGGCGAGCGCCCCCGCGGCCTGCTTGTTAAGCGGCCGTTAAGCTTGGTTAGGCAGCCGCCTCATGCCTCTCGTTTGCGGGCAAAACGCGGTCGCCAGAGGAGAACCTCGGTGCTATCCTCCCAAGGCTCGCGCCCGATCACGTACGGAAGGACAAGCTTGAAAAAGCACTACGTACTCGCCGGCGTCGGAGTGGCCGTGCTCGTCGCCGCGGTGATCGTCGTCGTCGGCACGAGCTCCGGAGGCGGCGATGCCGCGGGCACCGTGGCGGCGCCATCGACGGCCGGTCAGTCGTTGCCGCCGGGCCATCCTTCGGTCGCCGGCAAGAGCGGCGAAAGTACGCCTGCGCCCGTCACGGACGGTGCCGTCCAGCAGAAGATCGCCCAGCTCGAGAGCACCAGCGCCGACCAGCCGGACAACGTCGCCGTGCTTCTCGAGCTCGGCGACGCCTACTTCCTCGGGCAGCGCTTCCCCAAGGCGGCGCGCACGTTCCGCAGGGCCCTCCTGATCGATCCGGGCAACCCCACGGCCACCGTGCGTTTGGCAATGGTGTGGCACGCCGACGGCGATTCGGCGCGCGCCGCGCAAGCCATAAGGGCCGTCCTCGACAAGGCCCCGGACAACCAGGAAGCCCACTACTCGATGGCCATCATCTACTTCTCAGCCAACCGCATCGACAAGGCCAAGGCAGAATGGGTCACGGCCGCGAAGCTCGATCCGTCGACTGCGATCGGCCGGCGCTCCCAGAGTTTCGTCGACCTTCTCGAGGGCAAGCAGACGTCGGCGCCGGCCGACGGAGAGTAGGGCCGGCCGCTACTTCACGAGCTCGAGGCGCGGATTAGGGCGATACACCCGGCCGACCTTGGCGCAGGGCGCGCCCTCAAGGCACACGACGTCGGCGGTGAAGTCGGCGACCCCCCGCAGCAGGCTGCTCCCAACGCCGTAGGCATCGGCGGGCACGCCGGCCGCTTCGAAGGCGGCGATGCGCTCGGCGGTGAAGCCGCCGCTCACGACGATCCGGACGCGCCGAAACCCTTCCGCATCCAGGGCCCGGCGCGCCTCCCTCACCAGCTCCGGTGCCACTCCCGTCGGCCGGAAGCTCCCCATGCTCGGCCACAGGGCGCGGTCGACGAGCGTCTCCGCGGTGTCGAGGCGGACCCCCCACAGACGCTCGCCCAGAGCCCGAGCACAGGCGAGACTCGTGCCGACGCAGTCGTTGTCGAAGTCGACCAGCGCCGTGACGTTGAGGTCCGGATAGTACGTGTCGGCGAAACGGCGGGCGGCCTCGACGGTGTCCCCGCCGCAGGCCGCGATGAGTCCGTGAGGTACTGTGCCGATGCCCTTGCCGCCCCACCATGAGGCCTGTGCATCGGTGCTGACACCGATGGCCCCGGCGATGTGCGCGGCGTAACCGTCGCCGGTCTGCACGCGGTAGTGGTCGAAACGCGCCGGGAAGAAGAGGATCGGCTTGCCGGCAGCGGCATCCACCACGCGGCGCACGTTCGTGCTGATCAGGGTGCGCCGCGTAAGCGCTCCGAGAAACACGGTCTCCAAGTGAGCGAAGAGGCTGTAGTCGCCTTCGATCGTCATGACCGTCTCCCAGGCGGCCACCTCGTCGCCGTCGTACAGGGCGGAGACGGCGAGCTGGTTCCAGCCCGGCTCCCACGAACGCGCGGCCGCCTCTCCCTCATACCGCCCGGCGCATAGCTTGAGCACGGCGAGCGCCTCGTCCACCCCTCCGAGCACCGCGCGTTCTTGCTTCTGAAAGATCTGCATCGTGACCCGAGGATGCAGGTCCTGAGCCTCGAGCACAGCCTTGGTACAGTTGAAGTAGGCGTCGGAGTAGTAGCCCTCCCGCATTTGGTCGAGCGGCAGGGCGAAGACCTCGGGAGACAGGCGTGAGCGGGGCATGGCGTGGTCCTCCGGGAGCCGTTAGAGTCCGAGCCGGGCGCCCACCTCCGCGAGCACCTTGCCCGGCGTGACGTCGAAGCGCAGCGCGTAGGCGCCCGCTATTCGAGCATCGAGCAGGAGAAGCCGGTCGGGCGAGCGGCGAAGCGCGCCGGAGCCCTCCACGAGCGTCCAGTAGGGTGACCACGTGACCTTGAGCAGATAGGTGCCCGGCTGGTCGACCTCCACGGTGAAGTCGCGGTGCCCCATGCGGGTCACGTGCGCGGTACCGCCGTTCAGGCCCACCGCGAGCGGCTCGGCGTGACGCAGCCGGTACACCGTCCAGGCGCCGGCGCGATCCACCACTTCGAACTCGGGGGACGTCTCGAGGATCCTCACCTCGCGCTGGCTCCACGGGTCGAGGGGAGCATCGGGCAGGAAGATGTACTGCACGCCCATACGGCGTAGCCAGGCCACGTAGGTCGCCGCATCGTAGGGCGTGTAAAAGAGGCCGTTGTGGATCGCATCCGCCTGGCGATACCAGCCGCGCGTGATGGGGTAGCCGGCCTCCGGGAAGTAGTCCGCCTCCCAATGGCGGCGCAACGCGACGACGTGGATGCGGTAGTTCGGGTCGTAGTACCGCGCCGCCGCGACCAGGGCCGGGGCGAAGAAGCTCGTCCGCGTCTGCGGCCACTCGTCGGTGCGCGTGAAATGACTGTAGGGGGCGCTGATCTGCAGGAGCCCGAACAGCACGATAGGTATGACGGCCAGGTCGCCGTACGGGAACGGCCGCTGCAGCCGCGAGTGCCGGAGCAGGAACAGGAGCGGCAGGCCGAACACGAAGAAGAAGCGCCCGATGTTGTTGCCCAGAGGGCTGCCCGGCGTCACGAAGGAGAGCACGCAGACGGCCGCATACGTCAGGAACAGGACGACGAAGGGCCGACGCGCGTGGGCGGCGTTGACGCCGGACAGCGCGAGGCCGGCGAGCGCGAAGCCCAGATAGAGCAGCAGCTGCGACGTCTCGTTCAGATAGCCGCCCGGCTCGCTGAAGGCGATGCCGAGTACGACACGCAGGGCGATGAAGGGCGCGACCGCGCCTATGAACCACAGGTAGCGGCGGCGCAGTGCCGGCCGCGCGACGACGTCGGACAGCATGAACGGCAGGCACACGACGAAGGCCATCGGGTTGGCGAAGATGCCGACGCCCACGAGGAGCGCGGCCCACAGCGGCCGTTTCCGCGCCAGCAGGGCCAACCCACCCACAGTCAGCGCGAGCCCGAAGACGAAGGGGTCCTGACCATGAGCGAGATAGACGCTCATGGTCCCGGCAAAAGCCCAGGCGGGCCAGATGTCGTCGATGCCCCACATGTCCCGCTGGTAGATGTAGTAGGTGACTGGGAGCACGCCGGCGCAGGCGATCACGATCAGCTTCGACGGCACGTACAGTGCAAGGATGTAGTACACGAACCCGTAGTTGGCGGCGCCGTAGGCGCCGCCATACCAGAAGTCGTCCCAGAACACCGACTCGCCGCGGCGCAGGAGGAAGATCTTGTACGCGTGGGCGGCGTCGTCCCAGCCGGGCAGCCCACCGCGGTACATGAGAAACGCCACGACCGCGACCGCCGCCGTGCTGCCGAGCCAGAGCGCCAGAAGCCCGCGCCGCGACTTGAGGCGCGCCTCGATACTCGCCAGCGTCACTGCCGCAGCTCCGCCTCGGCCGTCGCGGCCAGGTCGAAGCGGAGCGCATAGACGCCCGCAGCCGGAGCTGCGAAGACCATGAAGCCGTAGGGGTCCTTGTGCAGGAGCGCGCGTCCGTGCGGAAGTGCCTCGTGCTCCCACGAGGCGTCGCGGCGGCCGTCACGACCCCGCTGCGCGGGGTCGTCGGGCCGCCGCGCCACCTGCCAGTACGGCGACCAGGTCAACTTGACCAGGTAAGGGCCCGGTCGCGTGACGGTGAACCGGATGCTTGTGTGGTCCATGGTCAGTACGGAGGCGGAGGCGCTGGCCAGAGGCACCACGAGCGGCTCACTGCGGCGCAGGCGGTACACCGTCCAGTCGGCGCCGCGGTACACGACCGTGAACTCGCGCGAGCCGTCGAGGATCGCTGCCTCGCGGCGGGCGTCGGCCACGAGAGGCGCGTGAGGGACGAAGACGTACCGCACGCCCATGCGCCTCAGCCAGGACGAGTAGGCGCCGGTATCGAGGCTGCGGTCGTACAGCTCCTGGTTGTGCAGGGCGTCGTCCTGCCGGTACCAACCCCGCGTGATGGGAAATCCCGCGGCCGGGAAGTAGTAGGACTCCCAGTGCATCTCCGGCGTCACGACGTGGAAGCGATAGTCGGGGTCGTAGACACGGCCGGCATAGTCAAGCGCGGTCGCGAAGAACGCCGAACGCGTCGCCGTGAAGCTCTGTGCGTTGGCCAGCATCCAGACGGGGAACGCGAGCTGGAACGTGAGCACGGCGGCAACGGCCGCTGCCGGCACCAGGCGGGACAGCCTGCTGGGCCAGGCGACCGCAACGACCAGCGGCGCGCCGAACACATAGAAGAAGCGCCCCGCGTTGCTCCCGATCGGCGAGTCCGGCAGAAGATAGGCAGGCAAGACGACGACCAGCAGAGCGACGAACACCCACTGCAGCCCGCGGCGCTCCGGCGAGGAGCAGCGACGGGCCAAGGCGATACCGATGAGGGCGACGATCGTGAGACCACCGAGCTCGGCCATGTAGTGATACTCCCACGACGGAGCGGCGAAGACGGCCGCCAGGGCGATGCGCACCGCACAGACGGGGATCATGGCGAGGGCAAAAACGACGATGCCCCGTCGCTCCCGCGGGCGCGCGACTAGCGCCGCCAGCAGAAAGATACCGCCGGCCACGAGCGCCAGCGGGTTGGTGAACACGCCCAGCGCGCAGGGCAGCGCCCCCAGCAGCGGGTGCCCGCGCGCCAGCAGCGCCAAGCCTCCCATGGTGAGGCACATGGCGAGCAGGAAGGGCGCTTGCCCCCACGCCAGGTACACGACCATGACCGCCGCGAGAGTCCAAGCGGGCGCGCGGGCGCGCACTCCCCAGCCGTCGCGCAGGTACAGGTGGAACAGAAGCGGGAGCAGGCCGCCGGCAAGGACGGTCAGGAGCACCCCGGGGACGAACTGCGCCAGCCAGTAGTACACGATGCCATACGTCAGCGCACCGTAGCTGCCGCCGTACCAGTAGTTGTCCCAGATCACCGACTGGCCCTCTCGCAGGAGCGCGAGCTTGTAGAGGTGCGCCGGGTCGTCGCCGCCGGAGACGCCGAGGACGTGCATGGCCAGCATGGCGACGGCGAGCGCCGCGAGCGGCGCGACGGCCAGCCAGAGCAAGGAGCCTCGGGCGGGCAAGCGCAGAGCTCGCGGAGCTTCGAACGCGGCGACGGGGGAGTTCACGCGCGAGGTCCGACGAGACGCATCGCTGCGACGAAGCTGGCGGCCAGCGCGGGGCACCTGGGGAGGGAAGGGTACATGGTCGTGGCCAGGCAACGGCCGAAGGCGAAGCCTTCGGCTTGGCCCGGCTCGCCGGCGTCGCCCACGTGGTAGGCGAACGACTCCTGCTCGAGCAAGAGGAACTCGAGATCGAACAGCTCATACAGCAGGTTCTCGCCCTCGTCGAACGGATTGCCGCGCGCCGCCCGGGCGCGTACGTACCGGGGACGCTCGTACCACTCCAGGAGCTCGGCCTCGGCGGGCAGCACGCCGGCGAGCTCGTGGCTGCGCCCGCGGCTGTCGGCCAGGCGACGCAGCAGCAGGAGCGCGCCGCCACCCATGGCGAGAGTGGGCAAGCCGTCGCCGATGGCCTCGGCGAGCGCCGCCTGCAACTCGGTGTTACCGGCGATGGCGGGGAGCTGCTCCTCGTCGAGCAGTCCGGCGAGCAGCAGACCGCTGACGTCCGGCGGCAGCTCGCGGTCGCGGGCGACGTTGAGCGGCGCGAGCTCGAGTCCCATGGCCTGCAGCATGTCGACGTTCTCCAGGGCGAACGGCTCCAGCGGCGGGCCCCAGGCCACCGCGAGCCTCAGGCCGTGGGCGGCCGGAAGCGGCGTCAGCAGCCGCCGCGTACGGCCGGGCAGAAAACCCCGCCGCGTCGCCGCCGCCAGAAGGTCGTCGCGGCCCAGATACGTTCCCGCCTCGGCGCACAGGAGCCGCTCGCTGCCCTTGACCGGCCGTTGGCCGATCTGGCGAAGCGAGCCCGCCGCCGAATAGGTCCGCGCGAATTGCTCGCTCAGCTGCGGCGGGATCCAGCCGAGGATGGCAAGGCCGGCGTCGCGCCGCAGGGTCTGCCCAAGCTCCGCCGCGGCATCACGCTCGTCGCCGCCGACGACGATCACTCCCGCGATCTCGAGGCGGCCCGCAAGGGCGCGCACGCCGTAGGCCGCGGCCGCCGCCGTGGCGCCGCGCTCACGCCCGTCGAGGACCAGCACAAGAGGCGCGTCGAGACCCGCGGCGATATCGACGGCCCGCGAGCCCTTCACGCCTTGCCAGCGGTCGAGGGCGGGTTGCACCGCCACCAAGAGGACGAGATCACAGCCCTCGCTCCAGAAGTCATAGAGCTCCAGCACGGCGTCGTCGTGAAGCGCCGGGTCGAGCACCCGCGGCGCCCTGCCCTCACCGGCGTACAGGAGCCGCCACAACGGGAGATCCGCACCGATGGTGACGGCACGGACCACGTGCTGCCCGGCGAAACACGCCTGCAGGGCGCCTGCGGCAAGGGCGACGGCAGGGCCGGGCTCGAGCCCGCACACCACAAGCCGGGGCACAGACATGAACGCGTCCTCCTTTCGGCCGGCCGCGCTGTCCAGACAGCCGGGGGTCCGCGCGCGAAACGGACTTCGGGTCCCAAGGTAGAATACCTTACTCGCCCGAGTCACAGCGCGGAGGTATGAGTGGAGGGGATGGACCTGCGCAAACAGCTGCACGACGTGCTGTGGGCTCGCGTGCTCTTCACGCTGGCCCTGCTGCTCGCCGTGCTATGGGTCCAGATCGGCGATCACGGCCTCGTCGGCGCGGAGCTGCTGGCCTGCCTTGCGGTGGTCGTCGTCGTCAACGTGCCCTTCTTCGTGCTCGAGAACCGCGTGCAGACGCGGACGCTGGCCGGGGCCATCGTCGTCCTGGACATCGCCCTCGTGTCCATCGCCATCATCTTCAGCGGCGGCGCCCTCAGCGCCGTACCAGTCTTCTACGTGTGGCCCATCGTCCTCGCGACGGTCTTCCTGCCGGCTTGGGTGCCGTACGCCGCGGCGGCGGCGGCCGGGGCGGCGTACGCCGGCATCTGGGAGCTGCAGCACGTCGGGTGGCTCCGCGCGACCGCCATGGTGGCCGAGATCAACGTGCCCCCCAGCTGGATGCCGATGGTGGTGTGTCTGCACGTCGCCGCCTTCCTGCTCATCGCTCTCCTGGCCGGCCGGTTCGCCACGGCTCTCGTGCGCACCACCGTCCAGCTCCGCAGCGCCAAGTCCGACACGGACGAACAGCTGCGGCGCATGCAGTCCACCAACGAGCAGCTCCGCGTGATGAGCGAGAGCAGCCGCGTCTTTCTTCGCCACCAGGACGTGGACGCGCTCATGCCCGAGGCGCTCAAGCAGATCATGGGCGCCTCGGGCATCGGCGCGGGCTTCGCCCTCCTGCTCAACCACAACAGCGGCGAGCTCGACGACAAGGCGAACCATGGGCCGCTTGACGCAGCCTTTGTCCGCAAGATGAAGGAGCTCGGGATCGCCGACGTGGCCAAGACAGGAGCGCAACTGCACAAGACGGTCACCGATCCGCAGATCGGCCGGTTGCTCAAGGCAGCTGAGAAAGGGGGCTTTCACGGCTTCGTCACGGCGCCGCTGGAGGCCAAGCACGAGCTGCTCGGCTTGATCTGCCTGCTCTACCGTCAGGACGAGACCGTGTCGGCGGCGGCGCTGTCCACCGTGCGCGCGCTCAGCGACCAGGTTGCCCTGGTCGTGCGCAACATCCAGTACAACGAGGAACTCGCGCGCAAGAATCGCGAGCTCACGCACCTCGACGAGCTCAAGAGCGATTTCATGGCCACCATGAGCCACGAGCTGCGCACTCCTCTCACGTCGATCATCGGCTACAGCGACATGCTCCTGAGCGGGATGACCGGCGAGCTCAACGAGAAGCAGGGCGTCTTCGTCGAGAGCATCCTCAAAGGCGGAGAAGCGCTCCTGAACCTCATCAACGACATCCTCGACCTCACCAAGATCGAAGCCGGACGGCTGGAGTTGAACCCTGAATCGGTCGACCTTCGCGCGGCTCTGCTGGGCGTACTGCCGGTCGTCAAGCCGCGCGCGCAGGACAAGAGGATCCGCATCTCGACGTTTCTGCCCACCGACCTTCCGCTGGTGTCGGCCGACCCGGCGAAGTTCAACCAGATCCTGCTCAACCTGCTCACCAACGGCATCAAGTACACGCACGACAACGGAAGCGTGAGCGTCGAGGCGCGGACCGCCGGCGACATGGTCGAGATATGGGTGAACGACACGGGGATCGGCATGGCCCGGGAGGATCAGGACAGGGTCTTCCAGCGTTTCACGCAGATCGACTCCTCCGCCACGCGCACGCAGGGTGGCACGGGGCTCGGCCTCGCCATCGTCAAAGAGCTCGTGGAGCTGCACGGCGGCACGATCCGCGTGCAGAGCAAGCTCGGCAAAGGCTCCAGCTTTATCTTTACCATGCCGATATCAACCAAGCCCGCCGATCCGCTGTCGGCCGGCAAGATCAGCTGAGGAGGTACGCACTGTGGCGAAGGCCATCCTGGTAGCAGACGACGACCCCGACATCCTGAGCATAGTGTCGATGTCGCTCGAAACGCAGGGCTACACGGTCTACAAGGCGGCGAACGGGCGCGAGGCGGTCGACCTCGCCAGGCAGCATCATCCCGACCTCGTGCTCATGGACATGATGATGCCGATCGTGAGCGGCTACGAGGCCGTGGCCGAGCTCAAGGCCGACGCGGCGACACGCGATATCACCGTCGTCGGCCTCTCCGCCAAAGCCATGGCCACCGACATGGAGCGCGCCACCGACGTCGGCATCGACGGATACATCACGAAGCCCTTCCGCATCGCCCAGGTGCTCGCGGTCGTCGAGAGTTATCTGCAGGGCTGAGCGCCTGTGTGCCCCGCTGCCGCCGGGCGACTGCGGGCAGGAGCCGACGCTCCTCCGGCGTACAAGTGAGATGATCATGAAGAAGGACCCCCGCATCAACCAGCAGCCGATGCTCTGCGTCGCCGACGTGGACATCCGCCTCGCGTGCGGCACGTACTGCGCTGTGTGCGCGTACTACGTACGCGACCGGCGCATCGGCGAACGGCGCTGCAGCCCGCGGCGCACGTACGACCGCCGCATCCTCGGCCGTCTCTGAGCGCCGCGCGCGAAACGGACCAATCGGCGCAGCGCTACTGAGCGGCCCGCCAGCCTGAAGGGCCCTGTCGCGCGCCGGAGGCAACCCCGCCCACAGACACCGGTGGCTTCTCATGGAAGGTGCTCATCTGCCGATACCGGGAGTAGTCGCAATCCCACGAGAGGCGCGCTACGTCAGACAAGCCGGGTAAGGAGCGTCGAGGCGGCAGCCTCGACTACAAACGCGGGGTGAGCCTCCAGCTCAAGACGACCGCAGTCGTGGCGGTCGCCCTGGGCGCTTTCTTCTACGCGGCCACCTACTGGATCGACTTCCAGTCCACCTGGGAGCTGGCCGCCGCGGTGCTGGCCCTCTTCGCCCTCATCGCCCTGACGTTCGACCTCTGGGTCTACCGGCCTCTCAATGGGCTGATTCGGCGCGCCCGCCATCGGCTGGGCGGCAACTACGAGCGCAAGGACCCCTACTATCGCGACGAGACCCGCGAGCTCGGGCATCTGGTCGGCACCCTCATCGCCGTCTTCACGGCCGCCGAGGACAAGGAGTGGGTGTCGCAGAGCATCAAAGCCGACCTCGAGCGCGTGCAGGCGCTGAACCGGCAGCTCATGGACCTCGGCGAGCTCGGCAAGGAGATGAACGCGGCCCTGCCGTATCGCGAGACGGTGGAGCGCGTGCTCTCGCGGAGCAAAGCCTTTCTGCACGCGGACTTCGCCGCGCTGCTCCTTCTGGACGCCGACGCTCGCGCCTTCTCCCTCGAGGGCGCGCAGGGCGTCCTCTCCCCCACGCTCTCCGCGGAGTGCTGCGCCTTCACCCCCGACTGCCCCGTGCGCCAGGCGCTCGCCGGCGGCCAGCTGGTGCGCACCACCGACCACACCTGCACGCTCTTCCCGCACACGATGAAGAACCAGGTCGTGATCCCCGTGCACATCGAGAACCTCGGGGACATGGCAGTGCTGGCGACCTTCACTTCGGGCGATTACGTCGCCCTGCTCTCCGACGACATCCTTGTGGCGCTGCAGAACCACGTGCAGAGCGCGCTGACGAACGCCCACAAGTACGACGCCATCCGCCGGCAGATCGTCACCGATCACCTCACGGGCCTCTACAACCGGCGGTTCTTCATGAACCGCGCCGGCGAGGAGATCGAGAGAAGCCTGCGCTATCAGGCGCCGCTGAGCGTCCTCATGGTCGACATCGACCACTTCAAGCAGTTCAACGACACGTACGGCCATGCCACCGGCGACCGCGTGCTGCAGACGGTCGCGCGGGCCATGCAGGACGCCCTGCGCAAGCCCGATATCTGCGCCCGGCACGGCGGCGAGGAGTTCGCCGTCCTGCTGCCGGGCACGCCGGGCGAGAGCGCGTACTACGTCGCCGAGCGCGTGCGTCGCACGCTGAGCGGCACGCGCTACACGGGCCTAGGACTGCCGGCGGCAGCCAATATCACGATCAGCGTAGGCGTCGCCACCTGCCCGCGTGACGCAACTGAGCTGGACGCCCTCATGGAGCTATCCGACAAGGCGCTGTATCGCGCCAAGGCGGCAGGGCGTGACCAGGTGGTACTCCACGGCGCGGAGCAGCGCGAGCGAGTCAGGAACTGACGCGCGCCGCCGGCGGCGGCGGCGCAAGACCCATCCCCCAGGCTATGACCGCCGGCGGCAGGCAACCCCAGCGCAGCAGTCCATCGTGGAAGTCCCGCAGAGAGCCGCACCGCTGCCGCTCGAAGACCGCCGCAAGGCGCTGCACCTCGCGCTTGCCGAGCAGATAGCTCATGGCCTGACCAGGCTCGCCCGCGTACCGCCGGCACTCGAGCTCGGCCTCGTAGCGGTTCATGTGGGCCTCGGCGGAGAGATAGTCGACGGCCGCCGCCAGATCCATGACCCCCAGATGCAGCTCGATGTCGATGACCACCCGGCAGGCGCGCCACACCTGGTCGTTGAGGCGCATGAGACGTACGGCGGGATCGGCCAGGAGTCCTTGCCGCTCCATGAGCTCTTCGCAATAGAAAGCCCAGCCCTCGACAAGGATGTTGCCGCCGTTCGGGATGTGGGCGACACGGCGCGCGAGAGTCGTCGCGCGGTTGGCACTCACGAGCTGCAGGTGATGGCCGGGATATGCCTCGTGCACGCCGGTCGTGGCCAGGGAGGCGCGTGGATGACTCCGCAGAGCCGCCTCGAGCTCAGGCCCGCTGATACCCTCCCGCGGCGGCGTGACGTAATAGAACCCCAACTGGCGCGCATCGTAGGGCCCGGGCGGATCATAGGCGGCAAAGGGCAGCATGCTGCGCAGGAAAGCCGGGGTCGCCAGGACGGTGAGCTCCTCGCCCGGCGGCATGGTGACAATGCCGCGGTCGACGACGTGCGCCCGCGCGGCTTCCACGGCGCGCCGGTAGGCGGCCACCAGGTCATCCGGCGCCGGGTGGTCTGACTGCAGCGCCGCAACGGCCGACGCAGCGTCGCCGTGGCCGAGCTCGGCGGCGACCTCCTCCATGGCGTCTTTGGTCTCGGCCAGCACCTCGCGCCCGTAGCGCGCCAGCTCCTCAGGCGTGTCGTCGAGCACGTGCTCCCAGCGCAGGATGTCCTCGAGCACGGGACGGCCGGCGCCGCACTCCTCCCCGGCCCCCGGCAGCAGACCGTCGCGCAGATGCTCGCGAAAGGCCTTCAGCGCCGCGCACGCAGTCTGCGAAGCCCGGTCGAGGGCGCCCTCGTGGCCGGTACCGGCCGCGAAGGCGCGAACCGTGGGCCCGGCCAGTTCGAGGAGCCCGTCGACCTGGTCCAGACCCGCTCTGACCATTGCGGCCGGCACGCCGGGCTCCAGGTTGTCGCGCGCCTCTTCCAACAGGCCCGGTGTGGCACTCAGCCTTCCGGCGAGCGCCTCGACGCGCTGGACGGGCGACCCGAGCTCGCGTACGAGCAGCGGGAACATGCCGAAGAGCACGTCGAGGTAGGCAGCCGGATGGCGGTGCTGGACGCGGCGCAGCTCGAGATCGCGCAGCTGCCGGTGCGCTATCTGCAGGCCCGCGAAGGCGTCGACCGCCGTCGCTACCTCCAGCTCGTCGAGCAGAGGCAGCAGCTTGCGCTGGTGGCGACGGAGCATGCCGATGCGCCGCGCAACCGCCTCCGCCGACCACGAGGTCAGACGGTCGGCGCCAGCCGTCAGGCCGAGCCCGGTAGCCAGGACCGGGTTGTCGGCCAAGAGGTCGTCGAGGAACGCCTGGATCGTCGGCTCCGCGGCGCTTCCCTCGCCGGGTCGCCCTGCGGCCGTTCTCACGTCTGCCCCGGCCATCGCGGTCTACTCCTCGACGGCGCGGCCGCGGCGGCGACGCACGAGCAGCGCGACGACGACGATGACCGCGAGCGCCGCGACCACGGCGATGACGATCGGCGCGGTGCTTTCATGTTGACCGTGTAGCTCGAGAAAGCCGAAAGCTCGTTGTCGATAATGTAGTTGTAAGTGAACGCCACGTCCTTGGCGGTCAGCGGCGTGCCGTCCTGCCACTTGATGCCGGGGTGGATCTTGAAGGTCCACACCAGGCCGTCCGGTGAGGCGGTCCAGCTGTCTGCGATCTCCGGCCTCACGTCTCCGTTCGGAGCGTAGCCGACGAGCATGTCGTAGTTGAGGTGGTACACCTCGTAGGCCGGCACCGAGTAGCCGACGAACGGGTTGAGGTTGTCGACTTCCTGCATCATGCCGATGCGCAGCACGACCTTGTCGCCGCCCGGCGACGCCGACGGACTCGAGGCAGCGCGGACCACGCCCCCGACCAAGCCGAACACTAGTGTCGCCGCAATGATCGCGATCGCGAACCTGCGCATTGCCGTACCTTCTCCACGTCCGCCCATGGGTTCTCTCTGGAACGGCGCTGTCGGGTCTGCACACGACACCGCGCGCGCTCCCCCGCCCCCTTGCGACTCCTACTCTACACGCTGAGAATCGTCCTCACACGCACCATCGAGGGACGTCCGAGGGAGCGATGCGCCAGGCCGTTAGGCCTGCCGGACATCCCCCGAGGCTGCGTCTCGGCGGCGCAGCGACACGGCCACCGCAAGCGAGGCGTGCGCCGCGAGAGAGGACGGCTAACGTCATGGTCGCGGCGACCGTCCGCCTGCGCACGGCGGAGCCTCGCCCCGACGCCGCCCGTGCAAACGTCAGTCGGCGGACTGCTGCAGGTAGGCGATCAGAGGCTGGCGCCGGCCCCCCATGATCTTGTCGACAAGGGTGTCGAGGATGCCGCGGGCGACCTCCTCGTCGGTGACCATTGGCCGATAGACGTAGGCGGCCTGCGACTTGTCCTGCTCGAGCAGGCCCTTGACGGTCAGGTTGCGCAGCACGCTCATGACCGTCGTGTAGGCGATGCGCCGGTTCTCGCGCAGGCGCTCGTACACGTCGCGCACCGTGACGTCGCCGTTGTCCCAGACGACGCGCAGCACGTCGGCCTCGAGCCAGCCAAGGCCGGTGAGATCGCGGCTGTGCTCGCGGCGACGCCATACTGGTGGTTTGCTGTCAGACATGGTGGACCTCCGTCCGACTTCGGAAGCGGGTCGATACCTTGAGGTTTCCCCGAGCCGAGCGTGAGGCAACGCGCGACGCACCGGCGTCGCTCGCCACGCCATCGGCAGGCACGATTCAGGGCCGTTCAAACGCTGGACTCTACTTGCGGCTGCTGGCCTGTGCAGGACGGGCGAGGGCGGCCCGCGGATGGGTATACTGCGCTTGACCGTTCAAGGAAGTGAGACCCGTGGCACCGACGCAGGAGACCGCTGTGGACCTCGTGCCAGCCGAGTTGGCGGCGTGGCGGGGCATGCTGCGGGCTCAGGCCTCGCTGCTTCACGACATGGACGCAGAGCTCACGGCGACGCACGGCTTGGCGTTACGGTCCTATGAGGTCCTGCTCCACCTCGAAGAGGCTCCCCGACACCGCCTGCGCATGAGCGACCTCTCCCACTCCGTACTGCTCAGCGCCAGCGGGGTGAGCCGGCTGGTGGACCGCCTGGAGCGACACGGCCTCGTGCGCCGCGAGCGTTGCTCCGAAGACGGGCGCGGCTACTGGGCGGTGCTCACCACCAACGGGGAGAGGAGGTTCTGGGAAGCGCGTGCCACCCATCTGGCGGGGGTGCGACGCCTGTTTCTCAGGCATTTTGCCGGCGACGATCTGACCCGACTGGCCGACTACTGGGAGCGCGTGGTGCCGGGCGCCACGAAGCCCGTCGAGCCGGCCGGCGGCGGCGGCTGCGCTTGAGCGACGTCATCGTCGTCGGCGCCGGCCTGGCCGGGCTGTGCTGCGCGCGCGAGTTGGCGGACCATGGTGTGGACGTCCTGGTACTCGAGAGTAGCGACGCAGCCGGTGGTCGCCTGCGTACCGACGAGGTGGACGGCTTCCTGCTCGACCGCGGCTTTCAGGTTCTGCTGACCGCGTACCCCGAGGCGCGCCACGCGCTCGACTACGAGCGTCTGGGCCTGCGGCCGTTCTACGCCGGCGCTCTGGTCCGTCATCCCGGCGGCTTCGCACGCGTGGCCGACCCGCTGCGGCACCCGCTCGACGCCGCTCGCAACCTGCGGAGCGGTCCCGGCAGCCTCGTCGACAAGCTGCGCGTCGCGCGCCTGCACCGGCGCCTGTCACGCGCCTCGTTGAACGAGGTGCTGGAGGCGCCGCAAGTGACCACGCAGGAGGCGCTTCGCCTCGAGGGGTTCTCACGGGAGATCGTGAACGGCTTCTTCCGGCCCTACCTCGGCGGCATCTTCCTCGACCCCGAGCTGGAGACCTCGAGCCGGCTCTTCGCGTACGTGTTCAAGTTGTTCGCGCAAGGCGAGGCGGCGCTGCCGGCCGCCGGGATGCAGGCGATCCCACGCCAGCTGGCCGACAGCCTGCCGGAGGCGTCCGTTCGTCTGGCCGCCACCGTCGAATCGGTCGACCGCGGCGGCGTCACGCTCGCCGGCGGCGAGCGCCTCGAGGCCGGCGCAGTGGTCGTGGCGGTCGACGGGCCGGAGGCGGCCCGACTCACCGGCGCCGTGGAGGCGCCGGCCGCCCGGGCCACGACCTGCATCTACTTCGCGGCGGAGCAGTCGCCGCTCGGCGAGCCGATCCTGATCCTCGACGGCGAGGGTCGTGGCCCGGTGAACGACCTGTGCGTGCCGAGCGACGTGGCGCCGAGCCATGCGCCGCCCGGGGCGGCGCTGGTCTCGGCCACGATCCTCGGCAGTCCGCGGCTGGACGACGACGGCGTCGAGGCCGCGGTCCGCGAGCAGCTGCGCTCCTGGTTCGGCGCCCAGGTCGATGGCTGGCGGCGGCTGGCCGTGTACCGGATCCCGTTCGCGCTGCCGGCGCAGCCGCCCCAAGTCCTGACGAGTCCCCAGCGCCCCGTACGTTTGCGCGACGGGCTCTTCGTGTGCGGCGACCATCGCGACACGGCCTCGATCCAGGGGGCGATGGTGTCGGGGCGCAGGGCCGCCGCCGCGGTCCGCGGCATCGACAGCGGCCCGTCCTGCGCCCCCTAGAATCGAGGCGGGAGCCGAGCGCCCAGCTCAGGCCTTTCCGAGCAGCACCCCGAGGCACATGACGAAGAGCACGATCGCGGTCACCAGCACGTAGCGCCTGTCGTGCTCCCTGGCGAAGACCACCAACGACCCCGCAACGCGCACGAACGGCGTGCCGATGAGCACGATCAGACCCAACGAAAGGTAGGCCGCCGGCCGCAGCGCGGCCAGCGCGGGCGGGAGCTCCGCGAGCGGCACGACGCCGCGAGGAAGGCCGGCCCCCCGGACGACGCCGAGGACCAGACCTGCCGCCATGAGCGCGGCGCTGACCGCGATGCCGGACAGCAGGATCCAGCGGATGGCGCGCTCGATCGGCTCCATGACGTGCGCGCCAGCCACCGCTCCCTGCTCCGGACGGGCGCTCACAGCCCGAGCCTCAACCCGCTGAGGAGCATCATCACGGCGAAGACCGTGAGGACCACCTGGAAGATGATGCCCAGCGCGCGCGCCGAGAGGCGCACGGCGAGACGGGGGCCCAGGCGCGCGCCGGCAAGGATGCCGAGCGCTGCCGGCACCGCATAGTACGGGTCCATGTAGCCGCGCCCGTAGAAGATGGCCGCGCTGGCAGCCGCCGTGACCCCGATCATCAGGTTGCTGGTGGCGATCGTCGCTTTGAGGGGGACCCCCATCACCAGGTTCATGATCGGCACTTTGAACGCCCCGCCGCCGACCCCCAGGAGCCCCGAGACGTTGCCGGCCCCGAGACTGAGCACGAACCCGAGACGCGTGCGCCGCACGCCGTACTCGACGTCGCGCCCGGCGGCCACGTCGTAGTAGGCCGCCTCGAGCACGCCGGTCCGGGCCGGCGTCACGTCGCCGCCGCGGCGGTTCATCTGCCAGGCGACGTAGACGAGGAGGGCCGCGAAACAGAACTGCAGCACGCGGCCGTCGATCAGCACCGCCGTGACGCCTCCGGCCACGGCTCCGACCGACGTCGCGACCTCAAGCAGCATCCCCAGGCGGATGTTGGTCATCCCCCGACTTACGAAGGTGGTCTGTGCCATCGACGATGTCGCGATCACGCAGACGATGCTCGTGGCGATGGCGACCTTGATGGGCACTCCGAAGGCCAAGCTCAGCATGGGCACCATGATGATGCCGCCACCTACCCCGAGCATGCTGCCGAAGACCCCGGCCACGAAGGCCACGGCGAGGAGTGCGACGAGGACGCCCGTGACCGCCGCCTCAGTCGTCGCCGGCCGGGGGCCGTCGCAGTCGCTTCACGACGGCACGACCCTTCTTGGCGGCGAGGCGCCGCTCCACCGCCGCGCGCGAGGGCCTTGTGGCCCGGCGCGGTGGCGGTGGCGGCGCGTTCAGCTTGACGAGCTTGAGCCGCAGGCGACGGAGCGCGTCCATCTTGTTGAGGTACTGGCTGCGCTGCGCCCGGCACGTCACCGTGAGCCCCGTGGGCTTGTGGCGCAGCCGCACGGCGCTGTCGGTGACGTTCTGGTGCTGGCCGCCGGGCCCCCCGGCGCGGAACGTCTCCACCTCGCACTCGGCGAGGAGGGCGGCGTCACTGTCCGGGATGTCGACGGGCGGGCACATGTGTTCGGCGGCGGGCGGTCGCCGCCGCCGCCAAAGCCTACCACCCGCCGTGATAGCCTCTGGGCATGCTCGCCATCGCACTCGCCCTCGGTGCGTCGATCGGCTGGGGCTCCGGCGACTTTCTCGGGGGCCTCACCACCCGGCGCGCCAGCCTCTGGGCGGTGATCGTCGGCAGCCAGGCCGTCGGTCTCGTGGGGGCCACGCTCGTCGTCGTCCTCGCCGGCCACGGATGGCCGGGCCTGCACGCGGTGTGGCCGGTCATGCTGGGAGGACTCGCGAGCGTGGTCGCCATCTCCTGCTTCTACCAGGCCCTCGCCATCGGCTCCATGAGCGTGGTCGCGCCGATCAGCGCCACCAATGCGATGATCCCGTTCCTCGTCGGGCTGGCGGCGGGCGAGCGCCCGAGCGTCGCTCAGCTCGCCGGTGTGGCCCTCGCCGCCGCCGGCGTCATTCTGGTGGCCAGCGAACGCGCCCGGGCCGGCGACACCATCGGCGTCGCGGCGCTGCCCAACGAGCCGGCAGTGGAGCCGGCAGCCATCATGGCGATCGGGTCCACGAGGCGCGTGCCTCGCCGCAATCAGCGCAGGGCGATCGTCCTTGCCCTCACCGCAGCAGTGGCGATGGGCCTCGTGCTCGTGGGTTACGACGCCACGGCGCGCTACGATGCGCTGTGGGCGATGCTCGGCGGGCGCATCTCCTCGGTGGTCGTGTTCGCCATGGTCTTCGCGGCGGCGCGGCCGCGCCTCGAGATGCGCCGCTCCGCGCTACCGTTCATCGTCGCCGTCGGCCTGCTCGACACGGGAGCCAACGGCCTCTTCGCGCTGGCCACGACACAGGGCTATTTGAGCATCGTCTCGGTGCTCGGGTCGGTCTATCCCGTGGTGACCGTCCTGCTCGCGTATGGCCTGCTGCGCGAGCGCATCGCGCCGCACCAGATGGTGGGCGCCTTCGGGACGCTGGCGGGCATCGCCCTCATCGCCGCCGGATGAGGCCCTTCGCCGAGCTCGAGCTGTGTGGTCCCGCCGGCGAGCCTGTGGATCTACGCCGCACTCTGCGGTCGCACGGCGTCGCCTCGTTGCCGCCCGCGAGCCTCGACGAGGCGACGTGCGAAATGACGGTGACCCTGCCCGCCGTGGGCGGCCCGAGGACGATCAGGGTCTCGCGCCGGCCTGCGGTCTCCGGCGAGCCGCCGCCGCGCGCCGCCGCGGGCTGCGCAAGCGGCCGCCCGGCCGTGGCGCTCTTGTCTCTCGCCGACACCGGCCCGCCGCCCGACGCCGCCGAGGCAGCGGCGCTCACGGCGACGGCGCGGCGCATGCTCTGCCTCGACGACGATCTCAGCGCCTTCTACGCGCAGGCTGCGACCGATCTCGATCTCGCATGGGCGGGCACCGGCGCCGGCCGGATGATGCGCAGCCCCACGGTGTTCGAGGACGTCGTCAAGACGATCTGCACCACGAACTGCGCCTGGTCGGCGACGGAACGCATGGTCGGCGCCTTGGTCGAGCATCTCGGCGAGCCGGCCCCCGGCGCGCCGCCCGGAGGGCCGTCGGGCCACGCCTTCCCGACAACGGAGCGCATGGCCAAGGCGGAGGAGGGATTCTACCGCGACGTGGCCAGGGCCGGCTACCGCGGCCCTCGCCTCCGCGCCCTCGCAGTCGCGGTCGCCGCGGCCGCGCTCGATCTGGAGGCTCTCCTCGTGACCCCGCCCGCGGAGCTGCCCGACGACGAGGCGGAGCGCCGCCTCCTCGAGCTGCCCGGGGTGGGGCCGTACGCGGCGGCGCACGTGATGATGCTGGTGGGCCGCCACTCGCGGCTCGTCCTGGACTCGTGGACGCGGCCCAAGTATGCGCGGCTGGTCGGCAAGCCGCCGGGGAAGCTCGTCGCTGATCACACGATCGGCCGGCGCTTCCGCGCCTACGGCGCCCACGCCGGCCTCGCCTTCTGGCTGTTCGTCACCCGAGACTGGGTGGACGAGCCGAGCGGAGAACGGCCGCCCGCCTGACTCTCCCGTTCGGCGGCCTCACGGCTGTTGCGGCATGCCCCAGTCTTGCTCGATGACCTCGAGCACGGCCCGCGCCATGCGGTCGCCGCCGGCCCGCGACAGGTGGATCCCGTCGGGCGCGCGCATGAGCACGGGATCGCCGTTCGCGTCCGGGAGGTACTCGGCGTAGGAACCCTTCTCGTTGGCGAACAGAGCCCAGGTGGGGATGTAGAACACACCCGGCTGTTTCTTGGCTTCGGCCTCGTAGATGTGGTCCATCATCGAGATGCGCTCCCGGTAGTTGGGGTCGCGCATGATCGGGTTACCGACCCAGTACGCCCGGCGTCCGCCCTTCGTCAGGATGTCCATGGCCTTGCCCACGCGCTTCGCGTAGACCTCCTGCCACGCCTTACTGCCCACCTCCAGCACTTTGCCCTTATGGAGCACGTTCTGGCCGTCGTTGGCGCCGAAGAGTACGGCGGTGGCGTCGGGGCCGAACTCGACGATCTGGTCGATCATCCGCTGCGGCCAGTCGAAGAAATCGGGGCGGCTCAGGCCGCTCGATACCTTGTAGTCGAGCTTGGCCTTGACGAGATGGGTCTCTTCGGCGAGGTTCTCGAGCGACGACCCGAAGACCTGGGCCATCGAATCGCCGATGATGTAGAGACGCAGCGGGTGCTTGCGGGTGATCTTGCGCGGCCATTTCGGCTTGGCCTTGTTCTTGACCTCGGCGATGGAGTGGTGAGCCGCGTCGCCGCGCCCAAGCATGGCGTTGAGCGCTTCGGCCGGCCGGTCGAGCTGCAGAGCGCCGCTGAGAACGACCATGGGCTTGAGCAGGGCGAGCTGAACGCTGCGCGCGGTGCCCAGCGGCTTGCCCTTCACTGCGGTCTCGATGGCCTTCGCGTCGAGCAGCCCGGCGACGAAGAAGCCGATGAGCATGGCCGCGAGGACGGCGCCCGCGGAGAGCCGGCGGCGGCGCGGCCGGCGGCGCTCGGGCACGTGACCGAGCGCGTCCGGACCGAACGGGCCGCCGGCTCCGTCCCCGGCAGCAGGCTCGCCCCGCTGCGCGCCCTCGCCGGGGTCGAGCCAATCCTGCCATTCGTCGCCGGCGCCGCGAGCCGGCGCGGCGCGGCGCGGCGGCAGGGCGCCTTCGTCCCCCGACGGCCGTGACTCATGTGGGGCGCGCGACCTCCGGGACTCCCCGGGGACGCGCCCCGGCTCAGGATCGGCTTGGCGGGGGGGAGGCCGCAGGCCGTCCCACACGAAGAGGTCGTCGGCGGCGCCGTCGTCGGCGAACGGCAGCCTCCCCGAGCTTTCGTCGTGTCGCTCGTCGGTCATGCTCGATCGCCCTGTGTTCCTCGCCGCATCAGAACTTGAAGTAGAGGAACTCGGCCGCCCCCTGCGGGCCGAGCGTGTTGATGAGGAACAGGGCGAGCGCAAGAACGGCGCCCTGCCCCACCCAGCCGATGCTCGCCAGTCCGCCTTCGAGGCGCTCGATCAGGCGGCGCGGAACGTACTGGATGCCGATGCCGAGCACGACGAGGCCCACGATAGGCCAGGTGACCGCCGAGCCGATGCTGCCCAGCCCGGCCACGAGCCGCCAGAGGACCGCGAAGGCGCCGCCGATCGAGTCGGCGCGGAAGAACACCCAGGCCACGCTTACGAAGGCGAACACGGCGAGACGCTGGAGCACCCGCGCCCCGGCCGTCGCGCCCGGCTCGGGCAGACCCCGGGCTTGGCGCGCGTCGGCGCGGGCGCGCTCCAGCGCCAACCCGACGCCGTGCATGCCGCCCCAGAACACGAACGTCCAGCCGGCGCCGTGCCACAGGCCGGCGAGGAGGAACGTGACGATGAGGTTCACGTAGGTGCGGCCGCGGCCCTTGCGATTGCCGCCCAGCGGGATGTAGAGGTAGTCCCGCAGCCAGCTGGACAGCGTGATGTGCCAGCGTCGCCAGAAGTCCTGGATGGTGCGCGCGGTGTACGGCGCGTTGAAGTTCTCGGGCAGCTCAAAGCCGAGCAGCAGCGAGATGCCGATGGCGATGTCGCTATAGGCGCTGAAGTCGCAGTAGATCTGCACCGAGTAGGCGACGATCCCCCACAGGGTCTCCCAGGACGAGAACGACTGCGGCGAGGCGAAGACGCCGTTGACGATGTGCGTCGACAGGTAGTCGGCGATCAGCATCTTCTTGGCGAGACCGCCGAGGATGAGGACGAAGGCGCGGCCGGCGTCGACATTGCATGGGTCGCGCGGCGAGCGCAGCTGCGGCAGGAACTCACGGGCACGGGTGATCGGGCCCGCAAGGAGGTACGGGAAGAACGCCACGTAGACACCGAAGTCGAGCGTCGAGGACGGCGCCAGCTCCCCGCGGTAGATGTCGATCGTGTAGGTGAGCACGCGGAAGACCAAAAACGAGATGCCCACCGGCAGAAGGATGCGCAGGAGAGGCAGGGGGGCGCCCAAGCCGAAGCTGCTGAGCAGGTGGTCGAGGTTGACGGCGAAGAAGTCGACGTACTTGAAGTAGCCCAGCGCCGCGAGGTTGGCGATCACTGACAGCGCAAGCCAGCGCTTCGCGGCGCGCTCGCCGCCGCGGCGTCTGCGGGCGCGGGCGATCTGCACGCCGAGCGCCTGGTTCACGAACGTGGCCGCCACGAGCAACAGGACGAAGCGCCAGTCCCACCAGCCGTAGAAGACGTAGCTGACGCCGATGATCATCCACTTCCAGAGCCGGAGGCGCGGCATGAGCAGCCAGTTCGCCGCGTACACGAGCAGGAAGAAGACCGCGAACGTGATGGTCGGGAAGAGCATGCCCGCGATGCTACTACAGCGGCCGCGGGCAGAGCAGTCCCCGGAGCGCCTGCCGCAGCCGTTCGGCAGAGGCCGGCCAGGTCAGAACGGCGGCATCAGGGCGCCGGAGTAGCCTTCGCCGACGCCTTCGGCGACGGCGCTGCGGAGCCGGCGCTCGCCTTCTTCTTGCCGAGCCACTCGGCCTTGGTGGCGGCCATCACGACCTCGGCAAGGCGCGCGCCGCCCGCGTAGGTGAGGTGCTCGCCGTCGCCGTCGCGGACCTGCTGCGAGTAGCCGCCGCTCCCGCTGAACACCCTGTACGCGTCGACGTACTGCACGCCCGAGTGTTTCTTGGCCTCGCGGCTGTAGATGTCGTTCACGAGTCGCATCTGCCGGTCACACGTAGAGTCCGGCATGATGGGGCCGACCGACCCAGTAGATGCGCCGGACGCCGCCGCCGAAGAGGATCGTGATCGCGTCGTCGACGCGCTTGCGATACTCCTTTTCCCAGCCGCTGGAGCCGAACCGGTAGACCTTCCCTGAGGACGCCCGCACGCCCTGATTGACGTTGGCGCCCAACATGACCACCGCGGCGCCGGGAGCGAAGGCCTTGGCTTACCGCTGGAGTTGCGCCGGCCAGTTGAAGAAGTCCGGCCTCACTAGCCCGGTGGAGATGTGGTAGTCGAGCAGCGGTTTGATGAGATGCGTGTCGTTGGAAAGGTTCACCAATGCCATGCCGGGGATGCCGGCCATCGAATCGCCGGCCATGTAGAGGTGCATCGGGTGGCCGGTGTACGGCTTGGGCAGCGGCTTGTCCGCAGGCTTCGGGCGGGGCTTGCCCGAGGGCGTCGTGGGCGAAGGCGTGGGCTGGGGCGTGACGACCACGAGGGCCACGGGCGTGGGCCCGGGGTCCGGCTTGCCGAGAGCCGCGGCCGCCGCCGGGTTCACGAGAGCGAGACGGAAGCTGCCGTGGCCGCCGAACGGCAGCTCCATGGCGGTCTTCGTCATCGCCGGAGCGTTGAACAGCACCCCGAGGACGAAGGCCACGGGGATGGCGACGAGCGCGCTGGCGGCCGTCCGGGGGCGGCGGCCGAAGGGAAGCTTGTCCGGGTCGCGGTCGTTCATCAGAAACGGAAGTAGAGGAAGGAGGCAGGGCCGGCTGGGCCGAGGACGTCGAGCAGCATGAAGCCGACGGCGAGCAGCCCCCCCTGAAGGAGCGGGTTGAGCAGCGAGAAGCCTGCCTCAACCCGCTCGTACGCGCTGCGCGGCACGTATTGGATGCCCATGCCGACGGCGATCACGAGCAGGACGGCCGGCGTGACGGCGGCGCCGACGCCGCCCCAGCCGCGAAGGAGCTGGGCGAGCACGCTGAGCGCCGCCGCGAATGTGATGGTGGGAAACAGCATGCGTGCGAGTCCGGCCTCAGTCTGGGGAAAGGGACGGCCCGCCGTAGCAGGGGTTCGCGAGGCACGGCGCCGCGCGTGGACGCGAACGGCGCACGCTGTGCGGGGCGAGCCGACCTGCCGTCTGGCGCCCGGCCGGCTCGCGTGCTGCTCTACCGCTCGTGAACCACAGCCTCGAGGTTGTTACCGTCGAGGTCGTGGATGTAGGCCGCATAGTAGCCCGGGGCGTACTGTTCACGCGGACCGGGCGGCCCATTGTCGGTGGCTCCCGCGCCCAGCGCCTGCTCGTAAAACGACCCGACGGCGGCGCGATCCTTGGCCACCAGAGCGACGTGCACGCCCATCTTCCGCTCGCCGCGACTGAGCCACAGCCGCGGCCGCCGCGCGCCGAATCCCACGATGCCGTACTCCTCGTTCTCATACAGGACCTTGTAGCCAAGCGGCGCCAGCGCCGTTGCGTAGAGCTCGCGGCTCGCCGCAAGGTCGGTCACCGGGATGCCCACGTGGTCGATCATGCTGCCCTCCTCGTCGTACCTGACATCTGCGTCACCGTGTACGTCACCGGACGGGCCCGGCGGCAAACCGCAGCCGGCCGTCATCCCATATCATGGGCCGGTGACCACCGTTCCGTCAGATACGCAGAACGCCCTTCGCGATGGGATCATCGAGCTCACCTTCGGGGAGCCCGACCCGGCGCTGCTGGCGGTCGGGCTCGTGCGCCAGGCGGCGGCCGACGTACTCGACGACGCTGGTCCGGCGGCTCTCGCGTACGGGTCGCCGGCAGGCCCCGCCGCCCTGCGCCAAGAGATCGCGCGCCGCATCGCGGCGCGCGAAGAGCGCGCCTGCACGGCGGCCGACGTGCTCGTCAGCGGCGGCAACTCACAAGCCCTCGGGCAGGCGCTCACGGTGCTCACCGCGCCGGGCGACGCGGTGCTGGTCGAGTCGCCCACCTACAACTTGGCGCTCGGCATCATGCGCGACCACGCGGTCGAGATCGTGGGCGTACCGCTCGACGAGGAAGGCCTCCAGCTCGGCGCGCTGCAAGCGGCGCTCGCGGAGCTGCGCACCGCCGGCAAGCGCGCCCGTCTTCTGTACACGATTCCCACGTTCCACAACCCGGCCGGTGTGTCGCTCTCCGCGAAGCGGCGGCAGGAGCTCCTCGAGATCGCCGCCGAGCACGGCCTTGTGATCGTCGAGGACGACGTCTATCGCGAGCTCGTCTACGAAGGACAGGCGCCCCCCGCCATCTGGGCCCTCGAAGGGGAAGCTCCGGTCGTCCGCCTGGGTTCGTTCTCCAAGACGCTGGCTCCGGGGCTGCGGGTAGGTTGGATCAACGCGTCCGGCAGCCTTCTCGAACGCCTGGCCGCGTCGGGTGTGCTGGAGAGCGGAGGCTGCGTCAGCCAGTTCGCCGCGAGTGTCGTCGGCCGGCTGCTCGCCTCGGGCGGCTACGACGAGCACGTCGCGGTGCTGCGCCGCGTCTACGCGGCGCGTCGCGACGCGCTGGCCGCGGCGCTGCGCGAACACCTGCCGGCCGGCTGTACCTTCGCGCTTCCGGCCGGCGGCTTCTTCATCTGGCTCGGGCTCCCGCCCGGCCTCCTCGCGACCGGGTTGCTCCCCGTGGCCGAAGCGCGCGGCGTCGCCTTCGCGCCGGGAGCGCGCTTCTGCAGCGACGCCGACGATCGCAGCCTGCGCCTTGCCTTCAGCCTCTACGACGAGCAGACATTGCAGGAGGGCGCGCGGCGCCTGGGGGCGGCCGTGACCGCCGCCCAGGCCGGACGCGCCTGAGCCGCGGGGACGCACCCTCCGCTACCGCGGCGCACTTCCCGCCGCAGACCGACCTCAGCTCCGTGAGCTGGGGGAGCCGCGGCCGGCGTCGCTGCCGCGGTCGTCGTGATGACCGTGGCGGCGCGGGAGGCGCAGGTGCGGCTTGCCGCCGATGACGTCCCACAGATAGTGCTTGCGCTGCCGCCAGCGACGGTTGAAGCCCTCGTCGCGACGGCAGGCCCTCTCGAGCTTGCCGGGATTGTTGGTGTACCGGCTGTGCGCCCACGGCGAACCGGGCTTGGCGAGGCGCAGCGCGCCGATGACGGCGACAGGGGGGACGAAGATGCCCACCGTCCCCATGAACAGCTTGCCCTTGAGGTAGCTCACGATGACGAAGGCGGCGCCGCTGAAGATGAGGGCGGAGCCGATCCAGCGCGACATCTCGGTCAGGTCTCCGACCTGGCTGATGCTGCGCGGCGTCAGGCCGGTGAGCAGCAGCGTGATGAAGGTGACGCCGAGGATCACGGCGTCGATCGAGGCGCGCCCCTCGCCGGTCCAGTAGACGTCATCGAGGTGAAGGATGAGCGCGAACTCGTCGAGGGTGAGGGCGGCGCCCGAGCCGAAGCAGAGGGCAAAGAACTCGATCCACGGGCTCCCCGGCTGCAGGGCGAACTCGAGGATGCCGGCGACGGTCATGCCGATGATGCCGAACACCGAGTGGTGGATGTGCAGCCCGCCGCGCGTGACGACGCTGCCCGCGCCGAGCCGGGAGCCACCCCTGGCGCGCGTGACGCGGGTGTTGAGGCGCGCCAGGACGAAGGTGAGGAGGAAGCCGGCGAGCAGGAAGAGCAGCGGCCGCTTGGCATCGTCGAACACGTGCCCTGAGACTGTGGCGAGGACGTAGAGCATCACGCCTCTATTATCGGCGCAGAAGGCGGTCCGCAACCACCCGGGCGTCGGGGCGGCGGCAGACCGCCCGCGCCGCGCCGCGCCGGGCGCCGGTCCGAGTCAGACGGACGGGCTGGCGGACGCCGAGGAGCCGGCCGCGGGCGTCGGGCCCGGCGACGGCAGACCGTCGGGCAGCCAGTCCTTCGCGACATCCTCGAGCACGGCCCTGGCAAGACGCTGCTGACCTTCGACGGTGAAGTGTACGCCGTCCGCCAGCCGCAAGCCGGCCACATAGGCGCCGTCGGCGTCCACGAAGAGTCCCCAGGCGTCGACATACTGAGCCCCCGGGTGCTGCGCGGCGGCGTCCTGGATGATCGTGTTGATGAGCTTCATGCGCGAGTTGCGCCACGACTCCTTCATGATCGGCATGCCCACCCAGTACACGCGCCGGGCGCCGCCCTTGAGCATCGTCTCCATCATGTCGGAAACGCGCTTCTCGTAGGCGGTCTTCCATTTGGAGGTGCCGTAGGAGATCCACGTGCCGCGGTCCCACACCGACTGGGTATCGTTGGTGCCCATCATCATGACCATCGCGTTGGGCTTGGCCGTGCGCATGACGGTCTCCATCTTCTTGCCCCAGTCGAAGAAGTCCCAGCGGCAGATGCCCGAGGATTCCTTGTAGTAGACGGTGGGCTTGAAGGCCTTCGTCTTCTCGAGCATGGGCCCGAGGGCCCAGCCGAGCTCGCCGCCCATGGAGTCGCCGCCGACCCAGACGCGCACCGGGTCGGAAGTGCTCGCCGCCCACACCCTGGGCGGCGGCGTCGTGGGCTTCGGGCTCGCCGAGGCCGCGGCCGGATTCGGACCCGTGCCGCCCGTCTCGTCCTCGCCCTTCCCGCAGCTGATCACGACCGCGGCGATGATCGCGGCCACGACCAGCACGAGAAGGACGAGCATGAGAAGCCGCCGCCGGGCCAGCTGGCGCCGCCGGCGGCGCGGATCGCGAGGTGGTGTGGGTGCGTAGGTGCTGTGATCCATAGGCAAAGGAGAACTTCAGCGAGTGTACGGCACGGAGTTCGGCGCTGTGTCCGGCTTCCCCTGCGCATGATCACGTGCGCTATCCCGGTCTTGCGCCTCCCAGCCGGTGGGATACAGTGACGGCGCACCATGCCCGAGCCAGACGACATCCAGGCCACGGCGCCCTCTGAGGCGTCCTCGCCGAACACGCCGCCCACGCGAATGGAGCCGGACGAGGTTCCGGCGAGCCACGCCGTGTTGCAGGAGCCTCCGGGCGAGAAGCCACCGCGCTTCGCCGACAGCTACGGCCTCGTACTCGTGCTGCTCATCGCCAGCTATTTCGTCATGGCCATCGCCGGCGACTATCACTATGGCCGCCTGCTCAGCCTCGTCATGCTCGCCACCACCACGTGGCTGGCGCTGCGCGCGTCTCAGGTCGAGCGCCGCCTGCTACGCTACGCCGTCGCCATCATCCCGGTGGCCACCGTCGTGGCCATCGCCCTCAGCGTGTTCGGCAGCGAGAACCTGGCGAAGGCAGTCACGGCGACGCTCGCCGCCCTCCTGGTGATCGTGGCCCCCGTGGCTATCGTGAAACGGCTGGCGACGCACCTGGTCATCAACATCAACACGTTCTACGGAGCCATCTGCGTCTACCTGCTCATCGCCATGTTCTTCGCCAGCATGTTCGCCCTCACCGGCGTGCTCAGCGGCGACTCCTTCTTTGCGCAGATCAGGCCGCCGGACAGGGCGTCGACGGTCGACTTCCTCTACTTCAGCTTCGTGACCATCACGACCGTCGGCTACGGCGATCTCACGGCTATGGGGAATGTGGGGCGCATGCTGGCCGTTCTCGAAGCCATTCTCGGCCAGCTCTACCTCATCACCGTAGTGTCGCTGGTGGTCCAGAACCTCGGCCAGGCGCGGCGCAAGAAGCTGCCGCTCGACTGATCGGCGCAGCACGACTTGGCCGGCCGCCCGTCCGTCAGGCGTCGCCGGCGGCGTCATCCACGTAGTCGCCGGCGGCCTGGCCCGGATGTCCTGCCTCACGGTCCAGCTGGCGCTCGCGCGCGGCCTGCCACAGGAACATGGCAAGCGCGGCGATGACGGCGGCCGACGCCAAGCCCGGCGCCAGCAGGTCGCTCACGCCGTTCCAGGTGAGCGCCTGCCCCAGGAAGATCACGGCGATCGCGACCACGACCACGCCGGCGAGCAATTCCTTGAGCTGCCCGAGGTCGCTGATGCGCAACCAGCCGGGCATCGGCACGCGGTCGTCGACGAAGAGACTGTACAGACCCAGCGCGAGCACGTAGAGCACGGTCGCGAGCAGCGCGTAGTCGGCCTGTTTGATCAGCTTGCCGATAAGCTCGTTCTGCGTCATGTCCTGGTTCAAGGCGTGGATGATCGTGATCACGGTCACGACTATCGTGGACACCATGACGGCCATGAACGCGAGGAACAGGCTGATGGTAGCCAGGAGCACGAAGAACCGGCTCGAGGCGACCATCCGCCCGATGAGCTCCGAGGGCCGGCGGCGCTCCTCTGGTGGGTCGGCCTTCACGGGCCCCTACACCTTGCGGAGCGCCAGGCCCTGAGCGACCAGCGACGCACCGAACAGGATCGCGTCGATGCCGACGAAGATCATCAGGATGGCGATCGTCGGCCCGGGCCAGGCGACCACGATGATGCCGACCAGCGCCAGAAGAACGCCGAAGCCCGCGGCGATGCCCCAGCCCTCGCCGCGGTCGACGAAGGCCGCGATCGCCATCACGGCGCCCCAGAAGAGGAAGGCGAGGCCCACGAGGACGGCCACCGTCTTGACCGACGTGTCGGGCCAGAACACGAGGACCAGGCCGAGGATGAGGACCACCAGCCCGCCGATGATCTTGCCGGTCTTGCGTTCGGCGCCGGCG
>JADGPQ010000190.1 GCA_017882325.1 Thermoleophilia bacterium
CGGCGTCGCTAGGCTTCGCGTGTGGAGATCGACATCGCCAACGAGCAGGTCCCCGAAGGGGTCGCCGTGCGCGTACGGGTGCGACTGTCGGGGCGCGAGACCAGCCGGCTCTTCCTCAGCGGCGACACGCTGATCCAGCTCCCGCTCGACGGTGCCCTCACCGCCCGCGAGAGTCCGCCGCTCCCACGCACGAGTATCTTCCTCAGCGAGCTGGTCGGCCTCGCCGACGGCCTCTCGCGCGTGTTCGAGGGCGGCGCCGCGGCCGCCGCTTTCACGGACGCAGTCCGCAGCCAACTCGACACAGCTTTGGAGGCACTGTGAGCGACCAGGCCGACTCCCTCGTCACCAGACTGGCTCCGTACCGCGAGACGCCGGGCATCGTCGCCGCCCTTCTGATCTCGCACGACGGCTTCGTGGTGGCCGCCGACGCCGAGCCCGACTTCGCTACGGACGCCGTGGCCGCCCAGGTGGCCGGCGCCATCGACATTGGCGCGCGCCTGGCCGGCGAGCTCGGCCAGCCGGAGGCGAAGTACATCTCTCTCGAGTTCAACACGCTCAACGTGGTGCTGGCGCCCTTCGGGGACGAGCTTCTGCTCGTTCTCGTGGGCGCGCCCAGCGCCCTGATCTGCGAGTACCGGCTCAACAAGACCGGCGCCTGACCGCGCCGGCCGGCGCCGCGCGGCGCCGGCCGGACCGACGACAGAAGGGATCTCTCATGGAAGATGCGCTCGAACAACTCGACAAGCTGGCGCGGAGCGTCGGCGAGTGCACCCGCTGCGAGGAGCTCGTCGCCTGTCGTCTCCGCGCCGTCCCCGGAGGCGGTCACCCGCACTGCTCGGTGATGGTCGTCTCTCTCAGCCCCGACCTCGCCGATGAGAAGGCCGGTCTCCCCGCGGGCTCCACGCTCGTCGGCAGCCTGGCCGAGTTCATGCCGGCCCTGACCGCAAGCACCGACCAGGTCTACGTCACCACGCTCATGAAGTGCGTGCCACGCACCGCCGGCGACCTGCGCGCCCCTCGGAAGACAGAGCAGGACAACTGCTACCCGTTCCTGTCCAAAGAGCTCACGATCACCACCCCGCACTACGTTCTCCCCGTGGGCGAGGAGACCGCGCGCTACCTCCTCGGCAAGCTCTTCAAGGACCTGCCGTACAAGAAGGGCGACTCTCTCGAGCTGCGGCTCTTCGACAACCCGGCGTTCAAGATCGTCCCGGTGGCCGCGCCCGACGAGCTGCAAGAGCGCGACGCCAAAGCGCGCAAGGAGTACGTCGAGCGGCTGCGCGCCCTGGCGCAGGTGATGGGCCTCTGAAGCTGTCCTGGCCCTGGCGCACTACCGCCCGCCGAGCTCGCGCCCGGCCGCGGCGATGACCTCGTCGATACGGTCGGCGGCGCCGGCCGGCAAAGCCTTGGGCCGGTGGCCGGCGAGGATCTCCTCGACGGCGGAAACGGCCCGCTCCAGCTCGCCGCGTTTGGCGACGCTCCAGGCATCGTACGGCTCGCGCAGCATCAGCTGCGGCAGGTAGATCTCGCCCGAGCGCATGTGCTGCCGTGTCTGCTTCGCCTTAAGGAAGTGCCCGCCGGGCCCGACGTCGGCGACGACGTCCGGCATCAGATGGTCGTCGTCGACGGTCAGCCCGGCGCGCACCCGCCGGCACTGCCTGAACAGCTCGCAGTCAAGCAGGATCTTGGGCAGCGAGAGCATCTGGGCGCCGTCGAGCATGCCGGCCCCGACGAGCAAGTCGGGCTCCATCAGCATCGCGGCAAGCGCGGTCATGCCGGCGTCACTGCCGCTCATCATCGAGAATCCGTTGGCGTCGCCGGTGAGTCCGGTCGCCATGACCGGCAGCTCGTAGCGGCGAGCCAGGCCGACCATGGCCTGGGTGATCAGGATGGACTCGGGGGACGCCGCCGTGTAGATGCCGACGCGCATGTCGAGCACGCCGGTGTCGGCGACGTAGATGCACGGCAGGCCCGAGCGTACGAGCTGGAAGAGTACGAGGGAGCTCAGGATCTCGGCGTTGGCCTGCATGACGGCGCCGGCGATAGTGACGGGCGCCGTGGCGCCCGCGAGCCCCATGCTGTAGATGCACATCGGCACCCCCTCGTCCGCGAGGGCCACAGCCGCAGCGATCATCTCGGGCTCGTGCTGGAGCGGAGGGACTGGGCAGTACACGATCGAGAAGAAGGGGCGCGCCGGATTCCAGCGCCCCCCGTCCGCCGCGGCCGCAAGGATCTCCATCACGAACGGGACTTCCACAGCCCGCTGGACCTCGCCCTGGACATGCTTGCCGGTGCTGCGTACGCACGCCGCCAGTTCGGCGAGGACCTGCGTGTTGGGCGGCGCGTCCGCGGCGCTGACGATGTTCCACACGACCCCGACCTCCGGCGCCGCGTCGGCCACGAGGGCGGCGTCGGCCAGATCGCGCATGGTCGAGGGGCGCCGCTCGCCGCTCCGATGATCGAGCGTGTAGGCGCCGGTGCCGTCGAGCGTGAGGAAGGTGTCGGAGCCGTCGCAGCGCACGTCGCGGGCCGGGTCCCGGCCGGCAAGCAGGATGTCGCGGGGCGCCGCCGCGAGAGCGTCTTCGACCAGCCGCGGCGGGATCTTGACCAGCCCGCTGTCCGCGTGGACGTCCGCGCCGGCCTCGGCCAGCAGCTTCTGGGCACGCCGGTCGGGAAAGACCACGCCGACGTGCTCGAGGACGCGCAAGCTTGCGGCATGGATGGCGTCGATCTCGACAGAAGGTGGCAGATGGATACGGGGGATCACGTGCCGATTCCTCCTCGTGGGCGGCGCACGGCGACGTCCGTCAGGGCACGATCACGCGCAGGGAGTGGGGCACGACCCGGCAGGTGAGCGGCAGCTTGCCCGCCACCTCCCCGTCGGTCTGGACGAGGACTTGCTTGCCTTCCTCGACAGTGACGATCTCGGCAGCTTCGGTGCGGAAGTACTCGACCTTCGGGTGCTTGATGTGGGCGTTGATGAGCGCAGCGGTCCAGTACCAGATGGTGCTCAGGAACGATTTGTCCTTGAGCACGCAGACGTCCAGCAGCCCGTCGCGCATGTCGGCCAGTGGCGTGATACCGAAACCGCCGCCGTAGTTGGACGAGTTGCCGAACACCGCGAAGTACCCTTCGACGGTGCGCTCCGCACTGGTGACGCGGATGAGCGGCTCCTCTTTGGTGAGGTAATTGGCGAAGCCCTGCACCGCGAACGCCGCCTCCTTGAACGCCTTCTTCAAGACGGGGTTGAGCGAGGCGACGACGGCCGCGTCCATGCCGACGCCGGCCATGAGCCCGAAATAGCGCTCGCCGGCGAGGCCCAGATCGATCCACGAGACGGTGCCCACGTCGAGGAGCTTCACGGCGTCGGGCAGCTCCAGCGGGATGCCGAGCTCCATGGCCAGCACGTTGACGGTGCCCGTGGGCACGATCGCCAAGGGCACCTCGGAGCCGGCAAGCCCGTTGATGGTCTCGTTGACGGTGCCGTCGCCGCCGATGACGCAGACCAGATCGAGCCCCTGGGCCACAGCCTCGCGGGCGAGGCGCGCGGCATCGCCCACGCCCTGGGTCTCGCGTTCCTCGACGTCGAAGCCGAGACCGCGCAGGGAGTCGAGGATCAGCGGCAGGTCACGGCGGTACGCGCCGCCGCCCGAGTGCGAGTTGGAGATCGCCATGAGATGCCGGCCGACAGCGCGCATCACTGCGGGTCCGGGAGGTCGTGATGGGGTCCCCACCCGGCGAGGAACGGCAGATGGTCGGCGAAGCCGATCTCGGACAATCTCAGGCCGATGGCGCGCTCGACGTACTCGCACGGCCTGCCCTCGGCACGGCGACACAGGCGCGTGTGGATGTGATAGTGGGCGATCATGCTCAGGTCTCGTGGCGGCAAGCTTACACCTCAAGCCCGCCGGGGGGCGGGGCGGCGTGGCCGCCGGGCCAGGGCGAAGCCCAGGCCCATGCCGATCACAAAGCCCCCGAGGTGCGCGAAAAACGCCACACCCGCATCAGTATGGCGGAACGACAGCACGGCCTCCATGGCTTGCAGAGCGAACCAGAGGCCGAGCAGGATCCAGGCCGGCACCGAGACCACAGGGAAGATGACGCCCAGTGTGAACACTGTGAGCACTCTGGCGCGTGGATACAGCACAAGGTAGGCGCCGAGCACGCCGGCGACGGCGCCGCTGGCGCCGATCATCGGCGCCGTGGACCCGGTGTCGATGAGCGCCTGGGTGGCGGTGGCCACCAGGCCGCAAGCCAGGTAGAAGCCGAGGAACCGTGTGTGCCCGAGAGCGTCTTCGACGTTGTTGCCGAAGATCCACAGGTACAGCATGTTGAATATGAGGTGGAGCCAGCCGCCATGGATGAACATGCTGGTGAACAGCGTCGCCCACCACGGTACGAGGTCGCCCGGCGGCACGTCCAGGCCGTGCGCCAGCTCGAAGGGTGTGGCGCCGGCCTTGGCGTAGAAGCCGCCGAGCGTCATGCCGTAGCGCGGCAGCGTGAGCTCGAAGGCGAACACCGCGACGTTGAGCAGGATAACGACCAGCGTCACCACCGGGAAGCGGCGCGTGGGGACGTCGTCGTACAGCGGTATCAAGGCGCGCCGCCGCCGCTAGACCTGTCAGGCGGTGACCCGGCAGGCGCACACCTTGAACTCGGGGATCTTGGCCATGGGGTCGCGGGCCGTGTTGGTGAGCATGTTGGCCGGCGACTCCCAGAAGTGGAAGGGCACGAACACGGTGCCCGGGCGCACGCGCGTCGTGACGTTGGCCGGGATGCTGATGACGCCGCGCCGCGTCTCCACGCTGACGGCGGCGCCGTCGGTGATGCCGAGGCGCGCCGCGTCGTCCGGATGGATCTCGGCGAACCCCGTGGGCACGAGCTCGTTGAGGCCGTCGGAGCGCCGCGTCATAGTGCCGGTGTGGTAGTGCTCGAGCATGCGGCCCGTGGTGAGCGTGAGCGGATAGTCGCCGCCGGCCACCTCCGCCGGCGGCTGGTAGGCGACCGGGAAGAACTTGCCCTTACCACGCGTGAACTTGCCGATGTGCAGGATGGGCGTGCCGGGATGCGTCGTGTCGGGGCAGGGCCAGCAGAGGCCGCCTTCGGCGTCCAGGCGTTCGTAGGTGATCCCGGCGTACGAGGGCGTGAGCGAGGCGATCTCCGCCATGATGTCCGCGGGATGCGCGTAGTCCCAGCCGCCGGCGCCCCCCAACCGGCGCGCGAGCTCGGCGATGATCGCCCAGTCCGCGCGCGCCGCGCCCGGGCTCGGGATGGCGGCGCGCACGCGCTGCACCTTACGCTCGGTGTTGGTGAAGGTGCCGTCCTTCTCGGCGAAGCTCGCGGCGGGCAACACCACGTCGGCGAGCTCGGCCGTCTCGCTGAGGAAGATGTCCTGCACCACGAGGAAATCGAGGCCCTTGAGCGACTCCACCACGTGCTGTTGGTCGGGGTCGGAAAGCACGGGGTTCTCGCCGACGACGTACAGCGCGCGCACGGTGCCGGCCGCCATGCCGTCGAAGGCCTCCGTGACCTCGAGGCCGGGCTTGTCGGGCAGGTCGACGCCCCAAGCCTCCGAGAACCGCTTCTGGGCGGCCGGGTCGCCGACGGCCTGATAGCC
>JADGPQ010000036.1 GCA_017882325.1 Thermoleophilia bacterium
GTGGCCGGCGTGGCCGGCAACCTCGTGGGCTCGTGGATCGCCTACGCGGTGGGCTACTACGGCGGGCGGCCGTTCGTGGACCGCTGGGGCAAGTACGTGCTGCTACGGCCGCATCACCTCGACACGGCGCAACGCTGGTTCGACCGCTGCGGGGCGCCCGTCGTCTTCTTCGGCCGCATCGTCCCGATCGTGCGTACGTTCGTCTCGCTGCCCGCCGGCTTCGGCAAGATGCGCTTCTGGAAGTTCACGCTGTACACGGTGCTCGGCTGCGTGCCGTGGGTGGCCTTGCTCGCCTACATCGGCGTCAAGCTGGGCAGCAATTGGGAGAAGATCCAGCCGTACCTGCACTACGCGGACTACGTCGTGGTCGTCGTGCTGGTGCTGCTCGTGAGCTACGGCGTCTTCAGGTGGCGCCGGCATCGGACCGGCGGGTCACCGCCGGAAGCTGAGGGTCGCAGTTGACGACCGGCGCCAGCTGCCGCGTGCGAGTGCCCGCGACCACGGCCAACCTCGGCCCGGGCTTCGATTGCCTCGGCCTGGCGCTCGATCTCTGGAACGACATGCGGTTCTCCCTCGAGGGGGCCGGAGTGAGCGTGGCGACGCGCGGCGATCACAGCGGGGAGATCCCGACTGACGTGAGCAACCTGGTGGCGCGCTCGTTTCTGCGGCTGTACGAAGAGGCCGGCGCAGCTCCGCCGGCCGGCCTCTCCATCCACTGCGATCTGCGCGTCCCGCCGTCGTCCGGCCTCGGGTCGAGCGCGTCGGCGGTTGTCGGCGGGCTGCTCGGCGCCAACACGCTGCTCGGCCGGCCGTTCGACCAGGTGCGCCTGCTGGAACTGGCCGCCGAGATCGACGGTCATCCCGACAACGTCGCGGCGACCCTGCTCGGCGGCCTCACCATCGTGGTCCGCAAAGGACGCAGGCTGCTGACGAAGAAGATCCTCATCCCCGAGGCGCATGTCGCCGTCGCCGTCCCAACGCTCGCCTTCAGCACGTACGCGGCGCGAGCCGGCTTGCCCACGCAGGTGCCGATGAAGGACGCGGTGTTCAATCTGGGCCGCACTCCGCTGGTGGTCGAAGCCTTGCGCACCGGCGATTTCGAGCTACTCAGCCAGGTGATGGAAGACCGGCTGCACCAGGCGACGCGCCTCAGGCTCATCCCCGGCGGCCGCGCCGCCTGGGTGGCCGCGCAGCAGGCCGGCGCCGCGGCCGTGGCCATCTCCGGTTCGGGCCCCAGCCTCATCGCCTTCGTCAGTCTGGCGACCGACGCGCTACGTGTGGCGCGCGCGATGGCCGACGCCTTCGGCGCGATGGGTGTGGTGGCGCAGCCCCTCGGGCTGAGCGTGTCGGCGGCTGGGGCCACCGTCGCCTAGTCTTGCGCGGCCTCGCGCTGCGTGATCTCGAGGATGCCCCGGTAGAGCTCGGCGAGGCCGTCTCTCGAGAGCGGGCCTTTGTTCGCGCGGCTTACGAAGGTGAGCATCCACTCCTCGCGCGCGGGGTCCAGAAAGTCGACGTCGTGCTGCTCCTTGTACGCCTTGAGCTGTTTGACCAGCTTGAGGCGCTTGTTGACGGCGTCGATGATCTTGAGGTCGTTGTCTGAGATCTGGTCGCGGAACTGCTTGATGACCGGATCGTCGCCGCTGTTGCCCACGCTCGCGTCTCCGTTCTGGCCCGGGCCGACGCTGACGCGTCAGTTGTGGCCGGGCCCCTCGTCTTCTTCGTCGTCCTCGTCGTCGTCCGTGTCGAGGTCGTCCTCCTCGTCTGCATCGTCTTCTTCGTCGTCCTCTTCGTCGACCTCCTGGTCGACGGCGAAGGCCACGTCGTCCGGCGTACCCTCGGCGGTGGCGAAGTCCTCGGGGGAGACGCTCTCGAGGAAGTCGCGGAAGCTCTCCACGATCTCCTCGGTGTCGTCGACCTCGCGTTCGAACTCGATGGCGTTCTCGTCGACGAGCGCGGTGGAGGCGAAGATCGGCGCCTCGGTGCGCACGGCCAGAGCGAGCGCGTCGCTGGGCCGCGAGTCGATCTCGATCTCGTTGCCGTCCTTGTTGAGCGTAAGGGTGGCGTAGAAAGTGCTCTCCTTGAGCTCAGTGACGGTGATGCGCGCCACATCGGCCTCGAAGCTGCCGATGATGCTGGTGAGCAGGTCGTGCGTCATGGGCCGCGGCAGCTTGGTGCCCTGCAGCTTGATGAGGATCGCGGCGGCTTCTGGGTGCCCGATCCAGATGGGCAGGAAGCGGTTGCCCTCCACCGTCTTGAGGAGGACGATCGGCTGCTTGCCGATGACGTCGAAGCTGACGCCGTAGATGACCATTTCCTGGACGTCCATCACGGTTTGAGTATACGGCAACCCCGGCGGGGCTCACACCGATGGGGACGGATGTCCGGGGCAGAGCGGCGAGAGCGGCTGCGCCCGCCCGGGGTCGGCTGCGCCCGCCCGCAGCTCCCGCGCCAACCTACGCGGACAGGCCGCCGAGCGTGGCGGAACCTTCGCGCTCGGCGGCCTCGACAAGCCGGCGGTCGAACGAGGCGAACGACACCGTGGCCTGAAGCGCGCCTTCACGGACGCGGTCTCGCGACGTCACGGCCGCGGCAAGCTGTATGGCGTCCGGCTGTTCAGCTCCCCGGCCTACGACTGCAAGTGGATCATCTGCGTCTGAGAGTCACGGCAGGCCGACGTTCGGGCGCGCCGAGGAACGCCGCCAGGTCGGTTGACGGCCCGCCGCCCTCCTCTTAGACTCCAAGGCCCCTGTGGGCGCATAGCTCAGTCGGTTAGAGCGCTTCTCTGATAAGGAAGAGGTCCCTGGTTCGAATCCAGGTGCGCCCACCAGCGATTTGCAGGGATTTCTCCCGCGCCACCCTCCGCCCAGACGTCCGCTTGCACGCTTTCTGCAACCCAAATGCTCGGTTGTGGATGGCAGAGCGCAGCACTCTTTGGGACCGGATGGGACTTCGCTCAGCGGTCCCGACCACACAGGAGATCAGCGAGTCGTCGGCAAGCTGTGGCGACGGCACGGGCTGGTGATGAGCGGCGAGCCGCGCTCGGGCCGGGCGACGGGTCGTTCGTGCAGGGGATCAAGCGCGGCGGCCTCGGGAAGCGGTGCAGCGACCTCGCAGGGCCATGGCGGGGCGACATGATCCGGTGGACGGCGCCGGCCTCCGTGTGAGGTCGGCGCGGTTGGCCAAAGGACCCTCGGTACGAGAGACTGACGACGCACTGTGAGGAGGCTGACGATGACAGAGACCGGGATCACGCCGATCCCCTGGCGGGTTCGCCGTGGCCCCCGTGATGTGGCCACAAGGCGACGCGCCCGTCGCCGTGTCTAGCCTCCTCCACCGTCTCGGGGCGCGCTGCGCGCGGCGCAGGTACGTGGTGTTGACGCTGTGGGTACTGGTCGTCGCGGCCGTGGCCACCGGCGTGCTCGTCTTCGGGGCGCGCACGAACAACGACATCAGGCTGCCTGGGACCGGCGCCCAGAACGCGTCGGACCTGCTGCGCCGGGAGTTCGCGCCGCAGCAGAACGGCCAGAGCCCGCTCGTCTTCCACGTCTCTCGCGGCAAGCTCACGGACCCGGCCAACAAGAGCGCGGTCGTGGCTGCTCTCGGCAACGTCGGCCGCGCTCCCCAGGTCGCGAGTGTGATCAGCCCCTTCTCGCCGGCGGGCAAGACCTTCGTGAGCGCCGACGGCAGAACGGCCGTGGCGCAGGTGCTCATGAGGGTGAACGGCGGCCAGCTGACGAAGGCGCTCGCGGCCCAGGTCTTCGCCGCCGCCGATCCGGCGCGCAAGGCGCGCATCCAGGTGGAGGCCGGGGGCGCCCTCGGCGTCCAGCTCTCGGCGACCAAGTCGCGGCGCAGCGAGACGATCGGCATCGTCGCGGCGCTCATCATCCTGGCCTTTACGTTCGGGTCTCTGGCCGCCGCCGGCATGCCGGTCGTCACCGCGCTGGTGGGCCTCGTCACGGGCCTCGGGCTGATCGGCCTGCTCGGTCACCTGGTCGCGATCCCCGACGTCGCGCCAACGCTGGCGACCATGATCGGTCTGGGCGTCGGCATCGACTACGCGCTGTTCATCGTCTTCCGTCATCGTGATCAGCTTCACAGCGGCGTCGGCGTCCGAGACTCCATCGCGCAGACCTTGGCCACGTCGGGCACCGCAGTGGTGTTCGCCGGCGCGACGGTCATCATCGCTCTGCTTGCGCTGCTGGTCGCGCGCGTCCCGATCCTGGGTGCCATGGGCTATGCCGCTGCCCTCGCGGTGCTGGTCGCGGTGCTGACGGCCGTGACGCTGCTGCCGGCCGTCCTCGCGCTGCTCGGGCACCGCGTCGACGCACTGCGGCTGCCGTGGCGCCGACGCGCCGACGCGGTCTCCGACGGCGAGAACGTGTGGGCGCGCTGGGCCGGCTTTGTCACGCGACGCCCGTGGCCGGCCCTCATCGTCGCGCTTCTCGTGCTGGCGCCGCTGATCGCACCGACGCTTACGCTGAGGCTCGGCCAGGAGGACATGGGCGTGACCTCTACGTCGACGACCCAGCGGCGCGCCTTCGACCTGATCTCGGCGGGTCTGGGGCCAGGCGCCAACGGCCCGCTCGTCGCGGCCGCCGCGTTCAAGCCGGCTGCGACGCCCAGCGCCGCCTACACGGGCAAGCTCCGCGATGCGGAGCGGCTAAAGCGCCGGATCGATGCCGGCACGCGAAGCCTCAAGAAGAAGGGGGCGGCGCTGAAGAAGCGGGGCGCCGCCCTCAAAGCCGCTCAGGCGCGCCTGCAGGCCCAGGCAGCGGCGCTGAAGTCCCGTCAGACCGTGCTGCAGGCGCAAGGGGCGGCGCTGCAGCGGCAGCAGGCGCAGCTCCTGGACGCCAGGACGCGACTCACGGCGGAGACGGCGAGCCTGACCGCCAAGTCTCAGGCGCTCGCCGCGCAGGGTCAGGCGCTGGCCGCTCAGATCGCGCAGGTGCAAGCGCAGATCGCGGCCACCACGGACCCGGCCCAGCTCGCGCAGCTGCAGGCCGAGCTGGTCGCCCTCACAAAGCAGGCGCAGGCGGCGCAGACGCGGCTCGCCGCGCTGCAGAAGCAGGGCGCGGCGCTCGCCCAGCAGGCGAAGCGGCTTCAGGCGCAGGGCAACGCCCTCCTCGCGCAGGGCAACGCCCTGAAGGCGCAGGGCGCGGCGCTTCAGGCGCAGGGAGCGCAGCTGACGGCGCAAGGGGCCGCCCTCAAGAAGCAGGGGGCCGCCCTCACCAAGCAGGCGGCGCTCCTCAAGAAGGCCAAGAAGTGGCTGATGACGATGGGGAAGAAGGCGACGACGTTGAAGGCGGAGCTGACCGCGCGCCTCACGAGGGCCGGCGGCCAGCCGCGCGCAACCGACCCTCGCGTGGTAAGGCTTCAGGATGCGCTGGCGCGCACGCCCGGGGTGGCCTCGGTGTCGCCGCCCCTGGTCAACAAGAGCGGGACTGCCGCCGTCATCGCCGTCACGCCCAAGACTCGCCCGGCCGACCCCGTGACTACCGGCCTCGTGCGACGCCTCCGCGACACGGTTCTCCCAGCGGCGACGGCAGGTGCCGGCGTGACCGCGTACCTGGGCGGCGCGACGGCGGCGTACGACGACCTCGCCGCGCTCATCTCGAACCGCCTACCGCTGGTCATAGGGGCGGTCCTCGCGTTCAGCTTCGTCGTCTTGCTGCTGGCCTTTCGCTCCGTGCTGGTGCCGCTCAAGGCGATCCTCTGCAACCTCCTGGCCGTCGGCGCCGCCTTCGGCGTGCTCACCGTCGTCTTCCAGTGGGGTTGGGGCCTCAGCCTCGTGGGGCTCGCGAATCCCTACGGGACGGTGCCGATCGCGAGCTACGTGCCACTGCTAATGTTCGCCGTACTGTTCGGGATGTCCACCGACTACGAGGTCTTCCTGCTCAGCCAGATCTTCCAGGCCCACGCCGCCGGGCAGGGGTCGCACGAAGCGGTGCAGTCGGGCGTCGGCACGAGCGCCCGGGTCATCACCGCCGCCGCCCTGATCATGATCACCGTGTTCGCCAGCTTCATCCTGAACATCGACCCCGTGATCAAGCAGTTCGGCGTCGGTCTCTCGATCGCGATCCTGCTGGACGCCACTATCGTGCGCATGGTCATCGTGCCGGCCACGATGGTGCTGCTCGGCGATTGGAACTGGTGGCTGCCGCGCTGGCTCCGGTGGCTGCCGCGAGTCGACGTCCCCGAGGAGGGCGCGGGTCGTGCGGCGGAGCAGCCCGCTACAGAGACGTGAGCTCGGCGACCTTGCGCAGCATCGCCGGGCGCAGGTCCCAGAGCCACGACAGCTCGATCACGTCCGGGTTGTTGCAGCGCGTTCACCCGGCGGAGCGCCCAAGCATCCGCCGGTAGGTCGGCAGCTCGAAGACGCGCGCGAGCGGCTCGCCGGCGGCGCGCACACCGGATGCTGCCGACCCCGTCACGCGGCGCGTGCGGGCTGCCCTCGGCCATGAGCACGGCGTGCTGGCAGGCTGGGACCCTGCCGTCGATCTAGAGAGCGCTGAGGATCTCTGGCTGACTGCGCACATCGCTCGTTGCACACGATCCCCGCGGTGACGAGGCTCAGGTGACCGGCCGATAGCCCTCGCCCCGGGTGACCTTGTAGCAGGTGTGGCAGGCGGTCAGCTTGGCGTCCGGCCGGTAGGGCGAGACGAGTTGGTAGCGGAGACCCCGCGCGCCCAGAGGGGCGCCGCAGAGGGCGCAGCGCGCGCCGTCCTGAGAGAGTCGACCAGCTCTTCCAGCATAGGGCCCAGGCCGCCCACCGTCCGACGGTGCCTCGTGAGTCCGCGCTCTCCCTCGACGCATGCAGCGAGGCAAGATTGGGCGGCGCAGGACTCCGGTCTATGGGAGGCCGAAGAGATACTTCGTTCGCCCGTCCGTCACTCCGTGTAACCGCCACCGCTGTCCGACTCGCGCGGATCCTCGAAGACGTTGCCAAGGTGAGGGATAGTGGCCGTGTCTCCATGGCGCCCGCCCGCGGTCCCGCCGCGGACCTCACCAGCTTGACGAAGACCTGTCTACACAGCGAGGCGGCGGAGCGGACGTCGTCAGCCGATGAGGCGGGGTCTGCCCTGCGGCCCCGAGAGCTTCGCCACGAGAGGCAGTCCCGTTTCCGGAAGACTGCCTCTCGCGGGGCTCTCTCGACTCACCCCGGTTCGTCTACAGCTTCACTCCAGGGCAGTACCTTGGCGAGACATCCCAAGTCGCCTCACCTACTCGTAGCGCAGCGCGTTCGTCGGCTCGACCGACGATGCCTGGGCGGCCGGGCCGATGCCAGCGAGCACGCCCACGGCGATCGCCACCACGATGGCGAGCACCACCGCCGTCCACGAGAACACCGGCGTCACGCTGAGCGCCGAGCCGCCAGCATAGGCGGCGACGAACCCCAGAGCGAGCCCGATGGCGCCGCCGATCAGGCTAATCACGACGGCGTCGACGAGGAACTGGACGACGATGTCGCGCCGCGTCGCCCCCACAGCACGGCGCACCCCGATCTCCCGCGTCCGCTCTCGCACGGTGACGAGCATCACGTTGGCGACGCCGATGCCGCCGACGATCAGGCTGATGGCGGCGATGGCGGCCATCATCCTGGTCAGCGTCTTGCTGCTGGATGACACCGCGGACGAGATGGAGCTGGCGTTGGTGATCTGGAAGTCGTTCTGGTCGCTCGAGCTGAGCCCGTGATGTTCGCGCAGAGTCGTTTCAACGGCCGTCTCGAAGGTGTTCACGGAGGACGGCTGTGCCTGGACCCGCACCTCGCTGATGTCGGGGTGGAACCCCACAAGGCGGCCCTCGATGGAGGTGAGCGGCACGAGGATGGCCGAGTCCACCGAGCCGAAGCTCAGGCCGCCCTGCGACGCCAGAACGCCGACGACCTGGAAGCGCACGCCTCCGACGTTGATGATCTGGCCGATTGCGCGTAGCGGGGACAGGCCCAGGTCATCGGCGGTCGTCGACCCGAGCACCGCGACCGGCAGCGCGTGGTCCACATCGAACGGAGTGAAGAACGTCCCGGCCTTGATCGTCAGGTGGTTGATGGCCTTGTACTTCGGAAAGGTGCCGGTGACGCTGGCAAAAGCCGTCGTCAAGCCATACGTGACGTTCACGTTTGTGTCGACCGTGTAGACCGTTGTCTTCACCCCGGGAGTCTGCTGGATGGCCTTGAGGTCGCTCTGCGTTATTGGTGTGGCATTGGACGAGAAGCGGCTCGTCTGTACCGTGATTGTGTCGGTGCCGAAGGCGTTGAACCGGTTTTCGACGGCTCGAGTGGAGCCGCCGCCGATCGAGGTCAGCGCGACCACCGCCGCGACGCCGATCACGATACCGAGGATCGTGAGGAAGGCGCGTAGCGGATTGGCGCGCAGGCTCGAGAACGCCAGGCGCAGCGACTCGAGGAAGACTGTCACTGGCCGCCCCCGGCCGGCGGGGCACCGCCACCCGGAAATCCGCCGCCGCTCGGGAAGCCGCCACCACCGCCGGGGAACCCGCCGCCGCCCTGCAGCAGCCCGCCGCCCGAGCGCTGGGTGGAGTTCGAGCTGGTGCTGTTTGCGCCGTCAGTGTACTGGCCTGTGACCACCGTCTCACCCGCCGTAAGGCCGCTGGTGATCTCCGTGTACGACGAGGTCGCCATACCGGTCTCGACCTGCCGGAAGACCGGCTGGCCGTCCTGCATGACGCGCACGAACGAGGTGCTGGCGCTGCCTGAGACGGCTGAAGTCGGCACCATGAGCACGTTGCTCGCCTGCTTGAGGACGATGTTGAGGGTGCCCGTCATCCCCGACTTTGCGAACTTCGGTAGGCTCTGGGAGGAGACGGTGATGGAGTACTGGGTGGAGCTCGACGAGCTCGTGGCCGAGGAGCTGCTCGACGCCGGCTCGCTCGAGATGAAGCTGATGCGGCCGGTGAAGGCGTCGCTCGTGTAGCCGTCAATCGTCATCTGGGCCTTCTGACCGACCTTCAGACTGGCGATGTCTGACTGGCTGATCGACGCCGAAGCGGAAAGCCGGCTAGGTGAGACCACTGAGGCTAGCGCGGTGCCGGAACTCACGTGGCTGCCGAGGTTGACCGACCACGAGGTGAGCACGCTGCCGACCGGCAGCCACACGAAGCGCGTCACGCTGAGGATGCCGGTGGCGCTCATGCCCTGGGCCTTCTGCCACTTCTTGAAGGCCGTCTCGGTCGCGGATGTGAAGCGGCCGTTGATTGCCTTCTTGTAGTACCCCTTGGCCTTGAGGGCTCGCTGCAGCGTCCCGACGTTGGTGCGCTGGTCGCCCGACGTGAGATCCGTCGACAGGTCCTTCCACAGCGGCGATGAGCTCACGAAGGCGAACACCGGCTTGCCCGACACCGACAGCAGCCGCTGCAGCGTCGCGAGCTTCGAGCCGGCAGGCAGCAACAGGCGCGTGACGACTCCGCTGAAGGTGGAGGTGCTCGAGCTGGAGTTGGAGTTGGACGAGGCGCCGGAGCCGCCCGAGGGCCCGCTGACGGCGCCGCCCGAACCTCCCGAACCGCCTGAGGGGAACGAGCTGCTCGCCGACGGGGTGGGCGTGGGGAACCCCGTCTTCGTCGGCGAGGGCGTCGGAGTCGGCGCCGGGGTCGTCGTCTCGGTCGGGGTAGGAGAGGGGGACGGACTCCCCGAATCGCCGGAGGCCGCAGGTAGCGCATCGCTCGCGTAGAGCGTCACGGCCGAGCCCTGCCCTGTGTACGCGGCGTATACGGCCGTGGCCGTTCCGCTCGCATGGCTCGACGCCGGGACCTCGGCTGAGGCGAGTGAAGTCGACGAATCGACGCTCGACGTGGTCGCGGACGGCGAGCTGGTCGAGGACGAGCTCGACGAGGTGCTCGACGAGCTGCTCGCCGCCCCGCCGCCCAGGGCGATCGACGTGGTGCCGTTGGCGGAGTTCAGGGTGAAGTCGGCGGAGACGGTCTGTGAGATCGTGCCCTTGGTCACCTTCGCCGTCAGGTAGTGCACAGTCGACGACGTGCCGCGGCCGAACCAGAGGTAGGCTCCCGCGGCCACCGCGGCAATCACGATCGCGAAGATCGCGACGATCAGCCAGCGCTTCTTCTTCATGCCCGCTCTCCTCCACTCAGCTCCACACCCGCCGTGCCGGCCGGCCGTCCATCAAGAGAAGTCATCAGAAGCTCCCTCCGGACTGGCCGCCCTGCTGCGGGAACGGCGCGCCGCTCTGGCCGCCCTGTGGGAAGGGTGCGCCACTTCTGCCGCCCGCGCCGGGGAAGCCGCGGAAGGCCTGCGAGTACACGACGTTCTCGCCCTCGTTCAGCCCGGAGACAATCTCGGTCATGCCCCCAGACTGCTGCCCGGCGGTGACGGTCCGCGTCTCCGTCGTGCCGTTCGCGCTGACCTGCACAGTGGCCGAGCTGCCGCTGCCCTTGACGGCCGCGGTGGGGATCAAGATGACTTTGCTGGCCAGGACCTTGACCTCGATGCGGGCGAAGCCCGTAGAGCCGACCTTTACGCCCGAAGGAAGCTTGTCCACGGAGATGGTCGCGGCGGCGCTGCCGTCGGCGTTGGTCGTGACGGCCGTCACAGTGCCCGCGGTACCGCCACGCTGACCACCGCCGGGAAGACCGCCCTGGCCGGACTGGCCGCCCTGGGGGAATGGAGCGCCACTGGTGCCGCCCTGCGGGAAGGGAGCGCCGCTCGGCGGGGCGCCCCCCTGGGGAACGCCGCTCCCTTGCGGCTGCGGCACGTTGCTCTGCCCCGGCTGAGGGAATCTGCCGCCGCCGCGCAGGAAGAAGACGGTCGCAGCCTGTCCCTCGGCCACTGACGAAGCGTTTTGCACGTCCATGGTCGCGACGATGACGAGCTTGCCCCCGGACTTCGTCAGCTTGGCGATGCCCATCGCGGACTGCGTGAGGTCGCCTCGCGTCGCGGTAGCCATGACCTGGATGGCCGTCGGCGTGGCCGCCGCAGCCGGCGTGTTCGAGGACTTCGAGCCGCATCCGGCGAGGGCGGCGGCGAGAGCAGCAAGGACGAGGACGGAAAGGAGCGCCGTGCCTGACGGGCTGACGTTGCGGCGTGGCCGGCCGGTGGGGGATGGGTTCACTTATGCGCCTCCGCGGATTCAGAGTGGAAGTCGTGCAGGATGCCGTCGCCGAGCACCAGCCGCCTGTCGGCATGCTCGGCGACGTCTTTTTCGTGCGTGATCATGACGATGGTGCGGCCCTGGTCGTGCAGCCGGTCGAGGAGTCCGAGGATCTCGGCCGTGGCCGTGAGGTCGAGGTTGCCCGTGGGCTCGTCGACGAGCAGTACCTCGGGGTCGCCGACGAGCGCGCGAGCGATCGCCACGCGCTGCATCTGCCCGCCCGACAGCTCGTTGGGGTCGTGGTCGGCGCGGTCGGCCAGGCCGACCATGCCGAGCGCCTCGCGCGCGAGACGTAGTCGATCGGAGCGCTTCACGCCTCGATAGACCAGTGGCGTGGCGACGTTCTCGAGCGCTGTGGTTCGCGGCAGCAGGTTGTGCAGCTGGAACACGAAACCCAGGAGCTGGTTTCGCATGCCCGCACGACCGGCATCGTCGAGCTGGCTGACGTCCTGGCCGGCGAGCAGGTACCTGCCACCGTCGGCGCTGTCGAGTAGGCCCAGAACGTTGAGGAGGGTCGACTTGCCCGAACCGGACCTGCCAGTGCAAGCGACCCATTCGCCGCGCTCCACTTGGAGGTCCAGTCCCTTGAGAACCGGCACGTCGAACTGGCCGCGCCGGTAGGTACGCAGGAGGCCGCGCGCGTCGAGGACGACCTCGCGGTCGTTCGCGTTGGGCGGATCGTACAATTCAGCCTTGGAATCACCGGTAGTCTCGTTGACCATTCTTCCTCGTATCTCTTGGTCGCCGGAGTCTGCCAAGCCAGGTTGAGATGTCGATGGGAGTAGCCTGAGACGAGACTGAGAACTCCCCAATCCCGTCCTTGCGCTCGGCGAGGCGCTCAATGCCACGCACAGTGGTAACGGAACGTCTGGGGGCATCTTCGGACGCGGCTGGGGCCCGGCATCTCGCATCAGCCACCGGAAGAAGAAGCGGAAGCAGAGGGAGAAGCTGTCAGCTGTGCGGGGTCGTACCCTCCGGCGTAGGCGACCCCGAGAGCCTTCTCTCTGCCCGAGAGCCATGCGCTCCAAAGCTGCTGCTGCTTGGCGGACAGCAGGGTCTGCTTGATCGTCGCTTTCGCCTTCGCGAGCGTGTTCGTCTTCTTCTTGAGGTACTGGGCTTTGTGCGCTTTCCAGTAGGTCTGGATCTGCGCATCACTCACGGTCGCCTTCTTGCTGACAACGGAGGCCGCGCGCTGGGCGAGCGTCTGGCTTCTGATGGAGCGCTTGAGCAGCTCCATGGTCATCCCTTGCTGCTTGAGCAGCGAGAGGACCTTCTTCTCTCCGCCGTAAGACTTCTCGATCCGCGCGATCTCGTCGTTGACTTCTTTGTCGGTGACGGAGACTCCCAGCTGTTTGGCGCTCTGGGCCACGACCTTCTCCTGGACGAGGTACTCGACGATTTGGGCGACGTAGTGGCCGTATGTAGCGCTGCCCTTGGCTGGCATCGTCATGCCCGAGGCCTTCATCTGCGCCTGCGCTTGAGTGAGCAGTTGCTGGAAGTCGGCCTTAGTCACTGATACGCCTCCGACCGTGGCGACGGCGTCGCTCGGCACGCTGTTGCCGCCGCAGCCCGTGGCGAAAGCACCGACCGCGGCGACTGTGACGAGCGTCGCGACGGCGACCAGGGCGATGGTGAGTCGTCTCATGCAGGGTCCTCTCGTCGTGATAGTCGTGGGCTTCATGCTCGGCGCCATCACGTGGCCCTCGACAGGCGCAATCCAAGGCAGCCTAATCGGCTCCGCTGAATCGGCCCTGTGCGAGAACTGAGAATATCCTGTGAATCTCTTCTTGGGCGATCACGAGGTTGAACGTTTGCTCGGACTCATGGCGCAGGCGGGTCCACCGCCAGGAGGTTAGGAGCGGTGGACCCTGGAGCGGCACTCCTGAGCTGAGAGCCGGAGCGCTTTGTGCGGTGGGGAGGGCCGCACATGGCGTATTAGCCGCCGTAAAGGCTATTCGATTCTCCTGAGCTGGGTCTGAGATTTCGCTTGGCAGGTCCTGTGAGATGTGGACCAGCGGCGGCCCCTACGAACCGGAGCCTGAAGCGTGGTTGCACTAAGGCAGTCACGCAAAGCCGCTCGTTCTCTTACCGAATGAGCCTGCTGGTCCCCACCCCTCGCCTGCGTCACGTGCTTCGGCGCGGCACCTCACGCCCCCTCGGGAATGACGCCCCCACGGGCCTGTTGCCGAGGGCTGCGCACGCCACCAAATGCCAAGGGAACATAGACGGTTCGTCTGCTCTTCTTCTGTTGCCGCGTTTGTTGCCGTAGCCCAGGACAACAGGTCTCAAATCGGCAACAGGCCAGTGGCAAGCTCGTCGTTAAGAGCCGTCTTCTCAGGCTCAAACTGAAACCATTGAAGCGCTGCGATAAGCGCGTCCGCGAACTTTCAAGCCGGCAGCACCGATCTGACGCCGGTCATCCCCTTCCCCCTTCCGCCGGTACTGCCCTGAGTCTCGCCCGGGCTATCTGGCGCCCGCGGAAGCGACACTGCACCGTGCGTGCCGCTCATGTAAGGACTCGCGTGTACTAGGAAGTGTCGTGGCACCCTGAGCGCGGTCCGGGCCGAGTGACGGGGGTCTCGACCTAGCGGCAGACTACGCTCGGAGTAAGTGCGTAACTGGGCTCCGGTGCGTCTGTATCGTCTTCTGCGTCTTCACGACGCCCGTGGGCGCGGGTTATCCCGCCAGCGCCGCCCGGAGTCCGGCGTCGATCTTCTCGGCGGCGACCGAAGCGACGAAACGGACGAGGCGGGCGCTTTGGTCGCTTCGGTCTCGTGCGCCTGCCGCTAATCTGACATGGCGTCGACCTGGGCGCCTCGCCGGACACCGAGGGGCTCGCAAACTCAAGTTGCGACCGCGCGCTGCCGATAATGTAGGTTAGCAACCAAGGACGTATCAGGGGGTTGCCAAGTTCGCGCGGACCTCGCACAGGGTCGGCAAGAGGGCATCAGCAAGGTGTCTGCGAATGAAGTCCGAAAAGAGACCTGGCAGCACGCTGGTTCCACGGCAGCCGCGAGAGGTGCCACGATGAAGATGCCGCTAGGCTGGCTCTGGCACAACGACCAGGGTGCGCAGCGTCTGCGCAAGGACGGCGCACACCTTCCTGTCTCACTCAACGTCTCGGCGGTGCCTGACGCGCACGGCACGATCGTCGGGCCGCCATCAGCGCGCGCCATGGCAGAGGGCAGGGGCGATAGCGCGAGCGAGGCTGCACGTTACGTCCGCAGCCTCATCGAGGCGAGCATCAACCCGCTGGTCAGCATCAACCCGCAGGGCAAGATCACCGACCTCAACAAGGCCACCGTGGAGGCCACCGGCATTGCCCGTGACCAGCTGATCGGCACCGACTTCGCGGACTGCTTCAGCGAGCCTGAGATGGCGCGGGCAGCTTACCAGAGGGTCCTCGACGAGGGTCTTCTCAGCGACCATCCGCTCGTGCTTCGCCACATCTCCGGCGCGCTAACCGACGTCGAGTACAACGCGACCGTCTACCGCGACGAGAGCGGCGAGCTGCAGGCCGTGTTCGCCGCCGCCCGCGACGCCACCGAGGCGCAGCAGGCGCGGCTGCAGGTGGCCAGGCTCGCGCTCATCGCCGCGTCGTCGCACAGCGCCATGTTCTCGAGGGACCTAGAGGGGACGATCACGAGCTGGAACGCCGCCGCCGGGGCGCTCTACGGCTACGCGGCGGAGGAGGCGATCGGACGTAACGGGACGATCCTGATGCCGCCGGGACGCGAAGGTGAGACGCAGGAACTCATCAAGCGCATGCTGCGCGGGGATTGCGGCTTCGGTTTCGAGACGCAGCGCCTGCGCAAGGACGGCAGCCTGCTCGACGTGGCGCTCGCGATCTCCCCGGTCCGCGGTGCTGCGGGGGACATCGTGGCAATTACTATCATCGCTCACGACATCAGCGAGCGGGTACGTGCCGAACGTGAGCTACGCGAGTCCGAGGAGAAGTTCGCCGCTGCCTTCCACGCGTCCCCTGACCTGATGGCCATCACCCAGCTCAGCGACGGCAAGCTCCTGGAAGTCAACGAGGGTTTCACGCAGTTGCTGGGCTACGCGCGCGCCGAGGCCATCGGCAAGTCCACCGCGGAGCTCTCGATCTGGGCCGATTCCGCAGACCGTGCCACCTTCGTCGCCGGCCTGGAGGAGTCCGGCCAGACCAGCGAGCTTGACACCACCCTCCGACGCAAGGACGGCACTCTGATCACGGGCATCGACTCCGCCCGGACCATCGAGTTGCAGGGCGAAACGTGCGTCCTCTCGGTCTTCCACGACATCACCGAGCGCAGGCGGGCCGAGGAGGCGCTGCGCCACAGCGAAGCGGAGCTGCGGACGTTGGTCGACACCCTTCCCGATCTGGTATGGCTGAAGGATCTCGAGGGGGTCTATCTGTCATGCAACCGGCGCTTCGAGAGCTTCTTCGGCGCGGCGGAGACGGACATCGTCGGCAAGACGGACTATGACTTCACGGACGCGGACCAGGCGGACTCGTTCCGGAAACATGACGAGGCCGCTATGGCGGCCGGGGTCCCCACGGCGAACGAAGAAGAGATCGTTTTCGCCGAAGACGGCCACAGAGAGGTTTTGGAGACGATCAAGACGCCAGTCCGCGCCAGCGACGGTCGACTCATCGGGGTGTTGGGCGTCGGCCGCGACATCACCGAGCGCAAGCAGGCTGAGGAAGAGCTGCTCCGCCATGCGGAGCAGCTGCGGCGCACCGTCGAGGGCGCCGTGCTGGCCATGAGTCACATGGTCGAGTCGCGTGACCCGTATACGGCGGGACACGAGCGCCGCGTGGCTGAACTTGCCGCCGCCATCGGCGGGGAGATGGGCATGGCGGGCGAGGAGCTCGACGCCATGCGCCTCGCCGGCACGATCCACGATGTCGGCAAGGTCGCCGTGCCCGCCGAGATCCTCTCCAAGCCGGGCCGCCTCAGCGAGCCTGAGTTCAGCCTCATCCAGGCGCACCCCGCGACCGGCTTCGACATCCTGGCGGATGTCGACTTCGGGCGTCCCGTCGCCGAGATGGTGCTGCAGCACCATGAGCGCCTCGACGGCTCCGGCTACCCGCGGGGCCTGAAAGGCGCGAACATCCTGCCCGAGGCCCGCATCCTCGCCGTCGCCGACGTCGTCGAGGCGATGTCCTCGCACCGGCCCTACCGTGCCGCGCTCGGCATGGAGGCGGCGCTCGCCGAGGTCCGCGAGCACCGCCACGAAGTGGTTCGGCTCCGGCTGGAAGGCGGAGACGTGCAGGGAGAGGCCGAGCGGCGTGAAGTCGATGTCGTACTCCTCCGGCGTGCCTGTGTGTGCCACGCGGCCGTAGGTCTCGACGATCTCCGGCGTGTCA
>JADGPQ010000191.1 GCA_017882325.1 Thermoleophilia bacterium
ATCAGCCGCCCCGGCGACATGGGCTTCGACATCGTGCATTTCAATCCCCACAAGACTTTCAGCACGCCGCACGGCGGCGGTGGGCCGGGCGCCGGACCCATCGTCGTGCGCGACATCCTCGAGCCCTTCCTGCCGGTACCGCTGGTGGAGAAGGCGGAGGACGGGCGTTTCTCCTTCGCGTACGATCGCCCCCTGTCCATCGGCAAGATGCGCACCTTCTACGGCAACTTCGGCGTGCTCGTGCGCGCCTACGCGTACATCCGCGGCCTCGGGCCAGACGGCCTGCGCCGCGTGAGCGAGATGGCGGTGCTCAACGCCAACTACGTGATGGAGGGCATCAAGGACCTCTTCGACGTGCCCTTCGAGCGCCGCTGCATGCACGAGTTCGTGGCCTCGGCCTCACCGCTCAAGGAGCACGGCGTCCGCGCCCTGGACGTGGCCAAGCGGCTGCTCGACTACGGCATGCACCCGCCTACGACGTACTTCCCGCATCTCGTCGACGAGGCGCTGATGATCGAGCCCACCGAGACAGAGTCGCGAGAGGACCTCGATCTCATGATCGCGGCGCTGCGCGCCGTCGCCGCCGAGGCAGTGACCGATCCGGAGATGCTGCGCGAGGCGCCGCTCTCGATGCCGGTGCGGCGGCTTGACGAAGCCGAGGCCGCCCGTCACCCCGTGCTGCGCCAGCGGTTCCCGGAGGACGGCCAGAGCTGCGCCTGAGGCGCCGGCCGTCCTCAGAGGCCCACCCGTGAGCATCGTCAAGGTCCTGCCCGAGCTGCGCGCCGCCGGCGGCGCGCAGATGGCGCTCGACGCCGGCTTGCTGGAGACGGCGGAGGAAATGATCGCACGGCGCTACACGTGGGCGCCGCCGACGCTGTCCCTGGGCAAGTTTCAAAAGTACCAGGCGGTGCCGGGGCTGCCGTTCGACGTCGTGCGGCGGCCCTCCGGGGGCCGTGCGGTGCTCCACGGTGAGGGCTTCGAGTGGTCGTTCGCCGTGGCCTTCCCTCCGGGGGCACTCGGCGCCGGCGCGCGTGCCGGACGCGACGTGGCGAAGCCGTACGACGTCGTGGCCGGCGCCTTCGCCGGCGCACTCGAGGCGCTCGGCGTCACGCTGGACGGTGGGCGCGAATCTGCCTACCAGCGCTCCGTCCTGTGCTTCGCGAGCGCGCTGCGCCACGACCTGATGGCGCACGGCGAGAAGCTGGTCGCAGTCGCCCAGGCGCGCCGCGGCGAGCGCGTGCTCGTGCATGGGTCCGTGCTCGAGCGGCGCCCGCCCGACGAGCTGGCGCAGGTCGCCGAGACGCTGCTCGGCGAGCGCTGGCGGGGCGACGGCTTGGCCGGCGCCGGCTACGTGCTGGCGCCGGAGATGATCTGGAAACGCGTGCTGGTGCGGCTCGAAGCCGTGCTTCGGCACCTGGTCGTCTGACGAGGAGGCAGGAATGACCAAGCTCCTGGTGCTCGGCGGCGGTCCCGCCGGCTACGTGGCCGCCGGGCGCGCCGCGCAGCTCGGCGCCGAGGTGACGCTTGTCGAGGCGCGCGAGATCGGCGGCACCTGCCTGAACCGCGGCTGCATCCCGACCAAGGCCATGGTCGCGGGTGCCCAGCGTCTGCACGCCGCGCTCGAGGCGGGCGCTTTCGGCGTGCAGACCGGCCCAGTCAGCCTCGATTTCTCCGCCTTCATGGCGCGCAAGGACGCCGTCACCCGGCAGCTTCGTGACGGCGTCGCGCACCTGCTGAAGGCGCGCAAGGTCGAGGTCGTGGCCGGGCGGGCTGCGCTCGCCGGCCCCGGCCGTCTCCGCCTCGACGACGGCCGCGAGCTGGCCGGGGACGCCGTGATCCTCGCCAGCGGCTCGGAGCCGGTGCGCATGGGACTTTTCGACTGGAGCGACCCGCGGCTCATGACCAGCGACGAGCTGCTCACCATCGACCACGTCCCCGAGAGCCTGCTCATTGTCGGCGGCGGCGTGATCGGCTGCGAGTTCGCCAGCGTCTTCGCGTACCTCGGCACCGAGGTCACCGTCGTTGAGATGCTCGATCAGCTCCTGCCCGGCGAGGACAAGCGCATCGGGCGCACCCTGCAGCAGGCCTTCAAGAAGAACGGCATCGCCGTGCACGTGAAGACCGCGGTGGAAGCGGCGACGAGCTCGGAGGCCGGCGTCGCCGTCAGCCTCGCCGGAGGCCGCGAACTGACCGCCACGCGCGTGCTGTGCGCCGTCGGCCGCAGGCCTGTCAGCGCCGGCATGGGCTACGCGGAGGCCGGCGTCACCATCGACGCGCGGGGTTTCGTGGTCGTCGACGAGACCTGTCGCACCGCGCTGGGCGGCGTGTTCGCCGCCGGCGACGTGGCCGGCCCGCCGCTCCTCGCCCACTGGGCCTATCATCAGGGGGTAGTGGCCGCCGAGAACGCCGTCACCGGTGCGCGGCTGGCGTGCGACAGAAGCGTCGTGCCCAACTGCGTCTTCTGCTCCCCCGAGGTCGCCTCGTGTGGGCTCACCGAGGATGCGGCCGCGGCCGCGGGCGTCGAACACGACGTCGCCCAGGTGCGCTTCAACGGCAACTCCAAGGCCGTCATCGAGGGCGAGCCCGAAGGCTTCGTGCGCGTCGTCTGCGAGCCGGACGGCGGCCGTGTGCTCGGCGCCAGCTTGATCGGGCCGCACGTCACAGAGCTCGTTCACGAGCTTGCCCTGGCAATGCACGCCGGCCTCACGCTGGCCGACGTGGCCGCCACCATCCACGCGCATCCCACGCTCGCCGAGGCGGTCGGTGAAGTGGCGCTGGGAGGCTTCGGGCGGGGCATGCACAGCCTGTGAAGTCATGAGCGACGCAGCGGCGAACCGATGAGCACCGCGCCCGCCCCTCGGCGCAAGCCTTCCTGGCTCAAGGTCAAGGCGCCGCAGCCACGACAGTATCGTGCCACCGGAGCGTTGCTCGACGAGCTCGAGTTGCACACCGTCTGTCGAGAGGCGCGCTGCCCCAACAGGGGCGAGTGCTACTCCTCCGGCACGGCGACGTTCCTTATCCTCGGCGACGTGTGCACGCGCGGCTGCCGGTTCTGTTCGGTCGAACACGCGGGTCCGGCGCCGGCGGTCGACGCCGCCGATCCGACCCCTATGGCGACGAGTCTCTGCGCCGTCGACGCCGACGAGCCCCGTCGCGTGGCCGAGGCAGCCAGGCGCCTGGGCCTGCGCCACGTCGTCATCACGAGCGTCACCCGCGACGATCTTCCCGACGGCGGGGCGAGCGGTTTCGCCGCCGCCATCGAGGCCGTGCGCGCCCGGCTTCCGGCTGCCACGGTCGAGGTGCTGATCCCCGACCTCGGCGGCGACGCGTCGGCGCTTGCCGCGGTTCTCGCCGCCCGCCCAAGCGTGGTCAACCACAACCTCGAGACGGTGCCACGCCTCTACCGCGACGTGCGACCGCAGGCCGACTACGAACGCTCGCTGCAGCTCCTGCGGCGAGCGGCCGCATGGGCGCGCGACGCCGCCTCCGCCGCGATCTCGGGTGGCTTCGGCCGAGTGAGTGCCCCGCCCTCAGGGGCAGCCGCTCTCGCCCGGCCGCTGGTGAAGTGCGGTCTCATGGTGGGGCTCGGCGAGCGCACGGCGGAGGTCGAGGAGGTCCTCAGCGATTGCGTCGCCGCCGGCGTCGACGCGGTGACCATCGGCCAGTACCTGCGGCCCGGCGCCGGCTGCCTGCCCGTCGCGCGCTACGTCGAGCCGACGGAGTTTGCGTCCTACGAGAAGCGCGGCACGGCGCTCGGCTTGCTGGTCCTCGCCGCGCCATTCGTGCGCTCGTCGTATCGCGCCGGCGAGTTGGTTGAGCGGCCGGCTGGCGGCAGGTCGCTCGCGTGACGCCCACAGCCCTCTCGCTTCCCCTGCGCACGCCGGAGCTGGTCATGTTCGACCTGGACTACACGCTGCTGCGTCCCAGCGACGAGTTCGAGGCGCCGGGGTACGTGCGCACCGGTGCGCGGTTTGGACTGCGCCTTGACCCGCAGCGCTGGTCGCAGGCGGAGCGCGCCGCCTACGCTGCCGTCAAAGCGCGCCGTGGTCAGACCGGCGAAGCGCACGATGACGGGTTGCTCGAGGTGATCGCGCGCGCGGTCATCGAGGGTCTCGGCGGCGACGATCCCGAGGGGGTCGCGGCGACCATCTCGGCGATAGCCGCTGCCTGGTCGAAAGCCGAGAACTTCGGCCTCTACGACGACGTGCTGCCGTGCCTGCGCACGCTGCGCTCCGCCGGCGTGCACATGGCGCTCGTCTCCAACGCCCTCGGCCATAGCCTCGAGGAGGTCGTCGTCCACTTCGCGCTCGACGAGTTCATCGAATCGACCCTGTCGAGCGCCGAGCTGGGGATCGTCAAGCCCGCGCCCGAAGTCTTCCGGGCGGCACTCGTGCGGGCCGGGGTCGAGCCACAGGCGGCCGTGATGGTCGGCGACAGCGTCGAGGACGATGTGAAGGGCGCGCTCGCCTGCGGCTGCCGCGCCATCCTGCTCGACCGCGACCGGCGCTTCGCCGGCGTACCGCTTGCGCGCATCGAGTCGCTGGCCGATCTGCCGGCGGCGCTCGGCATCTGAGCCGGCGCGCGGTCACGCGTGGCGCCGAGCCTTAGGGCGCCGCGGCGTCGAGCGCCAGCACTGCGCCCGCCGCGCCGGACGCCCAGCCGGAGTCGCTGGCGTCCATCGAGATGCTCGTGAGGACTACCGCGGAGGCGGCCTACGGCGCCCCAGCCCTCAGCAGTCGCCCCACCGTGCTCGACGTCCACGAGGGTCAGAGCGTTGACACGACCCCAGATCGGGGCTTCTACGCGCTCCCAAGTCGTGCCGCCGTCCTCGCTGCGCAGCACCAGCGCACGCCCCTCACCGTACAGCAAACCGCCGCCCGTCCAGCCGTGTGCGGCGTCGGGGAAGCGGGCGCAGAGGAGGTCGTTCGCGACGATGCTGCTCGTGCGCCGGCTCAAGCCCCATCATCTGTGGTCATCAACGTGCCGCGGTCGCCGGCCACCCACGCGCGCCCCGGACCGCAGGCGGCCTCTTCGCGCAGTACGACTGCGAATGCAGGGGCGACCGCTGGAATCGAACGCCGGGACGTTGCGTGTGTGGTCGGGATCGTAGCCGTACTGCGCGAAAAGGCCGCTACCGAGCTGAAGCACGAAAGGCGCACGCCAGTCTGCGGGGGCGGCGGCGATGGCCAGCATCGCGGCAAGGATGGCAACGAGCGCGCCGGCCCGCATGGCCAGCGCACTCGTCGCGTTCGCGGTCCTTCGCGCGTGGCTTCGCCATGCGGCCAAGCTACACGCGTCGACGGGGCGAGTGCACGCTACCCGCCACGGAACTACGCCAGCTCGGCCACCACCGTAATCGCAATGTTGTTCCTGAGAGCGCCCGAGATGGGACAGCCGCCCTTGGCCGCCTCCGCAGCGTCCTTGAAAGCGGCGGCGTCGAGGCCCGGAACGGTGCCTTTCACGGCGAGCGCCGAACTCGCGACCTTGTACCCTCCCTCGACCTCGGCGAACGTCACGATGGCGCTGGTCTCGAGCCTCTCGGGCGGCGTGCCGGCCTCCGCGAGGATGCCCGA
>JADGPQ010000192.1 GCA_017882325.1 Thermoleophilia bacterium
TCCTCGTCCAGGCACGGGCGACGAGCCCCGCGGCGAGCAACGTGATGACGAGCGTGTTGCTCGCCGCGGCGGCGGCCGGCACGCTGCTCGGCGGCATCGGCGCTCAGCGCCTCGGGCGCCGCTTCATACTGATCGCGCCGCAGCTCCTGCTCGTGCCGGCGATCGCGCTGCTGCCCAGCCTGAGCTACGTCGCCATGATCCCCATTGTCATCCTCATCGGGATCGCCATGAACGCGAACGTGAGCGTCGCGCTCGTGCTGGCGCAGGAGTATCTGCCCACGCGCATGGGCCTCGCCACGGGCCTCACGATCGGCCTCTGCAGCGGCGCCGGCGGTCTCATCGTAGCCGCCCTGGGGCTGCTCGGCGATGCGGCGGGGCCGAGTTCAGTGCTCTACGCGATCGCAGCGTTGCCGCTCGTCGTAGCCGTGCTCGCGTCCAGGCTGCCGCGGCCGGCTGCCGCTCCTCCTGGGACCCTGTGGAACCTGCGGGTCGAAGCGGGGCGCTGAGGGCACCAGCCGCATGGCATGGCGTCAATCACGCAGCACGACGACCGGGGTACGGGACACGCGTCTCGTCCGTCGGCCTGCTCGGGCTGTACACTGAAGCCGTCTGTCACGTCGAGGGCACGGGGCCGAGGTGCGCGGGCAGAGACAGGGTCCATCACATCTCCATCGGCAGGTTCGCCGGGCTCACCGGCATCTCGGCCAACACCGTGCGCCTTTACGACCAGGTCGGCCTGCTGTCGCCGGCCTTCACCGACCCGTCTACCGGCTCCCGCCTGCATGCCGTCGAGCAGCTCGACGTCGGCATCCTGCTGCGGCTCCTGCCTAATCTTGACGTGCCGCTCGAGGAGATGAAGGCGCTGATGGTCCCGGGACCGGTGCGCGAGTTCTACCTGGTCGACGAGCGCGACACCGGCGACCCCCAGCGCTACGTGACCGAGATCACCTGGCCGGTACAGCCTCGCACGACCTCGCTCGATTGACCGTTCGGCGCGTCATTCTCTGCTACGCGCGATCATGTGACGCGTCACCCTCTTGACCTTAAGGCAGGGCGAAGGTTCAGTCTGTTCGCAGAAGACACGACTACCCGCACCGAGAGGAGTCACATGGCGAAGGACGTGCACTACCTGACGGCGAGCGAGGCGCTGGCGCTGTTCCACGTGCGCGACCTCTCCCCGGTCGAGCTCATGCAAGCGACGATCGAGCGCATCGAGGCCGTCGACGGCGAGGTCAACGCGCTGCCCATCCGCTTTTTCGACGAGGCCCTCGAGGAGGCGCGGCGGGCCGAGGCCCGCTACGCGGGCCGCGGAGCTCGGCCGCGCCCCCTCGAGGGCATCCCGGTCGCCGTCAAGGACGAGGTCGAGGTCGCCGGGCAGCCCTGTACCGAAGGCTCGCTGATCCTCAAGGACAACATCGCGAAGCGCACCGCCGCCTGCGCCCAGCGCATCATCGCCGCCGGTGGCATCATCCACGCCCGCTCGGCCACGCCCGAGTTCTGCTGCGCGGCGATCACCGACTCGCGGATCTGGGGCGTCACACGCAACCCCTGGAACCTCGCGTACAGCCCCGGCGGCTCGTCGGGCGGCTCGGGCGCCGCCCTGGCCGCCGGCATGGCCACGCTCGCGACCGGCTCTGACATCGGCGGCTCGATCCGTATCCCGGCCTCGTTTTGCGGAGTCGTCGGTTTCAAACCGCCTTACGGACGCGTGCCTCAGGATCCGCCGTTCAATCTCGACCATTACTGTCACGACGGCCCGATGGCCCGTACCGTCGAGGACTGTCGGCTGCTCGAGAACGTGATGGCCGGGCCGCATCGCGACGACATCGTCTCGCTGCGGCCGAAGCTGCGCATCCCTCCCCATCCTCAGGGCATCGATGGCTGGAGGATGGCGGTGAACGCCGACATGGGCGGGTTCGAGGTCGCCGACGAGGTGCGCGAGAACGTCGCCGCGGCCGCCGAGACCTTCCGCTCGCTGGGGGCCGACGTCGAAGAGGTCGAGCTCGATCTGCGGATGGACGACCTGCGCGAGGCCGCTCGCGCCCATTTCGGCACGATCTTCGGCAGCCTGATCGCACGAGCGCTGCCCGAGCACCGAGAGCTGATGACCTCGTATGCGATCGAGTTTGCCGAGGACGCCGGCCGGCCGAACGTCGGCTACTATCGCTCGCTCGAGATCGAGAGCGAAGTCTACGCCGCGATCGCAGATGTACTTGACGACCACCGCATCCTGATCGCCCCGGTCTTCGGGATCCCCGCGCTCAAGGCCACGGCCGACGACTACGACATCGAGATCATGTATCGCTACGGCATGACCCTGCCGTTCAACATGTGCAGCCGCTGTCCGGTGCTGGTCGTGCCGTGCGGACGCTCGCGCGAGGGCGTGCCGCTCGGCGTGCAGGTCGTCGGGCGCACGTATGACGACGTGAGCGTGTTCCGGGCCGCGGCGGCCTTCGCCGCGGCGCTGCCCTGGTTCGACGCGCCCGCCCGCCGCCCAGCCTTCAAAAGGAGCCTCGCATGAGCCTTGGCCGACGCTCCATGCGTCTCCTCATGCCCGCCGTCGTGGTCGCCGTCCTGGCCGGAGGATGCGGCGGCGCTGATTGCGGAGCTGGCCTTCGCGCAGGGATGGCTACCCGCCGTGAAGGCCGCTTCAAGGAACGACGCAGTCGCGCAACAGGACGGCGGCGGGCAGGCGCTCGGCGGCCTGACCGAGGGTCAGCACGGTGAACGTCTGGCCCACGCGCGGCGCGGCGGTCGCCGCACCGAGGTCGCACGACGCCCCATAGGATGAGTCGGTCTGGAACCCCACGATCAGATGACCGTCGCGGCGGCCGACAGACGCGACCGTGCCGCCCACGAGTACCGCGCTCTTCCTGTAGTCAGAGTAGAAGCGGTCGTCCTTCATGGCCTCGGCCAACTGATGGGGCGTCGCGCGCTGGACCGTCATCGCTTTCACCGACATGATGTCGCCGAGCGCGAACCCGCCGACACCCACAGCGACGACGACGAGCCCCAGGGCCAGCACCACGGCGATGATCACCCACCTGTACCTCTTCATGAACGAGTCCTCCTCGGGATCTCCCGCATAGGAGCGACGATACGCCGTCACGGCGCCCTGGCAACCGTACGCCCGGATGCCGTCTCCGTCGCACAGTCGCCGACGGCTGCAACCGCGTCAGGAGCGGCGACGCTCTCGCCAGAGGAAGGCCGCGACGCCGGCAGCGACGAGCAGGATCCCCGCGACCAGCCATGGGCGGGGGTCGAGGTACTGGTCTGCGCCGCTCGCCGTAGCCGTGTGCCAATACACGGTGCCCGGTCCCTTGCGCTGAACGTAGGCGACGTAGAGCGAAAGCAGCCCCATCCCGACAGGGATGCCAAATGCCGAACGGTCGGCATGATGGCGCACGATGAGCAGAATGGTCACCAGCAGGGCCAGGGGAACGGCGAAGAGGCCGAGTGCCGAGATGCCGAGAGCGAACCCGACGCCCACCGCCGCCCAAGCGAGGAACCACGGCAGCCGCGAACGGAGTCTATGCTGCGATGCGGGTGTGCTGGCGGTCATCACGTCTCGGTGTCGCATTGAGCGTACTTGATGGAGTCTTCCCTTGGAGTCTTCCCTCCCCTGCTTACGAGACCCGGAAGTTGGGGGGCACCTTCCGTGCGGACCTTCGCTGCGGCCTTTGCTGCGGACGTGACGCGCGGTGACCGGACGAACGCGAATGTGCTGCACCGTCCGCGTTTCCGGTAGGCGTTCAGCACGAGAACAGAGGCGGCGTTCAGCCCCGGCGCAGCGGCGGCCCAGCGCGTCGCTCCTCGGCGGCGCCCCTCAGGCGACGAGAACGATCTTGCCGAACTTACCGCCACCGGCGAAGCGCTCATAGGCGATCTCTGCCTCGCGCAAAGGGAACGTCTGGCTCACTGGCACGCGCAGGCGCCCGTCAGCCAGAGGCGGCACAACGTGAGCACCGAGGGCGGCGATCAGGGACGCCTTCTCGTCACGGCTGCGGGCGCGTAACGTCGAGGCGAAGACTCGGGCTCGGCGGCTCATCAACTGCAGAAGGTCGATCTCCAGCTTCGCTCCGCTGCCGACACCGATGACCACGACCCGTCCTGTGGTCGCCAGAGCCTCCAAGGCGGACGGGAGGCTGGCCGCGCCGACGAGTTCGAGGACGACGTCGTAGGGGCCACGAACGGCGACCTCTGCGGGCCCGACCACCTCAGCCGCACCGAGCTCGGCGACCGCTCCGCGCCGCTCGGCGCCGCGCACCGCGGCGACCACGTGAGCCCCGGCCAGTGCCGCAAGCTGCACAGCCGCGCAGCCGACGCCACCGGCCGCACCTGTGACGAGGAGGCGCTCGCCGAGCGCGAGGCGTGCTTGGCCAAAAAGTGCGTCGAAGGCGGTCGCGAAGGCCTCCATGAAGCCGCCGGCCTCAGGCCACGGCAAAGTGGCCGGGACTGCCAGGGCGTGCGCCTCATCGACCGTGGCCAGCGTCGCTTGGGCGCCGCCGCCGACGAGCGCCATCACGCGGTCGCCGGGCGCGAAGCCCGTCACGCGTGGCCCCGCGCTCACCACCTCACCGGCCATCTCCAAGCCGGGGACGTCGCACGGCGAGCCGGGCGGCGCCGGGTAGAGCCCCCGGCGCTGCATGAGGTCGGCGCCGTTGACCCCGGCGGCTTTCACTGCGACAAGCAGGTCGTGGTCGCCGACCCGCGGGTCGGGACGTTCCTGCCAGCGAAGCTGGCCCTCGTCGATCACCACTGCGTGCATCTCAGGCCTCCAGACTCAGCTATACCCAGGGCTTGCGGCAACCATCGCCGGCGTGCGGCTCAGGATAGGCGCGGCGCTCCGGAACGCGGGGCGACGAGTAGATCCTCCACCTCGTGGGTCACGTCACCGTCCGGGACGTGCTCGACGGCGGCGAGCAGCGTGTGGCCCCACGTGGGCGAAAGCGCGCGCACCAGATGGAACGTCTCAGAGCGGCGCACCGCGGTCGCGAAGGGCAGGAGAGGGGCGGGCACGCCGAGCAGCAGCACGGTCAGAAGCCACAGGCCGAGGAGCGCCGAGGCCACCCCGATGAGCGCGCCACTGATGCGGTTCAGCGAGCCCACGAGGGCGATCCGGTCGAGGCTGCTCACTTTCCTCGCCGGCTTCCGGCGCGCTGATCCCGGTAGCCTGAGCGGCTACCGCCGTCGGGCCCCCCGCTGCCGTCAGGCGTCGATCGTCTTCATGTCGGCGTAGCGCTGGCCGGCGGCGGCGCCGGGCGGCAGCGCTTCGTCGAGCCGCGAGAGCTCGTCGTCGCTCAGCTCGATTTCCGCGGCGGCGACGTTCTCCTCGACGTAGCGGCGCTTCTTGGTGCCGGGGATCGGCACCACATCGGGGCCGCGGTGCAGCACCCAGGCGAGCGCGAGCTGGGCTGGCGTCACGCCCTTGTCTCGGGCGATCTCCTCGAGGCGCCCCAGCAGCTCCAGGTTGCGCGTGAGGTTGTCGTCGTGGAACCGCGGGTGGCGGTGGCGGAAGTCGCCCTCGTCGCGCAGGTCGTCGGGGCT
>JADGPQ010000005.1 GCA_017882325.1 Thermoleophilia bacterium
GAGACCTCGGCGATGATCTTGGCGTCGCGGTAGTTGGTGACCGCCTTGACAATGGCGTTGGCGCGCCTCTGCGGGTCGGAGCTCTTGAAGATGCCGGAGCCGACGAAGACGCCCTCTGCGCCGAGCTGCATCATGAGGGCCGCGTCGGCCGGCGTGGCGATGCCCCCGGCGGAGAAATTGACCACCGGCAGCTTGCGGTTCTCGGCCACCCAGCGCACCAGCTCGTAGGGCGCCGGCAGCTGCTTGGCGGCCACGTAGAGCTCGTCGGGGTCGAGCGTGGTGAGACGCCGTATCTCGCCCATGATGGTGCGCATGTGCCGCACGGCCTCGACGACGTCGCCGGTACCCGCCTCGCCCTTGGTGCGGATCATGGCGGCGCCCTCGCTGATGCGGCGCAGGGCCTCACCGAGGTTCACGGCGCCGCAGACGAAGGGCACCTCGAACTTCCATTTGTTGATGTGGTTGGCCTCGTCGGCGGGCGTGAGCACCTCGCTCTCGTCGATGTAGTCGACCTCGAGTGCTTCGAGGATCTGGGCCTCGACGAAATGGCCGATGCGTGCCTTGGCCATGACGGGTATGGAGACACACTGCTGGATCTCGGTGATCTTGGTAGGGTCGGCCATGCGGACCACGCCGCCCTGGGCGCGGATATCGGAGGGCACGCGCTCGAGAGCCATCACGGCGCAAGCCCCAGCCTCTTCGGCGATCTTGGCCTGCGCCGCGTTGGTGACGTCCATGATGACGCCGCCCTTGAGCATCTCGGCGAGGCCGCTCTTCACGCGCATGGTGCCGATATCAAACACGGGAACCTCCGTTGGTTTGTCGTGTCGATTCTACCGCAGCCGAGAGACGGACCGTTACCGCCCGCGGCCCCACAAAACACCGGGGATGCGGGAAGAATGCGGACGAAGTAGCGACTCGTTTCAGCTCTTGTGGGCCTCTTCCTTGTCGGCCTTGGCCTGCTCGATGATCTTTTGCGACAGGTGCGTCGGGACTTCTTCATAGCGCAGGATGTCCATGGTGTAGTCGCCGCGCCCGCCGGTCATCGAGGTGAGATCGGGGGCGTAGCTCAGCATCTCGGCGAGCGGCACTTCGGCAGCGACCACGTCGGCATGTCCACGCGGCGTCATGCCGAGCACTCTGCCGCGCCGTGAGTTGAGATCGCCGATGATGTCGCCGACGCTCTCTTCGGGCACCGTGACCTCGACGTTCATGATGGGCTCGAGCAGCGTAGGCTGCGCCTTTTCGGCGGCCGCCTTGAAGCCGATGGAGCCGGCGATCTTGAACGCCATCTCCGAAGAGTCGACGGGGTGGTGTGAGCCGTCGTACAGGATGACGCGCACGTCGACCACCGGATAACCGGCCAGGAAGCCTTCGTGCGTGGCCTCCACGACTCCCTTCTCGACGGCGGGGATGAAGTTGCGCGGGATCACGCCACCGACGATCTTGTCGACGAACTCAAAACCCTCACCGCGCGGCATGGGCTGCACTTCGATCCAGGTGTCGCCGAACTGGCCGCGGCCGCCGGTCTGCTTCTTGTGACGCCCCTGTGACTTGGCGCTCGTCTTGACCGTCTCGCGATACGGCACGCGCGGCGGCTGCAGGTGGACCTCGACGCCGAAACGGCGCTTGAGGCGTTCACAGATGACCTCCACGTGCAGCTGGCTCATGCCGGAGACGATGGTCTCGCCGGTCTGCGGGTCGCGGTGCTCTTCCATCATCAGGTCTTCTTCGCTGAGGCGGCGCAGCGCCTGGATGACCTTGTCCTCGTCGCCTTTGTTCCTGGCCTCGATGGCGAAGCTCATGAGCGGCGAGGGGAAGTCGATGGCAGGGAAGGCGACGCGCGTGCCCTCGGCGGCCAGCGTGTCGCCGGTAACGACGTCTTTGAGCTTGGCCACCGCGCCGATGTCGCCGGCGCAGAGACCGTCGACCGGCTTGGTCTCTTTGCCCTGGTTCTTGAGCAGCTGGCCGATGCGCTCCTTGTGGCCGTCGCGCCCGACGACGATATTGGCGTCGCTCTTGATGGCGCCCTGGAACACGCGGAAAACGTTGATACGGCCGCTGAACTGGTCGGCCATGGTCTTGAACACGAAGGCGACCGCCGGCTTGGCGACGTCGCAGGCGAGCTCGACCTCGGCGTCGTCCGGGCCGAGCGCCCGCGGCGCCGCGACCGCATCAGGGGCCGGAGCCAGGGCGAGAAGGTCGAGCAGCCGGTCGACGCCGATGAGGTGTGTCGCGGAGCCGGCGGCAACGGGGAACAGCTTGGCCTCGGCGACCGCCTTGGCGAAGGCCGCCTCGAGCTCGGCTGTGGTGATCTCCTCTTCGGCGAAGAACCTTTCGAGGAGCTCGTCGTCGGTCTCGGCGACGGCCTCGACGAGCTTGCCGCGCGCCTCTTCCGCGGCTGCCATGAGGTCGGCCGGGATGTCGCCCTGCTTGGCTTTCTCGCCCTCGTAGATATGGGCTTTCATGCTGAACAGATCGACGACACCCTTGAACTGGTGCTCACTGCCGACCGGTATCTCGACAGCGACGACCTGCGAGCCGAAGGCCTCACGCAGATGGTCGACGGCGACCGTGAAGTCGGCGCGCTCGCGGTCGAGCATGTTGCAGAACAGGACGCGGGCGAGGCCGCGCTGATCGGCGCGGGCCCAGAGCCGCTCGGTCTGGACCTCGACGCCGAGAACGCTGTTTACGACCATGAGGGCCGTCTCGACCACCCGTAGCGAGGCGATGGTGTCGGCCAGGAAGCTCGAGTCGCCAGGCGTGTCGAGGAGGTTGAAGCTGAGCCCCTTGCGCTCGATGTGTGCGAGGCCGGCCGACAGGCTGAGCTGCCGGCGTTTCTCGTCGTCGTCGTAGTCGGAGACGGTCGTGCCCTCGACCGCGTGCCCCAGGCGATTGACCGCGCCGGCCTTGTACAGCAGGCCCTCGAGCAGCGAAGTCTTGCCGGTGCCGCGATGGCCGACGAGCGCGATGTTTCTGATCTTGCCTGGGTCGTTCATCCGGGCTCTCCTCGTGAGTCGTCTCGCCGGCCCCTTGCGCACGGTCACGCGGGGGGCAGGTCGCGTCCTGTCGGAAGGGTGAAGTCTAGCACAGGGGCCGGGTTTTCACGCGCCGCGCGAGCCCGCGGGAGGACCTTGCAGGGAAGGGGCAAGAGCGAGGTCGGGGCTGGGGCGCTCGAGGTGCCGCTCGGCCACGGCGCCGCCGGCCAGCTTGAGCGCCTTGAAGCCGTACTTCTCGCGCACCCGGTCGACGGCCTCGCCGAGCGCCACCTCGCGCCAGCCCTCGTCGAGCGTGAGCTGGAAAGCGTTGTGCGTGAAGCCGCTGACGCTCACGCCCACGAGGCGGACCCAGCGGGCGCCGATGCCGAGCTCGTCGAGCAGCGCCACGGCCGTCTCGTAGAGAGGCCGCGTGGCGCTGACGGGGCGAGCCAGCGTGCGGCGGCGCCCCACGGTGTGAAAGGTATTGAAGCGCACCTTGAGCGCGACGGTGCGCGCCGCCAGACCTTTGCGGCGCAGTTCGGCGACGGCGTTATCGGTGAGCGAAAGCAGAGTGGCGCGCAGCAGCTCGACATCGTTGATGTCGTCGGCGAACGTGACCTCGCGGCCGACCGACTTGGGCAGTGGCCGCTCGCTGCGCACCGGCGACAAGCTGCGCCCCAAGGCGAGCTGGCGCAGGCCGTGGGCGCCGCGGCCGAAGGCCGCGGCCAGCAGCGGGAAGGGGACGTCCTGCAGCATGCCGACCGTGGTGAGGCCGAGGGCGGCGAGCCGCTCCTGTGTGACCGGCCCGATACCGCAGACCTCGCCGACCGGCAGTCCGCGCAGGCGGCCGTGGACGTCGGCGTCGGTGAGCTCGCCGATACCGGCCGGCTTGTTGAGGCCGGCGGCCAGCTTGGCCAGCAGCTTGGTGGTCCCGATGCCGACGGAGCAGGTGATGCCGTGGGCGTCGTACACCTGCTCCTGGACGCGCAGGGCGATGGCCCGCGGCGGCCCGAACAGCCGCCGGCTGCCGGTGACGTCCAGATAGGCCTCGTCGATGGAGGCGACCTCGACGAGATCGGTGTAGTGCCCGAGCAGCTCGACGAGGTCGCGGTGTACGGCCGCATAGGCCTTCATGTCGACCGGGAGGAACACTCCCCGCGGGCAGAGGCGCTCGGCCTGGAAGATGGGCATGGCGCTGTGGATGCCGAAGGCGCGCGCCTCGTACGAACACGCGGAGACGACGCCACGGCCGCCGCGCTCGCCGCCGACGATCACCGGCAGGCCGCGTAGCTCGGGGCGCCGCGCCTGCTCGACCGAAGCGAAGAAGGCGTCCATGTCGAGGTGCAGGATTGCCCGATGTGATACGAACATACGTTCGTATCTTACCCCTGCGCGGGACGGATGGTCAATCGTGCCGGGAAGGCAGAGCGGGGCCGCGCGGACGCTACCGGATGCGTCGTCCCACGTCGACCGTGTACATCCACGACCCGGACGCGCCCTGGAACGTGCCAGAGACACAGCCGACGCCTACGTCGCGCCAGCGCCGGCCGAGGATGATTGCACGATGATACGGAGACCTCATCCAGGAGCTGAAGATGGCCTGCGGCTTGCCGAACAAGCGCCTGCCCCAGCCGATCACCTCAGCGACGGCCCAGTATCGATGGCCGCTCATCGAATAGCCGGCGCGGCGCGCGCGCGTACCGCAACTCGCGCCGCCCGGCGACGAGTGGGAGAAGTAGTCACGGTCCATCATCTCGCGGGAGTGGGCCAAGGCGGCACAGCGCAGGGTCGCGTTCACGTGCAGTGGAGCCAGCCCACGTTGGGTGCGAGCGTGGTTGATGAGCTGGACCAAGACGGCCTCGTTGGCCGTGCGCTGAGAGGCACGCGCAGGTCCCGCCGACACGACCGCGACAGCCAGGACGAGTATGGGCGCGGCGAACGCCGCAGAGATCGCCTTAGACATGGTGAGTCCTCCCTTTGGCTCATGCGGACCTTCACGGCACGTTCGCCATCCTCCACGTCAGCCCTGCACGACGAGGTCCATGCGGGGGACGTCACCCCACAGCGTCTCAAGGCGATAGAAATCGCGCGCCGCCGGCGTGAAGACGTGGACGACCACATCGATGAAGTCGATGAGGATCCACTCAGCTTCGCGTTCGCCCTCCACGCGCGCCGCGCGCCGCCGCGCGCGGAGCTTGCCCTCGATCTCCCCGGCGATGGCTTTCGTCTGACGCGGATTGGCTCCGGTGGCGATCACAAAGAAGTCGGTGTAGCTGACGGCGTCGCCCATCGCGAGGACGACGATGTCCTCGGCCTTCTTGTCGGCGGCGTGCCTGGCGATGTCCCGCGCCAGTTCTTCGGCCGTCGTGAGCTCTGCGTCGAGTGCTACGGCTGGTCCTTTGGCTCGGTGTGCTTGAGCTTGGTGTCCGCACCGACGATCACTACGACCGTGTCTGGCGGCACGTCCGCGCCGTCGAGGACGACGCCGCGGCCGAGTATAGCACGGATCTCCTCGGCCACCGGGAGGGCCTGGGTGCCCGGCAGGATCTGCGTCTGGCGGTAGTCGAAGGTGTCAGCATTGGTCGGCGCCGGGAGGTTCACGTCCAGTATGGCCAGCTGCTCCGCGACGGCCTTGGCGACGCCTACGCCTCCGCTGCCATTGCGCACCACGACCGTGTAACGGCTGCGAAAACCCGGCGACTTGCGCGTGATCTCGGCCATGATGTCGTCGGCCTTGGGAAGGAAGGCGAACTGACCTTCCGCCACCCGTGAGTCCGACGGGATGAGGGCCACCACCGCATCGCCGCCGATGAGCCCCTTGAGCGCGTCGTCGAGATACCGCGTGTCGGCGCTGCCCGAGGCTCGTGCGGTGGCAACGCGGGCTGCGTGGGCACGCACGTCGCCTGGCCGCAGGGCCGCGGCGTCGAGCACCGCCTTCCAGAGCGCCTCCTGCATGCGCGCCGCGTCGTAGCCGTTCGGCCCACTCGCGGCGAAAAGGGCGGGGACCTCCGAAGCGGATACGATGCCGCGGTCCTTGAACGTGCGTCTCGTACCTGCCAGGTCGAGCTCCACCGGAAGCGGCAGCGAGAGCGGAAACTCTCCGGCCGTGGCAAGATCGCCGAGAGCGCTGAGAGGCAGCTGGTACTGCGCGTCGATCTCTGCGCCCACCACGCGCTGCAGATCCTGCTTCAGAGTGCCCGCCGCCATCGCGTCGCCGGCGAACACGTACTCGCCGTTCGGCCCCTGGACCAGTAGCTCCTTGGGGATCACGTACAAGGCCGTGGCGCCACCCGCCGCGTCCTTGACGATCAGCGCGGCCGCGACGGGCCCGCTCGATCCCGGTGCCGTCAGGGTGACGAGCGCAAGGTAGCCGGGCTTTGCCTGCTCTTGCGGCTTCTTGAGCCAGCGCGACCCGAGATACCAGGCGCCGAACACCGAACCGAAGGCCACGACCCCGGCAAGGGTGTAGAGCACCCAGGCCTGCCAGAGCTCCGCCCGGGTGCGGCGGCGCCGGCGGAGACGATCGACCCGGTAGCCTTTAGTTGCCGGCATGAGTCTCGTTGTACAACGCCAGCGCGTCGGGCACCACCCCGTGCCCTCGGCCGATGAGCTCGAGCAGGCTGATGCGGGCCGCGGCCGCCACGGCCGCATCGAGCGAGGCGCGCGCCAGAGCGCGCACTTCGTCGAGGCCGGAGAACTCGCGGCCCGGCTCGCAGAAGTCGGCCAGATACAGGCACTTCTCAAGCACGGTCATGCCTTGGCCGCCGGTGGTGTGGTGGGCGATCGCGCCGACGATGTCCGCGTCCAGGCCGGCCTCGGCCAGCTCAGCGGCGGCCACCGGGCCGTGCAGTATCTTCTTTGGACGCCGCGCCTCGACCGGCCCCACCTCGAGGCCGTAGCGCGCGGCTGCCGCCAGCGTCTCCGCGTCCGTGAGCTCGCGACAATAGTCGTGCAGCAGGCCGGCGATCTCGGCCGCTTCTGGCGCGGCGCCGAAGCGCCGCGCCAGCCCGGCGGCCTCCGCCGCCACACGCTGCGAGTGCTCGCGTCGTTTCACCGAAAGGCGCCCGTCGATAAGCCGCTCTGCCTGCGCGCGGTCGATCACATGCGCCCGTACAAGCCGCGCCGAGCGATGAACTCCTCGACGGCTTCCGGCACGAGATAACGGATCGGCAGGCCGGCGGCGACGCGCGCCCGCACCTGGCTCGACGACACCCCGACCGGCGGGCCGTCGAGGACCGTCACCCGGGCGGCACCCCAGCGAGCGGCGGCGGCAGCGACGACCTCAGGGTCGTCGCCGGGCCGCGGCGCCACAGCGAGGGTGCACCGCGCGAGCACGCCCTCGGGGTCGTGCCACGTATCGAACTGCACGAGCGAGTCCGAGCCCATGATGAACACGAGCTCGCGCCCCGGAAAGCGCTCGGCGACGGCGGTCAGCATGTCGCGGGTGTAGACAAGGCCGCGCTCGATCTCGAGTCCCGACTCGACGAAACGGAGGTCGTCGACGACGGCCAGAGCCGTCATCTCGAGACGGACGCTCGCTGCCGTCCGTTGCACGAGGTCCTTATGCGGCGGCGCGGCCGCCGGCACGAAGAGCACGCGCTCGAGACCGAGCCGCGCGTGCGCCTCTGAGGCGATGACGAGATGGCCGACGTGCGGCGGGTCGAAGCTGCCACCGATGACGCCGACGCGCGGGCGTACCTCGTGCACGGCGCTAGGGGCGCACCTGCCCGTCGCCCCACAGCTCGTACTTGACGCAGGTGAGCTCCTGGAGGGCAATGGGGCCGCGGACATGCAGCTTCTGCGTGGAGATCCCCATCTCGGCGCCCAGCCCGAACTCGCCGCCGTCGGTGAAGCGCGTCGACGCGTTCACGTAGACGCAGGCGGCGTCGACCGCGGCGGTGAACCGTCGGGCGGCGCCGAGGTCTTCGGTGATGATCGCTTCGGAGTGGCGCGTGCCGTACGTGGCGATGTGCTCCAGGGCCTCGTCCAGGGAGTCAACGACGCGCACAGCCAGCTTGAGCGCCAGGAACTCCGTCTCGTAATGCGTCTTGTTGGCGCGCTTGAGCGACGGATCGCCCAGCACCTCGGCGGCGGCCTTGTCGACCACCAGCTCGACGTCCCGCCGTTTCAGCTCTTCGACGGCGCGCGGAAGCAGCTCGTCGGCCACGTCGCGATGCACCAGCAGCGTCTCTGCGGCATTGCACACGCCGGGGCGCTGGCATTTGGCGTTGACGATGATCGGCACTGCCTTATCAAGGTCGGCCGCGGCGTCGACGTAGACGTGACAGTTGCCGCCGGCCGCGAAGATCACGGGGACTTTGCTGCGCTCCATCAGGTAGTCCTTGAGGTCCTCTCCCCCGCGCGGGATCACGAGGTCGACGTAGCGGCGCTGTTCGAGCAGCTCATCCAGCTCGCGGCGGTCTGGCGTGAGGTACGAGACCGCCTCCCGCGGCAACCCGGCCTCGATGACGGCGCCCTGGACCACTTCGGAGAGGATGCGATTGGAGTGCATCGCCGCGCTGCCGCCGCGCAGGATGACGGCGTTGCCGGTCTTGAGACACAAGCACGCCGCGTCGACGGTGACGTTGGGGCGCGCCTCGTAGATCACGGCGACGACGCCGAGAGGCACGCGCACCTTGCGCAGCTCGATACCGTTGTCGAGACGCCACCCGTCCACAAGCTGTCCGACCGGGTCCGGCAGCGCTGCCAGAGCGCGCACGCTCTGCGCTTCGTCGCGCAGGCGGTCTTCGTCGAGGAGCAGGCGATCGACGAGTGCGTCGGGCAGCCGGTTCTCGCGTGCCAGGCGCACGTCCTCGGCGTTCTCGGCAAGGATCTCGGCGGCGCGGCGCGCGAGGGCGTCGGCGACATTGCCGAGCGCCTCGTCCTTGCGGGCGCGGGGCAGGCCGGCCAACACGCGTGAGGCGCGTTGCGCCGCCACACAGGTGTGTTGCACACTCACTCGGCCTCCTCGTCGACCAGCACCAGGCAGTCCCGGTGCACTATCTCATCCTCAAGATGAGGGTTGAGCGCGCGCAGCTCGTCGCTGCGCAGACCGCGCACGCGCCGCAGGTCGCGGGCGCTCATAGTTGCGAGCCCTCGCGCAATCTCGACGCCGTCGGGGTCGACGATGGCGACCGCGTCCCCGGCGGCAAAGCCGCCGTGCACGGCGTGAACGCCGACCGGCAGCAGGCTGCCACCCCCCGACGCCAGGGCGCGTACGGCCCCGGCGTCGACCTCAAGGGTACCACGCACGGGTTTGGCATAGCGCAGCCAGAGCTTGAAGGCCGACACGCCCGCCGGCCGGGGGGACACGATGGTCCCCACAGGTTCTCCGGCGGCGGCGGCGACCAGCACGCCCGGCTGGGCACCGTTGGCGATCACCGTGCGCACGTCTGCGGCGGCGGCCATGACGGCGGCCGCCACCTTGCCGCGCATGCCGCCGGCGCCGCGCCGGGACGCATCGCCGACGTCGAGCGCGACGAGCTCGCGCGGGTGTTCGACGCGCTTGACCAGGCGAGCCTCCGGGTCGCGCCGCGGATCGCCGGTGTAAAGCCCATCCTGGTCCGTGAGAAGCACCAGCATCGAGGCGCGCAGCATGATGGCCACCTGGGCGGCAAGCACGTCGTTGTCGCCGAAGCGGATCTCGTCGGTGGCGGTGGTGTCGTTCTCGTTGACCACCGGCACCACGCCCCAACCGAGCAGCCGCCGGAGCGTGTTGCGCGCATTGACGTAGCTCGTGCGCCGCGCGAAGTCGTCGCTCGTGAGCAAGACCTGGGCGGCGATCAGCTCGTGGTCGCCGAAGAGTCTTTCGTAGTGGCTGAACAGCCGGCCCTGGCCCACCGCGGACGCGGCCTGAAGGGCCGGCACCAGGCGCGGCCTCTCGGCGACGCCCAGCACGTGCTGGCCGCAGGCGATGGCGCCACTGGACACGAGAACGACGCGGCGCCCGCCGTGCACGAGCTCAGCCACGTCGCCGGCCAGGCCGGCGAGCAGCCGGCGCCGCAGATGCAAATGGTCGTCGGCTACGGTGCTCGAGCCGACTTTGACGACGATGGTCTTCACAAAAGCGATTCTAGCAAAGCGCGGGAACCGGGCGGGCGGAGGCGAAAGCGGCGCGGCGCGGTCGCAGGCAGGGCCGCGCTCAGGAGAACTCGAACTCCTGCGCGCCGACGACGACGGTATCGCCCGGTGTCGCGCCGGCCTTGCGCAGGGCGTCGTTGAGCCCGGCACGCTCGATCACCTGCTGCAGATACGCGACGGCATCCTCGTTGCCCGGGTCCGCCTTCGCGAACAGACGCTCGATCTGGACGCCGCGCACCACGAAGTGGTCGGCCTCGTGATCCACGGTGAATGAATCGAGGCGCCCGTCTGCCGGACGCAGGACGGTCGCCGCGGCGACGGCATCGGCGGCCTCCGCCGCGGTCTGCGCTGCGCGGGCGCTCGCCATGACTTCTGCGAGCGCAGCGCTCAGTTCCTTCAGCCCGTCGCCGCTCTGGGCGGAGACCAGGATCGACGCCGCCGGCCACGCGAGTCCGGCGAGGAACGCGCCGGCCTCTTCCCTCTCGGCGTCGTCCAGCAGGTCGGCCTTGTTCACGACCACGACGGCAGGCCGCCCGAGGAGCTCCCCGCGGAAAGCGCCGAGTTCGCCGCGCACGGTGGCCAGCGCGCCGGACCAGGCCGCCGCGCCGTCGCCCCCGTCGAGCACGTACATCAGCAGCGCCGTTCGCTCGATGTGCGCCAGGAAACGGTGCCCGAGCCCGGCACCGTCGCTGGCTCCTTCGATGAGCCCAGGGATATCGGCGATGACGGCGGTGCCTTCGCCCACGTAGAGCACGCCGAGGTTGGGCTCGATGGTGGTGAACGGGTAGGCGGCGATCTTGGGGTGCGCCCGCGTGAGCGCCGCGAGAAGAGACGACTTGCCGGCGTTGGGCAGCCCGACCAGACCGATGTCGGCGAGGAGCTTCAGCGAGAGAGTCAGCCAGAGCTCTTCGCCGTCCAGTCCTCGCTCGGCGAACTTCGGAGCCTGGCGCGTGGAGCTCTTGAAGCAGACGTTGCCGCGGCCGCCCTCGCCGCCGCGCGCGACCAACAGTCGCTGGCCCTCCCTCACGAGGTCGCCGAGCATGCAACCGTCGACGTCGAGCACCTCGGTGCCCACCGGAACCTTGATCTCGAGGACGGCGCCGTCCGCGCCGCGCTTGTTGGCGCCACGGCCCTGGCCGCCGTCGGCGGCGCGAAAGTGATGCTTGTGTCGGAAGTGGCCGAGGTCGTGCAGCTGGCGCGTGGCCACGAGCACCACGTCGCCGCCGGGAGCGCCGTCACCGCCGTCGGGACCGCCCTTGGGCACGTACTTCTCGCGGCGGAAGCTCATCGAGCCGTTGCCGCCACGGCCTGCGCGCACGCAGATGCTGGCCCTATCGAGCATGATGGGAGCCGCCGGCCTGGGCCGGCCGCGATCAGGCCTCGGGGACGACCGAGATGAAGCGCCCAGCGCCCCGCTCGGTGAAGACGAGGCGCCCGTTCACCTTGGCGAAGATGGTGTGGTCGACGCCGATGCCGGCGTTCTCGCCGGGGCGGAACTTGGTCCCGCGCTGGCGCACGATGATCGATCCTGCCGGGACCACCTGGCCGGCGAACGCCTTGACGCCGAGGCGCTTCGCCTCGGAGTCGCGGCCGTTGCGGCTGGTGCCGGCGCCCTTCTTATGCGCCACCCTGTTTCTCCTTCGTATCCTTGAGGGTGATCGACTCGATCGTCAGCTTGCTCAGCCGGCTGCGATGACCCTTCGTCTTCTTGAACGTGCTCTTGGGCTTGTAGGTGAAGACCTTGATCTTCTCGCCGAGCAGGTGCTCGCTGACCTTGGCCTTGACCTTGGCGTGCTTGGCGGCGTCGCCGTCGAACGTACCGCTGTCCGTGCGCACGGCCAAGGTATCGTAGGTGACGCTCTTGCCTTCTTCGGCGTCGACGCGATCGACGACTATCGTGTCGCCGGCGCTCACCTTGAACTGCTGTCCACCGACGCGGATGACCGCGTACGTGACATCGGACTTCGTCATTTCAACTCCCCACAAGACAACGGCCAACGATGATAGCCAATCGCAGAGGGGTCGTCAATTTGACCCCTGCTTCAGGGCGGTAGCGTAGGCGCCGGTGCGCGCCGTGTCCGTGATGCGGACCTTGCGGCGCTTGCCAAGGAACTGGCGGCCGCCCTCGACGATGACCATGTAGCCGTCGATGTAGCCCACAGCGTCGCGCGGGCTATAGGTGAGACTGAACTCCAGTTCGAGCTCGACCTCTTGCCCTTCCTTCACGGGTATGCGCTGCTCCTGGACGTGCGCCGGGGCGCCCTCGGAAAGTACGCGGAACGTCTCGACTGGGAGGCCGGCGCCGCCCTCGAAGAAGACGCGCCGGCCGACCTGCTTCTCGAGTTTCTTCAGCCGGTCGCCGCTCAGCCGCTCGGCGACGCCCCCGCTCACCTCGATGAGCCAGGCCTTGGCTTGCGAGCGTCGCGCCAGAGTGCGCACGCGCCGCTCGACATTGAGCGCCATGGTCTCGTCGCTCGTCACGCGCGCCTTGCCGAGGCACGCGGGGCACGTGCGCGTGAGGATGCCGCGCGCGCCGTCCGTGGTGTTCTGGCGCGTCATCTCCACCAGTCCCAGCGGCGAGAGCTCGACCACATATGTCTTCGTGCGGTCGGCCTCGAGCTCGGCCTCGAGGGTGGCAAGCACCATCTCGCGGTTCTTGGCGTGCGCCATGTCGATGAAGTCGATGATGATGATGCCACCGATGTCGCGCAGGCGCAGTTGGCAGACCACCTCGCGCGCCGCCTCGAGGTTGGTCTTCGTGATCGTGTCCTCGAGGCCCTTTCCGCGCGTGAAGCGGCCGGTGTTCACGTCGATGACGGTGAGCGCCTCGGCGTGATCGATCACGAGGTTGCCGCCGCTCGGCAGAGGAACGCGGCGCTCGAGGGCCTTGGCGATCTGGTCTTCGATGCCATAGGCCTCGAAGAGTGGTTCGTCGCCCGTGTGCAGATGCACCTTGGGCAGAAGCTCCGGCGCCTCCTTGTCGAGGAAGGCGACGATGGCCTTATGCCGCTTGGGATCGTCGACGATGAGGCTCTCGGAGGTGTCGTTGAAGAGGTCGCGGGCGACCTCGATGGAGATATCGACCTCTTTGTGCACCAGTCCCGGCGCTCTTACCGTCTCTGCCTTCTTCTTGAGACGCGACCACAGACGCGAGAGATACCGCAAGTCGCGCTTGAGGTCCTCGAGGCCGTGGCCCTCGGCGATGGTCCGCACGATGAGGCCGGCGTTCTTGGGCTTGAGCTCCCGCGAGATGTCGCGCAGCCGTTCGCGCTCGGCCTGACCGAGGCGCCGCGACACGCCGGCGCCGCTCCCTCCGGGCACGTAGACAAGATAACGGCCGGCCAGCGAGATCTTGGTGCTCAGACGGGCGCCTTTGCTGCCCATGGGGTCTTTGGTGACCTGGACGAGCACCTGCTGGCCGTTCTTGAGCGCGTCGCCGATGCGCCGCGCCCGTTTCTCGCCCTCCGGAGCCGTCACCTCGTCGACGTACAGAAAGCCGTTCTTCTCGAGGCCGAAATCGACGAACGCGGCGTCGATGCCGCCGAGTACGCTCTCGACCTTGCCCTGGTAGATATCGCCGAGATACGATTTCTTGTCGGGACGCTCGATGTAGATCTCGGCCAGGCGGCCGTCTTCGACCAGGGCGACGCGGAGCTCCTGGCCGTCGTCGGTCACGAGGATGAGCTTGCGTTTCGGCTGATCGGCGACCACGCTCAGGCGCCGCGTCGGCGCCGTCATCGGCGTCGCAAGGCCGCTGCCCTCGTCCTGGCGCACGATGGCTGCGGGCCGGCGGCGGTCGCGCCCGCGAGACTTGGCCTCGCGGGTCGCCGTGGTCGCCGGCTTGGCGGCCGCACCGGCCCGTTCGGCCGGGGGCGCCGGTTTGCGCTGTTCAACCTCCGGCACGGGCGCCGCTTCATCCTCGCCGGCGGGCTTCTCGCGGGCGCGGCGCCCGCCGCGCGCGCCACGACGACGACGTTTGGGCGCCGCCGCCTCGTCGTCGGTCTGGCCGGCCTCGTCCGACGCCGGACCGGCGCCTCCTTCTTCCGTCGCCGGAGTGGGCGGCTCCGCGGGTCTCGCGGCTGCCGGCGCGGCAACCAGCTCCGCCGGCGTCTCAGTCGGCGCGGCCGCGGCTTCGGGCGCGACTTTCGCCGCGGGCCTGCGACGGCGGCCGCGCCGTGCCGGCTGCGGCTCACTCTGAGCGGCGACGTCGGACTTCGCCTCCGGCGATACTGATGGTGAGGAGGGTGCCAGCGCCACATCGGTCACCGCCTCCTCGGCTTCGCGCACGGCCTCGTCGTGAACGGCCTCGGCCGCCTTGCGGCGCCGTCGCCCGCCTCGCGACCCGCGGTGGCGCCGCCTCGGCGTGGCCATGTCGCCGGCACTCCCAGTATCCGCGTCTTCGCCGCCGGTCGTCGCGGCCTCGGGAGCCGGCGAAGCCGGCGCCTGCATGTCGGACGCGGCCGTCGAGGCAGCGGATGCACGGCGCTGCGTCGAGGGCTTGCTCGCGACCGGCGCCGGCTCCGTGGGAGTCCCCGCCGAGCCCACTACCTGCGGCTCGGTCGCGGCCGGCCGCGGCGACCTCGATCTGGTCCTCGCGCGCGGCGAGGAGCTGGTCGACAGCGCGCTCGAAGGCGAAGCGATCGGGATCAAGGGCGCGGTCGGCAGCCCTTCAGGAGGCGACGTCGTGGCTGCGGGCCGCGGCTGTGCAGCCTCACGCTTCTCCGGCTCGGTCACGGCCGCCGCGATGGTCTGCGGCTCGGCCGGCTTGCGCCGGCGGCGGCCGCCACGAGAGCCTCGTCTGCGGCGGCTGGTGCCGGGTTCACCGGCAGCGGCTTGTTCGTTGCCCGCCGGTCCTTCGGCGGACCCCCGCCCGCCGGTCTTCGGCTCGGGGGGCGTCGCGGACGGGTGGTCGCCGCCCGGCGCCTGGTTCTCTGCGTTCACGATGACATACTCCTTCCGGCCCCGGGGCTTGGCCCCGGCGGCAAATCTCTCCAGGTGACGCGCCGGCGCTCCAGGCGGCGCATCACAGGCTCGACCTCCGCCCAGCCGGCGATGAGGTCGATAAACTCCTGCGGTCGCGCCGCGCCGTCGTCGCGAGGCCGGATGGCGAACGAGAGCCTCGTTCCCCCCGGCACCGGCTCGGCGGCGGCGTGGACGACATATTCCTTGAGGTCGAGCGTGCGCCTGCCCTTGGGGGACACGCGCTCGCGAACGACCGATACTTCCGTGGCGTAGCGTTCGACGGCTGCCCGCACGGCGCCTGCGTCGCCTTCGAGCACGCAGGCATACCGGGCCTCAAGCACCCGCGGCCGCGGGTGCTGGTCGCCGACGACGATGATGGCCAGAGGCCGGAGGCCGGGCGGCGCGGCGGCGCGCAGCTCGCGCAGCGCCGCCGCCGGATCTGGCAGGTCGTCCGGGACTTCGACGACGGCCAGCTCCTCGCAACCCGAGGCGCCCACCGGCAGGGGCAGGGGCAGGGAAAGCCGCGGCTTGGGTCTCATGCCTTGAGACAGGGCGATGGGCACACCGGCGCGCGCGAAGGTGCGCTGCATGGCCCGTGCCGTATCGAGATGCGACAGATAGCTGGCGGCGGCGGCGCGGGAAAACGTGAGCAGCCACCAGGTCACGGCAGCACGTCCATCTCGACGCCCGCGCCGCAGACCCCGCACGACGCGCAAAGCCCGTCGCGGCAGTCGTCGGTGAGTTCGCCGCGCGCGCCGCGCGCGCGTTCTTCGCTGAGAAACGACCGCGTCACGCCCGCGGCCACCGCGGACTCCCAAGGCAGGGTCTGGTCGCTGCGCAGATCGGCCGTGCCCAACTCGATCCCTGTGGCGGTGGCCGCATCCTCCCAGAGCGCGAAGCGAAAATGCTCACTCCAGCCGTCGAAACGGGCTCCGCGTCGCCAGGCCTCCTCGACGAGCCGGTCGCTCCCTGGCCCGCCGCGCGCCAGCGTGGCCTCGACGAGTGACGCCGCGACGTCATGGAAGCTGATCCGCACGTGACGCGGCATCGCCTCCCGCAGCAGCCGCTGCCGGTGTCGCAGCACCGACGCGCCCGCGAATGACTCGAACTGGAACGGCGTGTGCGCCTTGGGTACGTAGGAGGACACCGCGACGGAAAGGCGAGCCCGGCCGCGCGCGACGTCCTTCGCGAGACGCGCGGCCGTGCCGGCCATACGTGCGATACCGGCGACATCGGCGTCGGTCTCGCCGGGCAGGCCGATCATGAAGTACAGCTTCAGGCCGGTGAACCCGCCGGCGAAGGTGGCGCGCACGGCCTCCTCGAACTGCGCGTCGTCCACGCCCTTGTTGATGGCGTCGCGCAGCTCCTGGGTGCCCGCCTCCGGCGCCAGGGTCACGGAGCCTCGCTGATCGGCAGCGAAGCGCTCAAGGCTTTCTGCCGCGGAATCGATGCGCAGAGATGGCAGGGAGACGCGCACTCCCGGCCGCAGGGCACGGATGCGCGTCAGCGCTTCCTCGACGCCCGAGTAGTCGCAGGAACTGAGCGAGAGAAGCGAGACCTCGTCACAACCGGTCTCGCTCAGAAGCTGCTCCGCCGCCTCCACTGCGAGATCGACGGGACGCTCGCGCACCGGCCGGTACCACATGCCCGCCTGGCAGAACCGGCACCCGGAGGTACAGCCGCGCATCACCTCGACGATGGCGCGGTCGTGCACCGCCTCGAGCACGGGGACGACCGGGCGCAGCACCGGTGCAGTGCTCGAGAACGCCATGAACACCTGGCGCTGCGCTGGACGCTCGCTCACCCCCGGCAGCCACATGCCGGGGACGCTGAGAAGTGCCTGCAGGCGCAGGGCGCGCGACGGCGCGGCCAGGGCCTTTACGATCTCGTCCAGCCGGTGCTCGACCTCGCCGATGAAGAAGGCGTCGAAGAACGGCGCCAGGGGCCAGGGATTCGCCACGGCCGGCCCGCCGCCGAGCACGATGGGGTGCCCTTCCCCACGCTCGGCGGCGTGGAACGGAACGCCCGCGAGGTCGAGCATCTCGAGCACATTGGTGAACGTGAGCTCGTGTGGCAGCGTGAAGCCCCAGAGGTCGCAGCCGGCGACCGGCTTCATAGTCTCGAGCGTCCACAGCGGCACGGCATGGGCGCGCATCAGCGCAGCCATGTCGGGCCACGGGCAGTACGCGCGCTCGGCGGCTGCCGGTGTGGCGTCGTTCAGATGGGCATAGAGGATCTGCAGACCAGGGTTGGAGATGCCGATCTCGTACACGTCCGGGTAGGACAGTACGATGCGCGGACTCGCGCCGGGTTTGAGACGGAGGTTGAATTCGCCGCCCGTGTAGCGCCCGGGGCGCGTGACGCGCGCCAGCAGTCTCGCTACTTCATCCGGAATCCAACCCTCGCTGCATGAATCCAGGGAGCCTGGAGCGTGCGCGTTCAAGTTGACGACTAATCCTTTGCATGTGCGAGAGCTGGAGCGGCGCCCCAGCCTCGAAATACGCGATGGCGGCCTCGCCCAGTGCCACCGTGCCGGTGAAGCCGACGGCTCCCTTGAGAGCCCAGCCGAACCCCGGCACGACGTCGAGCGCTTGGCGCGCCAGCGTGCGGAAGACGAAAGCGGTGCCCACGAGGGAGAGGATCTCGAGAGCGCGGTCAAGGCCGATCTCCTCGCCGTAGGCGGCGGCGATCTTGAGGACCATTCGGATCTGGTTGGCGGTCATCGCCGGCATATCGGCGCCGGGGATGATGACCACGGCACCTATCACGGCGTTTTGGGACGCGTTGGCGAGCACCACGTGGTCACAGTAGGCGCGGCGCAACGCGGGCAGAAGGACGGCCAGCGCGGAGGCCCCGTTGCCGGCGGCGCGCACGATGCGGTTCTCGAGGCTCGGTGCGCCGGCGTGGTCGCTGCCTAGGCCGCGAGCGACCTCGTCGTCGAAGACACCAGCCGCATCGATCCACTCTCCGTACGGCGCCTCGACGAGAGCGATGACCTGGCGCCCGGCGACGCGCACCGAGCGGACGATGGGCGCCATCTCCGCGGCCGCGCACCCGGCCGCCACGAGGACGACGATGTTCCAGCGCCCGGCGAGGCGCTCGCCCAAAGGAAACTCAGCCGGCGCCAGGGCGTCGAGGGCGGCGCTGATGCCGCCGTGCTCGTCGGACGAGCCGGCCGACAGGGCGCGAGCCACGCGCGTGAGCTCCGCGCCGACGCCGACCACGCACAGGCGCGCGACCTCGGCGTCCCCGGCACGTGCATCGGTGACGGCCTTGAAGATCTTCGACAAACTCACGCTACCGGACAAGGTGCCCCCTGGTGCTCGGCGTGACCGTGGCCCGCAGGTGGATGGCCTCCAGCAGGCCGACGAACATCAGGAACGCGATCATGGCCGTGCCGCCGTAGCTCAGGAACGGCAACGGGATGCCCGTCACCGGCATGATACCAATCGTCATGCCGATGTTCACGAAGACCTGGAACAGGACCATCACGCCGATCCCCCCCGCGAGGATGCTGCCGTACATGTCTCGCGACAGCGTAGCGATGCGCAGGCACCGCCAGATCACCACGCCGTACAGCGCGATCAGCACCAGCGCCCCGAGAAACCCGTTGCGCTCGCTAAGGACCGCAAAGATGAAGTCGGTGTGGTGCTCGGGCAGGAAGTCGAGCGCGGTCTGCGTGGCCATGTCACCGCGCCCCGTCAGAGCCCCGGAACCGACGGCGATCATCGACTGGATGATGTTGTAGCCGCTCCCCTGAGGATTGTGGCCGACGTTCAGGAAGACGAATAGACGATCGATCTGGTACTGCTGGATGAGATGAATGCCGGCCAGGGGCAGGACCTTGAGGGCCACGACGAAGGCGGCGATCCCGCTTCCCGCCAGCACCGCGAAATGGGTCCACGAGGTGCCGTAGAAGTAGAGCATCGCCATCGTGAGCGCGACCAACACGATGGCGGAACCGAAGTCGGGCTCCCGGTACACGAGGAAGACGGGCACCGCGACCATGGCGAGCGCGATCAGTGTCACGCGTTTCGAGCCGAGCATGTCCATGCGGTCGGCCAGATACGCGCCGATGCTCAAGGCGAGCAGCAGTACGGCGAGCGCCGAGGGCTGAAAGCTCTGGAAGCCGAGGTCGATCCAGCGCCGGGCGCCGTGCACCACCTCTCCGAAGGGCAACACGACGGCGACGATGAAGACCGCGAACGCGTACATCACCCACTGGAAGCGGCGGTAGATCTCGTAATCGAGCAGCGACACGACTGCGGCGGCGACCAACCCCACGCCCACGGCCACCAGCTGCTGGATCACGAATCGCAGCGGCTGGCCGCCGATGTCGTGACGCGTGGCGAAGTAGATCATCGTCACGCCGTAGGCTACGAGCCCGAGCGCTGCAGCGATGAGGATGTAGTCGAGGTGCCTGAGGTAGGCGCGCCAGTCCACGCTCAGTCGCTCCTCACAGCGCCAGCGGGCTTGTTGCTCTGCAACCTGAAAAGCTGGTCGTAGATGAGCCGGGCGGCCGGGGCGGCGACGGCGCCGCCGTGGCCGCCCTTCTCGATCATGACGACCACCACGTACTTGGGGTCGTTGGCCGGCGCGTAGCTGGCGTACCAGGCGTAGTTCACGTTGTGCATCACGCTGCTGTCGTACACCTCGGCGGTGCCGGTCTTGCCGGCCACCGTGACGGGGTAGCCGCCGAACACGCCGGCAGACGTGCCGGAGGCGGAGTTGGCGGCGTCCACGAGGCCCTGCCTGACGGTGTCGAGCGTGCTTTGCGAAATGTCGACCTTGTGCGGCCTTGCGGGCTCGAGGTTCCTCACCGTCTTGCCCTGAGGATCCACCACCTTCAGGCCGAGATGCGGCCTCACGATGGTGCCGCCGTTGGCGATGGCTGCGTAGCTCGTGGCGAGCTGCAATGGCGTGGCCTCCATGAAGCCCTGACCCACGGCCAACTGGATGGAGTCGCCGGGATTCCAGATCTTGTCGACCGCGGTCTTGAAGTAGGACCTCTTCCAGGCCGGCGTGGGAACGCGGCCGGACACCTCACCGGGGATGTCGATGCCGGTGGGCTTGTTCATGCCGAGGCGCATCGCCCAATCTTCCAGCTCGGTGCCCTTGCGCTGATAGAAGAGGTAGCCGACGTTGTAGAAGTACACGTCGCAGGACTGGGTGATCGCTTGCACCAGGTCGAGCGTGCCGTGGCCGCTGAGCGCCCAGCAGCGAAAGACGTGCCTGTCCAGCGTGTTGGGCGCGATGAACGTGCCGTTGCAGAAGAACGTCGTGCCCGCAGAGATGACGCCCTCTTCGAGGGCTGCGACCGTATCGATGGGCTTGAAGGTGGAGCCTACCGCCTTGGACTCCATGATGGCGCGGTTGAGCAGCGGGTAGTTGGCATGCGGGTCCTGGAGCTTCTTGTTGTCCTTGACGCTCAGGCCGCCGACGTAGACGCTCGGATCGAACGTCGGGTTGCTCGCCATCGCGAGCACCTGTCCGTTCTTCGCGTCCAGAACGACGGCGGCGCCACCGTTGGCCGCCACCTCGCCATTGACATTGGCGAGGTGGATGCCGTAGCGCAGCGCCTCCTCGGCCTTCGCCTGCACCTTGGCGTCGATGGTCGTCACGAGCGTGTCACCCGGCTCCGGCAGCCGGCCGCCGGGCACCGGGGCGTGCGCCTTGGGCTGGCCGTGGGCGTCCACTTCGACTTTCGCCATACCGTCGCGGCCGCGCAGCCAACGGTCGTAGCTCCACTCGAGGCCGCTCTGGCCCACCATGTCGCCCGGAGCGTAGCCCTTGAAGCGCTGTTCCTTGAGCTGGTCCTTGTTGATCTCCCCTAGGTTGCCGAACAGCTGGGCGGCGAGGTCGCCCTGGGGGTAGTCGCGCAGATAGTTCTTCTGGATCTCGACTCCGGGAAACGAGAGGCGATGTTCGAGCAGATACGACACGACCTTGCGGCTCGCGTCCTCCTTGATGACGAGAAGGTCGAGTGACGCCACCTTGCCGTCCGCCACGGCCCTCCAGGCGACCGGCACGCCGGTCGGCCAGCTCGGCCGCAGGTGATCGACGATCTTCCTACGCACTTTGCCGGGCTTCACGTGGAGCGCGCCGGCCAGGTCCACGACCTCGCCGTCGAGCTGACCGGCGGGCACGTCCATGAGGCGCACGCCCACGGCGAGCCCGGGGCGGTTCTGCACGATGACCTCGCCGTTGCGGTCGGTGATCGTTCCGCGTGGCGCCAGGATCTTCACCGAGCGCAGGCGGTTGTCGTTGGCCTGCGCCACAAACTGCTGCCCGCTGAGGATCTGCAGGAACCACAGACGGAAGAGGATGATGCCGAACAGCGCTACGGCGATGCCGAGCATGATCGCCACCCGCAAGGCCACCGACGGCAGCTGGATGATGGGCCTGTCGCGCCGGCCACTGCGGATCGGCCGGCTGCGGCGTCCTTCGTCGTTACCGGGCCCGAGCAGCACGCAGATCACCTCCACCGCGCAGCGCGAGGCGTACCGCCAAGTACAGGGGCGCCGCCAGCAGCGTGTTCAGGATGAGTGACGGGACCAGGACGCGGCCCAGGAAGAAGCCGAGCGGCACCTGGCGCTCGAGCAGGAACTGCGCCATGGCCAGAACGACGTCGGCCAGCAGCGTGGCGGCAAAGGCGCTGACCAGCGGCGCGTAGCCTGCCGACAGATCGGCCGTCTCTGCGTAGCGCCCCGCGAAATAGCCGATGAGGACGAACGCGAACGCGCTCAGGCCGAGAGGCTCCATGAGCGCGATGGCCACCAGCGTGCCGGTGGCGAAGCCGAAGACGGCGCCGATCTCGGAGCCCTTGAGCAGGCCCACGCAGACGACGATGATCAGCGCAAAGTCGGGGTTGGCGCCGAGGATGCGGATGTTGGGCGCCACCGTGGTCTGGAGCAGGGTCGCGACGAGAAGGGTCACGAGCAGACGGGCGATCTCGCCGCCTGTCGGCCAGTGGCGCTGCGCCTGGTCTGCAGACGGACGGCTCAGCCTCATCGCGTGACCACCTGGACGAGATCGAGCTTGCGGAAGTCGACGAAGGGACGCACGGCTATGCTCTGGTACAGCTCGACCTCCTGGCTGCCCACGCTCTCCACGACCCCTATCGGGATCCCGCGCACGAACACCGATCCTTGACGCCCGGACGTGACCACATACTGCCCCACCTTCACGCGCGCGTTCTTGTCGACATACTGAAGCGTCACGTCGCCGGTCACGCTGCCGGCGACGATGCCCTGAGCGCCTCCCTTCGCGTCACCTGGAACGACCATTGCGTCCACGTAGCTGCTCTGGTCCGTGATGAGCGTCACCTGGGCCGCGCCCACGTCGACCTTCGTGACGCGGCCGACAAGCCCGGCCCCGTTGACGACCGCATCGTAGACGGCCACGCCGCTCGAGCTGCCCGCGTCGATGGTCACGGTAGAGTACCAGGCCGTCGTGGAGCGCGCGACAACACGGGCCGTGACCAGCCGGGCGTTGCCAGGGAAGATCTTGTCGTTCCGCAGCGCGACCAAAGCGCGCAGCTGCGTGTTCTCATCCTGCGTGGTGAGCTCCTTGGCGATGCCGGCACGAAGCTGCTCCAGTTCCTTCTGCAGCTTCGCGTTCTCAGACTTGGCGCTGAACACGTCGCCGGTCCAGTTCCAGGCGTCGCGGAACGGCTTCGTGGCGCGCGCCGAGCCGTTTTGCAGCGGCGCGACCACCCGCAGAACGACGCCCTGCACGCCGTGCACCAAGCCGCTGTCGGACTCACGGAAGTACAGCGTGAGCATGGCGATACAGAGCAGCAGCAGGACCGCCACGACGATCCGCCGCCGGAGTACGCGCCGGCGATTCACGATTCAGCGAGGGGCGGGACTACCGGCCTCGCGGCCGGGAGTTACGCTTGCTCTTGACGAGGACATCGAACTCCTCGAGGTACTTGCCCGAACCTACGGCCACGCACGTGAGCGGCGACTCCGCGAGGTGGACCGGCATCTGTGTCTCCTCGCGCAGACGCTCCGTGAGACCCTGGAGCAGCGACCCGCCACCGGCCAGCATGATACCGCGATCCATGATGTCGCTGGCGAGCTCCGGCGGCGTCTTGTCGAGGGTCGCCTTGATGGCGTCGATGATCGCCTGCACGGGCTCTTCGAGAGCTTGGCGGATCTCCTCCGACGAGAGGACGATGGTCTTGGGGAGACCGGTGACCAGGTCGCGGCCGCGGATCTCGGCCTGTTCCTCCTGAGGCAGCGCGTGCGCCGAGCCGATCTCGAGCTTGATCTCCTCGGCCGTCTGGCTGCCGATCAGGAGCTTGTACTCCTTCTTCACGTAGCTGATGACGGCTTCGTCGAGTTCGTCGCCGCCGACACGTATGGACTGGCTGACGACGATGCCGCCGAGCGAGATGACGGCCACCTCGCTGGTGCCACCGCCGATGTCGACGATCATGCTTCCCGTGGGCTCCGCGACGGGCAGGCCGGCGCCGATGGCTGCCGCCATGGGCTCCTCAATGAGGGTCGCCCAGCGGGCGCCTGCAGAGTAGGTCGCCTCTTCCACCGCTCGTTTCTCGACGCCGGTCACGCCACTGGGGACGCAGATGACCACCCTCGGGTGCGCCCAGCGGTTTTGCATGACCCTGCGGATGAAGTGCCGGAGCATCTGCTCGGTGACGTCGAAGTCGGCGATGACGCCGTCTTTGAGCGGACGCACGGCGCTGATGGTGGCCGGCGTGCGGCCCAACATGCGCTTGGCCTCCGCGCCCACGGCATGGACCTCTCCGGTGCGGTGATCGATGGCGACCACGGAGGGCTCGGAGAGCACGATGCCGCGGCCGCGAAGATAGACCAGCGTGTTGGCGGTACCGAGGTCGACCGCCATGTCACGGGCGCCAAAGCCCGTGAGGAATCCGAGGAAGCTTATGGCGAGCTCCTTTCGGTGAGATGTCGAACGATGATTGTATATGCTCGCCCGAGGCATGGCCAACCGAGGCGACGGCGGCCGCGAGGCCCGGCCGGGCGGTCGCTCACGGGGACAGAGGGCCGGCCGGCAGCCACGAGAACGGCGCTGCGCCGAAGACGGCGAGCGCCGTCAGGAGGGCCGCCATCGGAAGGCCCACGACGTTGAAGTAGTCGCCATCGACACGCTCCACGAGCGCCGAACCGACGCCTTGGATGGCGTAGGCGCCGGCGCGGTCGCGCCACTCGCCGCAGGCGACGTAGCGCGCGACGTCCGCGGCGCCGAGCGGCCGGAAGGTCACCCCAGTGACGGCGTGCACGGTATGGGCGTGCGCCGTCGAGCAGAGGTGGAGGCCGCTGTAGACCTCGTGACGGCGGCCGGCGAGCAGGCGGAGGTACTCCGCCGCCTCCCGTTCGTCGGCCGCCTTGCCGAGCACGCGGCCGCCGGCGACGACCACCGTGTCGACGCCGAGGACGAGCTCGCCCGCGCGGAGCCGCGTGCGCGCGAGCACTTCTTCGGCCTTGCCGCGCGCGTTACGCTCCACGGTGCGCAGCGGGTCGCCGTCGTGCACGTCCTCGACGTGCTCGCTGACCACCACACGGAACGGGATGCTCAGCTGGCGGAGCAACCGGTCGCGCTGCGGCGAGCGTGAAGCCAGGACGAGACGCAGTTCAGGCGCGCCGGACGCTTCGCGAGGCGCGCCTGGTGCTCCGCCGCTAAACGAGCTCGTCGTCACCGAAGAACAGTCCGATCTCGCGGGCCGCGCTCTCGAGACCGTCGGAGCCGTGCACCACGTTCTCCTCCTTGCTCAGCGAGAAGTCGCCGCGGATCGTGCCCGGCGCCGCCTGCGCCGAGTCCGTGACGCCCATCATGGCGCGCGCCACGGCGACGGCCTCGCGGCCCTCCCACACCATGGCTACGACCGGTCCGGCGGTGATGAACGCGGCCAGCGACTCAAAGAACGGCTTGCCGATGTGCTCGTCGTAGTGCCGCTCGGCGAGCGCGCGGTCGATGCGCAGCGCCTTCATGCCGCGCAACGTGAAGCCGCGGCGCTCGAAGCGCGTGACGACCTCTCCGACAAGGCCGCGGGCCACGCCGTTGGGCTTGACCATGACGAACGTACGTTCCATAGGAGCTCCTCCTGGGAAGTCGCGCCGACGCCGGAGCGCCGCGGATGGGGCTGTCTGGACGAGCGGCGCTCAGGCGCGGTCATAGACCGAAACCGGCGGCATGGTGCCGTGGACGTCGGTCTCGCAGTACGGACACACCCGCCAGCTCGGTTCGATGGGCTTGCCGCACGAGGCGCAGGTGGTGCGCAGCCGGCGGCCGCAGGTGGGGCACACGAGGTAGTCGTCGCGCACCGGGGTCTTGCAGAACGAGCAGCGCGACTCTTCACCCAGGCGCTGCTCCATCATCTGCACCTCGAGCTCCTGCTCACGACGGTCGGCGAGGAGCTCGGGCGGCCGGACGATGGCGTATACGATGAGGCCCAGCGGCCCGAAGACGATGCCGGTGAGCACGCAGACCGCGAGGATGATCTTGTCGTCGACGCGCCGGCGAGCGTCCTTGAACACCCAGTAGGCGCACGCGATCCACAGCACGACGAGCAGGAAGTAGAACATGAGGATGACGAAGTGCCAGGCCGGCGACTGGAAGAAGTCCAGGACCGACTGGAACGGATTGCTATCGCTGCTCGCCGCCACAGCGCGTATCCAGTGAGGCAACTTCTCCTCCTCAGAAGCAGATCGACGATGACGCGCGCGGCATCTCGCCGGGATGGCGACCGGTCACAGACTGGGTGACGCGACTCGCCCGTGGCGCCCGGCCGGCCGGCTGGCCGCGGCGGCCAGCGCCGCAATCATACCCGAGAATATCGCGCCGTGGACAGGGTACAGGGAGTACCAGTAGAGAAGCCCCGGCAGGCCCTTGGGCGCGAAGTAGGCCGTCTGCGCGAGCAACGTGCCGCCCGGCTGCGGCAACGTCTCGAACTGCAGCCAGGCACGGCGCCAGCCGGCCGCGATGGACGAGTGAAACGCCTAGAACATACCGACGAGCGGGAGTGGCACGACGGCGATCTTCATGCCCAGGAGGTACCCGACGAAGAAAGCGACGAACGCGACGGCGATCACGATAAGAAACGCGACCAGGAACCGTACGGCCGGGTGCGCCTTCTTCTGTGCCATTCGATCCTCCACGAGTTTGCGCCAGTATATCGAACGCGTCTGGGCCGACAACCGGGTCGGATGCACCGTCAGCCGGCGCCTGCGAGCACGTCGCCGAGGTCCTCCAACAGGTAGAGAGAGCCACCCACCAGGACGGAGCCGCCAGGCCCTGCCGACTCGCGCGCAAGCGCCAAGGCATCATGAGGGTCGGTCTCGACGCGGACGTCGATGAGTTGACGGCCGAGGCGGACGGCGGCGGCGCGTAGTGCGGCTGCCAGCTCCCTGGCTGTGAGGCTCCGCGGTTCGCTCGCCTGCGTGCACACGGCGGCGTCCAGCAGCGGCAGAAAGCCTTCGAGCATCTCGTCGTAGGCCTTGTCGCGCATGATCGCGAGCACGCCCACCGTGGGCCTGGGGACGTCCACGGTGGCCAGGCTCCTGGCAAGCACGCGCACGCCGTGCGGGTTATGGGCGCCGTCGGCGAACACCAGCGGGCGTTCGCCTACCTTCTGCAGGCGACCCGGTACGATGGTGGTGGCCAGGGCCTGCCGCGCGGCCGACTCGTCGAGACGGCCGAGGAGTAGACGCACCGCCGCCACAGCGAGCCCAGCGTTGACCACCTGGTAGAGGGCCGGTGTCGGCACGCGCAGGCCGGCCCACTCTTCGAGCGCGCCGCCGAGTGCCAGCGCGACGCTGAAGTCGCTAGGGGAGCCCGCGACATGCAGATCCCCTGATGGCAGGGCTTGTCCCTCGCCGGCGGCCGTGTCGCCACGCAAGAAATGGGGCCGCGCGCCGGCGACGGAGCAGACCCGGCGCGCCTCGACTTCGAGGCCGTCGAGTTCGCCGAAGATGACCTCGCCGCCTTTGATGACCGCCGCTTTCTCCGCGAAGATGAGCTCGCGTGTGCTGCCCAGGACCTCCGTGTGCTCAAAGGCGATATTGGTCAGCACCACGACCGGAGCGTTGACGACGTTGGTCGCGTCGAGGCGGCCGCCGAGCCCGGCTTCGAGCGCCACGGCCTCCACCCCGCTCTCGGCCATGGCCAGCAGCGCCGCCACCGTCAGCACCTCGAACTGCGTGGTTTCTCCCACGTCCTCCGGCAGTGATGAGGTGGCCGCGCGCACAGCCTCGATGCAGCCTGCGAATACGGCTTCGTCCACGGGTCCACCGTCCACGACGACGCGCTCGGTCCAGCCCGAGATGTGCGGCGAGAGGTAGGCGCCGGCACGCAGGTCGTGGGCGCGCAGCAAGGCCTCGCAGTACCGCGCTGTAGAGGACTTGCCGTTGGTGCCCACGACGTGGATCACCCTGTAGGCGTCCTGCGGCCGGCCCAGGGACTCCAGCAGCTTGCTCACGCGCTCCAACCCCGGCCGCATCCCGAAGGCGGCCAGCGACTCGAGGTAGGCGGCCCACCCGGGCGCGCCGTCGTTCATGAGCCCACCGCGCCGCGCACGGCGCCCTCCTCAGGCCCCGCGCACGCGCGCGAGGCGCGCCGCGAGCTCGTCGCGGTCGGCGACGTACCCGGCCAGCTTGTCGCGCTCCTTGGCCACCACGGCCTCGGGGGCGCGACCCGTGAAACCCTCGTTGGAGAGCTTCGCCTCGCCACGCCTGATCTCGGCCTCGATCTTACCGAGCTGCTGCTCGAGGCGAGTGATCTCCTCGGCCTTGTCGGCCACCGCGTCCACCTCGAGACGGCCGCCGGGCACCAGCACCACGGTCGCGTCGGCGGCGGGCTCGCCCTCGAAGCGCACTTCTGTGCGCGCCAGGGCGCGGAACGCAGCGGCGTAGGGCGCGTAGCGCCCGCTCGCGCCGCCGCCCTCGGCCACGAACACGGCCTCGAGCACCTTGCCCGGCGCCACCTCGACGTCGGCGCGCAGGCGGCGCAGCGCGTCGACCACCGCCTGGAGCTCGCCGACCGCGGCTTCGTCCGCCGGCGAGAGGAGCGCCTCGTCGTGCAGCGGATGCTTCTGCTTCAGGAGCGGCGCCTCGCCGTACTGCGCCGCGACCTCTTCGGTGACGAACGGGAGGAAGGGATGCAGCAGGCGCACGATCTGGGCGAGCAGCCAGCGCGCGTGTCCGCCGGCCTGCGCCTTCTGCCCCTCGTCCTCGCCGTAGAGGCGCACCTTGGCGAGCTCCAGGTACCAGTCGCAGAACTCGTCCCAGACGAAGTGATACAGCGTGTCGACGGCCTCGGTGAAATCGAAGACCGTGACCGCCGCCTCCACCTCGGCCAGGCAGCGCTGGAAGCGGCTCGTGATCCAGCGATCGACCTGGTGGGCGTCGCTGCGTTCCGCCGGGAGCCCCTCGCTCGCCAGCAGCACGAGCCGCGAGGCGTTCCACAGCTTGTTGGCGAAGCTGCGGCCCATGACGATCTTCTCTTCGCTGAAGCGCACATCCTGGCTGCTGCTCATCAGCAGCATGGCGAAGCGCGTGGCGTCGGCGCCGTATTTCTCGATCATCTCCAGAGGGTCGATCCCGGTGCCCAGGCTCTTGCTCATGCGACGCCCATCGGCGGCCTGGATCACGGAGTGGATGTACACGTCGTGGAACGGGACGTCGGCGACGAACTCGAGGCCCATCATCACCATGCGCGCGACCCACAGGAAGATGATTTCGCGGGCCGTGCTCAGCACGTTGGTGGGATAGAAATACGCGAGGTCCGCCGTCTCGTCGGGCCAGCCCCAGGTGGCGAACGGCCACAGCGCCGAGCTGAACCAGGTGTCGAGCACGTCGGTCTCGCGCGTCAATGCCGCGGAGCCACACTCGGCGCAGGCCTGCGGTTCGGTCTCGGCCACGTTCACGTGCCCGTCCTCGCAGTACCACACCGGCAGCTGGTGACCCCACCACAGCTGGCGGCTGATGCACCACGGACGCAGCTTCTCCATCCAGTCGAGGTAGACCCGGCCCCATCGCTCGGGCGTGAACTTCACCCGGCCATCGCGCACGACCTCTGTGGCCGGTCCCTTGAGCTGGTCCATGTCCATGAACCACTGCTCGCTGATGAGGGGCTCGATGGGCGTGCCGCAACGGTCGCAGGTCGCCACGCTGTGCGGGTAGTCCTCCACCTTCTCGAGGACGCCGAGCGTCTTCAGGTCGGCCACCACGCGTGCGGCGGCCTCCTCGACCTCGAGCCCGGCGTAGGGGCCGCCGGCCGCGGTGATGCGGCCGTCCTGGCCGATGGCCTGGATGGTCTCCAGCCCGTGGGTGCGGCCGATGTCGAAATCGGTGAGGTCGTGGGCCGGCGTGATCTTGAGAGCGCCGGTTCCGAACTCCGGGTCGACGCGCTCGTCGGCGACGATCTTGAGCTCGCGCCCAAGCAGCGGCAGGGTGGCCGTCTTGCCGACGACGTGCCTGTATCGCTCGTCGTCCGGATGGACGGCCACCGCGGTGTCGCCGAGCATCGTCTCGGGGCGTGTGGTGGCGATGGTCACCGAGCCGCCCCCGTTCACCGGGTAGCGGATGAAGTTGAGCGTGCCCGGCATGTCCTTGTAAGCGACTTCAAGATCGCTGATCGCCGTACCGCAGCGCGGACACCAGTTGACCAGGTAGCTGCCCTTGTGGATGTAACCTTTCTGGTAGAGCTCCACAAAGACCCTGGTGACGGCCCGCACGTAACCGTCGTCGAAGGTGAAGCGCTCGCGGTCGTAGTCGCACGAGCAGCCGAGGCTCTTGAGCTGCTCGATGATCGTGCCGCCGTACTGCAGACGCCACTCCCAGACCCGCTTGGCGAACTCCTCGCGGCCCAGGTCTTCCTTGGTGAGACCTTCGGCGCGCAACATCTTCTCGACCACGTTCTGAGTGGCGATGCCGGCGTGGTCGGTGCCCACCAGCCAGCATGCGTTCTCGCCGAGCATGCGGTGGTAACGCGTGAGCGCATCCTGGATGGTGTTGTTCAGGGCATGTCCCATGTGCAGCACACCGGTGATGTTGGGCGGCGGGATGACGATGGAGTAGGGCTCGCGGGTTGGGTCAGGCTCGGCGTGGAAGAGGTGCGACGCGAGCCACTCCTTCATCCAGCGTGCCTCGACGGCCGCAGGCTCGAAGCGCGTGGTGGCGCGGAGGTAGTCGCTGCTCTGTGCGTCGCTCATGGGGCCTCGGTACTGGCGAATTATGACGCAGGCCGATCGACCGCGGGTCCGGCTACGCCCGCCCGCGACCACGCGACAGTATAGCGGGACGCGGGCAGCGCTGCCGAACGCCCGCCGGTGCGCCGGCCTCGTCCGCGCCAAGAGCCAAGGGATGCGTCAGCCTGACGCATGTCGAGCGCGATACGCCTGCACCTTCATGCGATTGCCACACACCGACATCGAGCACCAGTGGCCGGAGTGGTTGCGCGAGTGGTCGTAGAAAGCCCACAGACACGTGTCGTTGCGGCATGCCTTGAGCCGGCTCCACGTCCCGGTCTCCATGGCGCGGTAGGCGATGACCAGGAGCTTCCCGAGCGCGCCGTCCACCCCTGAAGCCTCGCTGGCCAGCGTGACCCTTCCGTCTGCGGCGACACTGAGATGCAGTCCGGCGCGACCGGCGGCTGCATCCAGGGTGGCCACAGCCGCCACGGGCGGCACGCTCCCCTCGTTGTTGGCGAGTAGCAGGTCGCGCACGGCCTCGCGCACGTCGCCGGCGCGAATCACGCCGGCCGCGTCGAGGCTGACCGGGGACGCCAGGCCAGCCTCCCGCAGCCACGCCTCCAAGCCTACAGGCGTGGCGATCCGGTCCGCACCCTGTTCGACGTCGAGCGTATTCACGAAGGCGCGCACCAGCTCGAGTTCGCCGGGTGCCTGCTTCCGCTGCGTTGACATCTCGTCCTCCGATTCGACAGGGGCAGTATACCCCCAAACGTGGTTTACTAGTTACAAGACACTGGTATAATCAGTTTGCCGGTTACATTCGCAAGCCCCGAGCGGGTGCGGTGAAGCCGAAGGCCTGGACAGACCGAGACGCGAAGGAGATGAGTGTCATGTACGGACTGCTGGCATGGGATCTGGTGAAGGCCCGTCGCGCAGAGATCGAGCGGGCAGCCGAGCGGGCGCGCTTCGAGAGGACGGCGCGCCCGGCAAAGCGGCGCACAACGAAGACCACGGGAAGGTAAGACGATGACCTGGAAGCAACGTGGCCGGGCTCTGCGGCGCGGCGTGCGCGAGTCGGCGAGCGTCCTCGCGAACGTCGCAGCTACGCCTCGCGGCGTAGCGCCGGGCGGCTATCGCGCCGGCGCGGACGGCCGGAGCTGACGATCAGCGGAAGACGGGGCTCGCCAGCGTTTTCTCCGCCGCCGTGAGGGGAGACAGACCGACGAGGGGGAGGCGCTCACGCGCCTCCCCCTCGTCGGTCAGCTCGTTGGACTCTGCCCCGCGGGGCCGCGCTCCCTAACCGGCGTCCGCAGCCGGCGGCGCGTCGCCGCCGCTCAGCTCGATGGCGCAAACCTGGCAGAACTCGTCCGATCCTTCGATGCCGACCCCGCACTGCGAACAGTGCTGCTCGAGCTGGCCGCCGCCCGAGTCCACGGCCGGTTCAAGCTTCGATCCGGGCGTCTGGTGGTTGTGTTCTTCGCTCATCGTCTGTGCTCCTTGGAAGCGGATGTCGACTGACGCGTGTGACTGAGTGTACCCGAGGGAGGCGCGGGCCTATCGGGCGACCGAGCTCCGCGCGGGCGGGCGCTGGCTTGCGGCCGGCGCCCGGCGCCCGCCGAACACGTGCGGCAGCGCGTCCTCAAACTTGTCTACGTAGACAAGTTTGAGCCTGCCGACCACGTCGGGCGGCAGTTCTGCCACGGTGCCGCGGTTGCTTCCCGGCAGCAGTACCGTGCGAATGCCGCTGCGCGAGGCGGCCAGGAGTTTCTCCTTGAGGCCGCCGACGCGGAGGATGCGGCCGCCCAGCGTGATCTCCCCGGTCATCGCGACGCGCGGCTTCACGGGCACGCGCCCGAGAGCCGAGAGCATCGCGACCGCGAGGGCCAGGCCGGCGGACGGGCCGTCCTTGGGTACGGCGCCTTCAGGCACGTGCACGCGCACGTCCTGCGTGGCCAGGTCCAGGCCTTCCTTGGTGAGATGCGGCGAGCGGCGCATGAGCCCCCGGAGCGCCGCATCGCGCTCGACGTTGGCCAGGAGGTGACCCCAGGCCGCCGACGCCGACTCTTGCATGACGTCGCCGAGCTGGCCGGTGAGCACCAGCTCGCCGCGGCCGCGAGCGATGATCGCCTCCACGGTGAGCACCTCGCCGCCGTCGGATGTATAGGCGAGGCCCAAGCTCTCTCCGACCCTCGCGGTGCGCCGCAGTTCGGCGTCGAGCCAGAGGGCCTCGCCGAGATATGCGCGCAGATCGTCGGCCCCGACGGTCAGCGGCAGCGCAGCACCGTCCTCGAGGTGCTGGCGCGCCACCTTGCGCTCGATGCGCCGGAGGGCGCGCTCCAGCTCGCGCACTCCCGCCTCGCGCGTGTAGCCGCGCACGATGGCCTGCAGGGCGCCGCGGCCGAGTTTGACGTCGCCGCGGCGTAAGCCTGTGTCTCTGACTGTCCGCGGGATCAGATGCGTGCGGGCGATCGCCAGCTTCTCTGCCAGTGTGTAGCCGCTGAGATGGATCACTTCGAGGCGGTCGTACAGAGTGTGTGGGATCCCTTCGATGTCGTTGGCGGTGGCGATGAAGAACACGCGGCTGAGGTCGTACTCGCACTCGAGGTAGTTGTCGCGAAAGCTCGTGTTGTGCGCCGGATCGAGGACCTCCATGAGGGCTGCCGCCGGGTTGCCGCGCCAGTCGCTGTCGAGCTTGTCGATCTCGTCGAGCAAGATCACCGGGTTATCGACGCCGGCTTTGGCGAGGCCTTCGAGCACGCGCCCGGGCATCGCCCCGACATAGGTGCGGCGATGCCCGCGGATCTCGGCTTCGTCGCGTACGCCGCCGAGCGCGATGCGCGCGAAGGGCCGCCCCAAGGCGTCGGCGATCGCCTGGGCCACGCTGCTCTTGCCCGTGCCGGGAGGGCCGGCCAGACAAAGGATCGTCGCCGGATGGTCGGCGCCGGCCGCGCCCGCTTCGGCGCGCATCTTGCACACGGCCAGATACTCAAGGATGCGGTCCTTCACGTCCTTGAGGCCGTAGTGCGTGTGCTCCAGATGCCTGGCGACCGCGGCCACGTCGACGTCGGCGGGCGCCAGTCTGCCCCAGGGGAGGTCGAAGACCGTATCGAGCAGGCCGCGGGTCACCGCGACCTCCGGGCTCATCGGCGACGCCTGCCTCAGCTTGCGCAGCTCGCGCTCGACGAGCTTGTGCGCCGCCGGCGACAGGCGTCCCTCGGCCAGCCTCAGCGCGTACTCGGCGGTCTCCTCGTCGGAGCTCTCGCCACCCTCCTCGATCTCGTCGCGGATCACGCGCAGCTTCTCGTGCAGGAAGAGCTGGCGCTGCGCGCTCTCGATGCGCTGCTGCACCTTGCTCACGATCTCGTGTTCCATGCCGAGCACCGCGTTCTCCTCGGCCAGGGCCTCGATCAGCGCCAGGAGGCGCTCCTGCGTGGATTCCATCTCCAGGAGCGCCTGCTTCTCAGCCGTGTCGATCTGCAGGTGCGCGGCCACCACGTCGGCGGTCTCCTCGGGATCATCGCTCTGGCTCACGACGTACTGCACCTCGTCCGCCAGCTGCGGGTTGAGCTGCACGTAGCTTGCGAACTCGGCCGCCACGCGGCGCGCGAGCGAGCGGCAGCGCACGAGGGCGCGGTCTGGCGGCGCCAACGGCTTCGAGCTCACGAGGAAGAACGGCTCGGTGCTCTCGAAGCCTTCGATGCGCACACGCTCCTGGCCCTCCACGAGCGCCTTCACGCTGCCGTCCGGCAGCTTGAACAGCTGCAGCACGCTGACCCGAGTGCCCACCGGCATGATGTCGTCGGCGCCCGGGTATTCCACGGAAGCTTCGCGCTGCGAGCTCAGGATGAGCGGGGTCTTCTCGTTGAAGGCCGCCTCGATGGCCTGAATGGACTTCTCGCGGCCCACGAAGAGAGGCGCGACCATCTTGGGGAAGACGACCAGCTCGCGAGTAGGCAGCAGCGGAAGGGCCGCCGCAGGCACGCCCGCTGAGACGGCGCCGTCCGCGGCCGCCGCGTCGCCGTCAGGCAGACTCGGCGTCACGCTGCGGCGCCGCCTTCTCCGCCTCGGTGACCAGCGTGGGGTCGATACCTCTGTCGATGCTCTCCCGCGTGATCACGCATTTGCGCACGTCGCGCCGCGAGGGCAGGTCGAACATCACGCCCATCAGCGACTCCTCGATGATCGAGCGCAGGCCACGCGCCCCCGTACCGCGGTCGAGCGCCTTGGTGGCGATGGCCCGGAGAGCCTCGTCGGCGAACACCAGCTCGATGCCGTCCAGCGAGAAGAACTTCTGGTATTGCTTGGTGAGCGCGTTCTTGGGCTCGGTGAGGATGCGGCGCAGGTCTTCTTCGTCGAGGTTGTGCACGGCCGAGACCACCGGCAGTCGGCCGATGAACTCGGGGATGAGGCCGAAGTTGAGCAGGTCTTCGGGCAGGGAGTGCGTGAAGATCGTGCCCGGGTCCTTGTCGGCTTTGCTCGCGATGTCGGCCATGAAGCCCACGCCCTGGCGGCCCATGCGGCGCTCGATGATCTTCTCGAGGCCGGCGAAGGCGCCACCACAGACGAAGAGGACGTTGGTCGTGTCGATCGAGAGAAACTCCTGGTGGGGGTGCTTGCGCCCGCCCTGCGGCGGTACGCTCGCGACGGTGCCTTCGAGGATCTTGAGCAGGGCCTGCTGCACGCCTTCGCCCGAGACGTCGCGGGTGATGGAAGGGTTGTCCGCCTTGCGCGCGATCTTGTCGATCTCGTCGATGTAGATGATGCCGGTCTCGGCGCGCTTGACGTCGAAGTCGGCGGCCTGGATGAGCTTGAGCAGGATGTTCTCGACGTCCTCGCCGACGTACCCGGCCTCGGTGAGGGCGGTGGCATCGGCGATCGCGAACGGGACGTTGAGGATGCGCGCAAGGGTCTGCGCCAGCAGCGTCTTGCCGCAGCCCGTGGGGCCCAGCAGCAGGATGTTGCTCTTCTGCAACTCGACATCGGTCTCGCCGGAGGTGACCGCCTGCACTCGCTTATAGTGGTTGTACACGGCCACGGAGAGCGAGCGCTTGGCCTCGTCCTGACCGACCACGTAGTCGTTGAGGATCGCGTAGATGTCGTGCGGCTTGGGCAGACTCTCGAGGTCAAGAGCTACGGGTGCGGTGAGCTCCTCGTCGATGATCTCGTTACAGAGGTCGATGCACTCGTCGCAGATGTACACGCCGGGGCCGGCGATGAGCTTCTTGACCTGGCGCTGCGACTTGCCGCAGAAACTGCAGAGCAGCTGATCGTTGCCGTCGGTCGGTCCTGCCACCTCTCGCTCCTTCTCGAAGACCCGCCTCGCCCGCGCTAACGGTGGGCGATGACGGCGTCGATGATGCCGTACTCCTTGGCCTCGGCGGCGCTCATGAAGTTGTCGCGGTCCGTGTCTTTACGCACCTGGTCGACCGGCTGGCCCGTGTGCTCGGCGAGGATCTCGTCGAGGCGCTGGCGCAAGTTGAGGACCTCTTTGGCGTGGATCTCGATGTCGGCGGCCTGGCCCTCGAAGCCGCCCATGATCTGGTGGATGAGGACGCGGGCATTGGGCAACGCGAAGCGCTTGTCCTTGGCGCCGCCGGCCAGCAGCAGGGCGCCCATGCTCATAGCGCTGCCCACGCAGATGGTGCTCACGTCGGGCTTGATGAACTGCATGGTGTCGTAAATAGCAAGGCCGGCGTACACCGAGCCGCCCGGGCTGTTGACGTAAAGGCTGATGTCCTTGTCCGGGTCGTCGGACTCGAGGTGGATCAGCTGCGCGACGATGAGGTTGGCGACGTCGTCGTTGACTGGGGTGCCGAGGAAGATGACGCGCTCGTTGAGCAGCCGGCTGAAGATGTCGAACGAGCGCTCGCCGCGGCTTGTCTGTTCGATGACGAACGGTACAAGTGGTGTCACGTGCTCACCCTCTCCTGCGTTGACGCTGTCTCTGTGGTGTTCCCATGGCCGAAACGTCAGTCGTCGGCCGCCGTGTCCGCGGCGTCCGCCGCGTCTTCGGCGGCGGCCTCGTCGGCCTCGGTCATCTCGACCGGCACCGACGCGTCGGCGACGAAATCGACGGTCTTGGCCAGTAGCATTTCGTCGCGAACCGCCTCTTGCCTGCCCGATTCGCGCAGATCGGCGATGAGCTGCAGGGGGTCACCCTCCAGCGCCGCGGCATCGGTTTTGATGACCTCAAGCATCTCGTCGTCGCTCACGGAGAGACTCTCGGCCTTCGCGATCTGCTCGAGCACCAGACGGCGCTTGATGACGAGCTCAGCCTGCGGCCGCAGCTCTTCCTCCACCTGCTCCTCGGTCTTCTCGAGCACGCCCAGATAGACGTCCATGGTGAGGCCGCGCTCGCCCACGTTCTCCTCAAGCTCGTGATAGAGGTGATGCGCCTCGCGGTCGATCATCGTGGAGGGCACCTCGACTGTGGCTTCCGCGACTGCCTTGTCGACGGCGGTAGCGCGGAACTCGCGGCGTACGCCCGCCTCGGCGGCAGCTTCCATGCGGGTACGGATGTCGGCGCGCAGTTCCTCGAGCGTGTCGAACTCGCTGACATCGGCCGCGAACGCGTCGTCGAGCTCGGGGACGACCTTCGTCTTGATCTCCTTCACGTTGACCTTGAAGGTCGCCGGCTGACCGGCAAGCTCCTCGGCCTCGTAGTCCTCTGGGAACGTGACGTCGAACACGACTTCCTCGCCACGCTGCGCCCCCACCAGAGCCTCCTCAAAGCCGGGAAGGAGGTGGCCGCGGCCGATCTCGAACATCTGATCGGCGCCTTGGGCGCCCTCGATCAGCCTACCGTCCTGCGAGCCCTCGAGGTCCATGAGCACGAAATCTTCTGTCTGCACCGCGCGGTCTTCGACGGGCTCGAGCTTGGCGAGCCGCTCCTGCAGCAAGGCGAGCTGCGCGTCGATCTGCGCCTCTGTGACCTCGACCCCGCGCCGTGGCACCTCGAGCCCCTTGTAGGCGCCGAGTTGGGGCACGGGCATGGTCTGGACCTTGAGCGAGAACGTGTAGCCGGCCGCCTCGTCGAGGGGACCGGCCTCAAGATCGGACGTGCCGACCGCGTCGTCGTACAGACCGGCCTCGCGCAGCGCCGTATCGCCCCACTCAGGGATAGACTCCTCGAGCGTCTCGGCGCGCAGATAGTCGGCGCCGACCTGCCTGACCACCAGGTCCATGGGCACGCGGCCCTTGCGAAAGCCGGGGAGCACCATCTCGCCGCGGACCTTGGCGACGAGGCGGTCGTAGGCTTTCTTGACCGACTCGGCGGGGATCTCGACGGTAAGCTGGACCTCGTTCTCGGCTGTGGGATCGACCTTGGTTTTCACTCTGGGTTCTCCGTCTCTGCGATTGGCGGCCGCCGATGCGTCGTGCGCCGGCATCCGCTTTGTGGTCCGTGCGGGGGTCAGGCCAAAGCCTGTGGTGCGGGTGAGAGGACTTGAACCTCCACGAGCAAGAGCTCACCAGATCCTAAGTCTAGCGCGTCTACCAGTTCCGCCACACCCGCACGGCGTTAACGTCGACGGCCGGCGCTCGCGCCGGCCGGTGCATCGCGTAGATGGGGTGAAGGACGGGATTCGAACCCGCGACCGCCGGGACCACAACCCGGAGCTCTGCCAGCTGAGCTACCTTCACCACCGGTCACCGCTGACGGCAGGCGCCGGGTCGACCCGGCGCCGGACCGCGCGGTCGACGTAGAAGGATACCACGGGCGCGAGCGGGCGTCACACGGAGGCAGCCGGCTCTCCCGCGGCGGCCGGCTGCCGCTCGCGGGCCGGTTCGGCAAGCGAGCAGCACCGTTGTGTTCAGGGCAGTGTAGGTGGCGCGCCCGGCAGGATTCGAACCTGCGACCTGAAGATTAGAAGTCTCCTGCTCTATCCAGCTGAGCTACGGGCGCGGGAGATGCTTATTGCTTGGCGACCGCGCTTAGAGCGGTCGCGGCGAACAGAAGGCGGACGATGGAGCGGGAGACGGGTCTCGAACCCGCGACCCTCAGCTTGGAAGGCTGATGCTCTACCAACTGAGCTACTCCCGCCCAGAGAGATGTGCTGGTCGGGACGGGCGGATTCGAACCGCCGACCCCCTGCTCCCAAAGCAGGTGCGCTACCAGGCTGCGCCACGTCCCGGCGCCGAGCAAGTATACCGCACGCACGCCACGCTCACCCTGCGAGTGGCCTGACGTCGGGATTCGGGCCCGGCGCGCGAAGCCCTGCGCCCTTACTCCTCGAGGTAGGGCAGCGTGAGACGGTCGCCGGGCGACACGGTGGACGCGTCGAGGTGATTGGCCTCGCGGATCTTGTAGACGGCGCGGCGCACGTTGACGTCGGCGCCGTACTCGTGAGCGGCGATGCTCCACAGCGTGTCGCCGCCGCTCACGACGTACTGGTGACCGGTGTAGACGCTGGCGTCGGTGCCGGCGTGGGCGACGCGCACACCGGCCCACACCGCGACGAAGATGAGGAGCAGGAACACGAGGAAGCGCAGGAGGCCGGCGAGGCGGCGCCGGCGAAGCTGGCGCCGGCCGGCCCGGCTGTTCGCGCGCCGCCCAA
>JADGPQ010000037.1 GCA_017882325.1 Thermoleophilia bacterium
ACCGGCGCGGCGGACGAGGCCGGCGGCCGCCCCGCCGCGGGCCACCCCGCCGCGGCGCCCGTCGGCGCGGCCAAGACGAGCCAGACGAAGGAGACCGCGGAGGAGGCGCGCCGCAGGCGCGCCCGCCTGCGCGGCGTCGAAGCCGCCGTCCTGCGCGCTGAGAAGCGCCTCGGGGAGATCGACGCCGAGCTCGTCGAGCCGCACACCTACGCCGATCGCGACGTGCTCAATCGTCTTCTCGACGAGCGCGGCATCGTCGAGGGTCAGCTCCAGCGCGAGTACAAGGCCTGGGAGCGGCTGGTCGACGAGGCGGGCTGAGTCGCACCGGTCGCGAACCCGGGCGTCGGCGCGAGGCCCGGTCGTGCTACGCTGAAGACGATGGCCCGACCGACGACTCCCCACGACCCGCGCGAACTCGACCAGGCGACCGTCGCCCAGCTCCAGAAACGCATCCTCAGCTGGTACGTCGCCAACGCCCGTGACCTGCCGTGGCGGCGCACCACCGACCCGTATGCCATCCTGATCAGCGAGATCATGCTGCAGCAGACGCAGGTGCCGCGCGTGATCCCCAAGTTCGCGGAGTTCATGGCGGCGTACCCACGCCTCGATGAACTTGCGAAAGCGCCGCTGGACGATGTGCTGCGCCTGTGGAGGGGCCTCGGCTACAACATCCGCGCCCGCCGCCTGCGCGACTGCGCCGTGGCGGCAGTCGGCGCCGCCGGCGACGTCACCGCCGGGCTGCCGCGCTCCGTGGAGGGCCTGCGCGCGCTTCCGGGCATCGGCCTGTACACGGCACGCGCCGTCCTTGTCTTCGCGCACAACGACGACCTCGCCGCAGTGGACGCCAACGTCCGCCGCGTGCTCACGCACGAGTTGAGCCTTCCCGCCGACCTCGGCGACAGAGAGCTCCAGTCGGTCGCCGAAGCGACCCTCCCCCGCGGCCGCAGCCGCGACTGGCACAACGCGCTCATGGACTACGGCGCACTGGTGCTTACGGCACGAGCCACTGGCATTGCGCCGCGCACCCGCCAGGGCGCCTTCGAGGGGTCGCGGCGCTGGAATCGCTCGCGCCTGCTTCAGGCGCTGCTCGACCGCGGGCCGCAGCGCCTCGATCAGATCGCCGTCGCGCTCGACGTGACTCCCGACGTCGCGGCGGAGCTGGCCGGCCTGCTCACGCGCGACGGTCTCGTGTGCCGCGACGGCGACTGCCTGCAGGTGGCGTGAGGAAGGGCGTCGGTGGGTAACCTCGGCGCGAACAACGTCGCCGGGAGGTCGCGTGATCTACGACGTCGACATCGTCGCCGTGCCTGAACAGGCCGTGGTCTGCCTGCGCCGACGGGGGCCGCTCGGCGAGATCGGCTCGCGCATGCGCCGACTGCGCGAGCTCGTCGACATGGCGGAGCTCACCCCGGCGGGCCCCATGATGGCGCGCTTCTACGACGACGATGCGGCAAGCCCCGACCTCGATTACGACGTGTGCCTCCCGGTGCTGCCCGCGCGAGACGGCTCCGTCCCCGACGTCGTAGGCGAAGCCCTCGGCGAGTGGGTCCCTCTTCACCACGTGCTGCAAGCAGTCCACACGGGGCCCCACGACGCCATGCAGGACGCCTGGCGCGCCGTGGACGAGGCCCGCACGGTTCTGGGTTACACCGCGTCCGGGCCGTTCACAGAGGTCTACGTGAAGGGCCGGGAGAGCGGAGCCGACCCGGCCGGATTCGTTACCGAGGTGCGTCTGCCCTACGCCCGCTGAGCGGCGTCGCTACGTCCGGAACATGGTGAGGAGGAACACCAGCTCCTCCCGCGCCTGCACGGCGTGCTTGAGGTCGGCCGGCATGTAGTAGAGCTTGCCGGCGCCGGCCTCGTACTCCACGCCGTCGAGCACGACGGCTCCGCGCCCGCGCAGGATGTGGATCACGGCCGGCACGCTGGCGGTGTGCTCGCTCAGCTCCTGCCCCGGCGCGAAGGTGAAGTGGATGATCTTGTGGTGTTCGTTCTCGACGATCGACTTACTGACGATGCCCTGATCGGCGACCTGGGCCATCGCCTCGAGATCAGCGATGATCGGCTGTGCTGGTTCCATGTGTGCCTCCGGGATGCGCTGCGTTCCTGTCTCCGCATTGACCGTACCCGGGGATCGCCCCGCACCACCCCGATCTTCGTGAGGCCGCCCGTTTGACAGAACTAGCAAGTGAGAATATAGTTTGTGCAGAGTTACACAAAACGCTTGTTTTTCATGCCAGGAGGGTCGCCATGAGGGTACGGTTTCTTCCCACGCTCAAGCGCTTCTTCGAGGGTACAGCCAGTGTGGTGGCGACTCCTTCGGGCGACGCCCGCGGACACATCCGCGTCTACACGCAAGAGACTGTGACGCGAGGCCGCAACTTCTAGCACGACAGATCACCCTCCGACCCGCGCGCGGCTTCCCCCGGTCGCGAGCGGTTCGACATGAGGCCTTCCGCTCCCCGGCCCGGCCCCACGACGCCAGGGAATCAAGCGGGAGGCTTTCTCCTATCTTGGTGGAGGCAGACGGTCCGGGCGATCTCGCGGCTGGCCGAAGACGCGCCGCCGCCTACAGCGAGAAGTATGCAGGGAATCGCCGCGGCTTTTTCTTGCGCCGCTGATAGGTGCGAGCCAGCTCGATGAAGATGCCGACGTCGCGCTCCAGGTCGCCCTGGGTGCCGTCGAAGTAGAAAGTGCGGATCGGCATGTTGTCGAGGTCTTTCTGCAGGCTCGGATACACGGCCTCGGTGACGATGCCGTTCATGCACGTGAACGGGCTGATGTCGATGATGCCGTCGGCGCCCTTGCCGTGGAGGTAGATCGCCTTGCCGCTGCTCAGCACCATCTCGCCGAGCGCGCCCGTGTACGGCAGGTAGGGAAAGCTCATCTCGAGCACGTCGCGCACGTCGGCCGGCTCCTCGTAACCGACGAAGTCGTCGGCGAAGGGGCCATACATCGCGTGCTCGTCGCGGCGCATCACCTTGCCCTTCATGAAACGGTACGCGTTGTCTCTTGAGATGCGCCGCCCTTGGTCGATGAGTCGGCGGCGCTGCTCGTCGTCGGTGTACCAGACCCACTCGCCGATGTCCGCCAACCAGCACTCCCCGCCCTGCTCCTCGACCACGCGAATGAGGTCGAAGTTGGAGAATGTGTTCTGGCGGCAGAAGATCTCGCCGACCACGCCGATGAGCGGGCGCGAGCGATCGTAGTCCGCCGGCACCGCGCGAAAACGATCGCGGGCGCGTACCATCGCCGGAACGACGGCCGCCAGGCGCTCCCTATCCGACACGTCGTTCAGGCTGACGGCCGCGCCGATCTCTTCCAGGCTCGCCTGGTAGGCGGCGTCGGCGGCACCTTTGTCCTTCTCGTACGGCCGTGTCTTGAGCAGGACCTTCATGAGGATGTCCTGCGCGAGAACGGCGCGCCAGGCCGTGCGGATGAGGTCGCTCGAGTAGCTGCCGATGGACGAGTACCCGTCGCTCGACGTGATGCTCACGATCGGCACGTCGCTGTACCCAAGCTCGTCGAACTTGGCCTTCACGAGGTGCAGGTACTGGCCGAAACGACATGGCCCGTTGGCCGTGGGCATGAGAAAGGCGACGTTGTCGCGGCCCTCGTCTTCGATGATGCGCAGGAAGTCGCCGATGGTGATCTTCTGCGGGTAGCACTCGTCGCCGGAGGTGACGCGGCCGCCGAGGTCAAGCGTGCGCTCGTCGGAGTCGCTGGTGGGCCAGGCGTCGAAGCCGATCGAGCGAATGGCCGCCGCCAGCAGGTAGCTGCCCCCGTAGGGCATCTGTGGCAGGTACAGGCGGCGGCCCTCAAGGCCGAACTCCTTGATGGCGCGCTTGATCTGCGCGTCCTGGACGAGGTCAGTGTGCGGTGCGGCTGCGCCGCCCCCCACGATAGCCCCGCTACGAGGGCTATTCGACGACACCGGCCACCTCCTTCGCGGGAGCGCAAGCGTGCTCGCGCTCTTCCCCGGCCTGCGACCACCAGCGCAGGAAGCCCTTGCTGTCGAGGTAGGCCTCGCAGCGCGTCATGGCCCCGGCGTCGTTCTGGTGCTCGTCGAATTGCAGAGTGAGGAACGGTTTGCCCGAGGCCTCGCGCACGTAGTGCTTGATGTAGGAGTCGGGTCCGCACTTGAAATTGGTCATGTAGATGAGGTGGAGGTGCTCGAGGTCGCGCACGTAGGTCGCCGCCTGCAGGATCTTGCGCCCGTAATTCCAGTACATGTTGGGCACCACGGGATCGACGTCGATGCCTTTGATGGGCAGGAAGTCGAGCGGGATCACATTGACCCCATAGAATTTGCGCAGCTTGCGCGGGATATCCATGTTGATGCCCTTGTCGTACATATTGTACGGGCGGCCGACGAGGACGATGCCGAGATCGCCTGCCTCTTGCAGCGTTTCCAGCGCTTCCCGGCCGGCGCCAAGCAATGCCTCGCGGAACTCGTCCTGGACGACGTAAGCGCGGTCGAGCGCCGCGCGCAGCCGCGCCTTGCTCACGCCCAGCTGCGTGCCCATGCCGGCCATGTCGCGCACCAGGCCTTCGCGCCCGTCGCGGAACATCACACGAGGCAGGAGGATCTTGTCGCGATGCTCCTCCAGGCCGGGGGCAGTGCGTACGACGAACGGCAGCGTCTGGCCCCAAGGGCAGGCATGCGAGTTGTACGCCGTGAACTCGGTCTCTTCGTTGACGTGGTTGGGCAGGAACACCCAGTCGACGCCCTCGCGCAGCAACCACTGCACGTGCCCGTGAGCGACGCGGATGGGGAAGCACGGCTCGGCCACTGTGAGGTCGACGCCGGCTTCGCGGATCTGCTTGTCGCTCTCCGGCGAGAGGAGCGGACGGAAGCCGAGCTCGGCGAAGAACGTCGCCCAGAACGGCAGCCGATCGTAGGTGTACATGCTGCGCGCGAGGCCGACCGTGGGCGCCGACTCGGTGACGCGCTCTCGGGCGGCCTCGTAGGGCGCCAGCAGGCGCTCCTCGCGAAACGCGATGAGGTCGGCGATCACGGGTTCCTTGTCGACCTTGGCCGGCTTGCGATAGCGATCCGAGCACTTGTCGCCCCAGTACGTCTTCTGACCCTCGATGGTGAACTGGCGCACGTCGCACTCGTTGGAGCAGGCCTTGCAGACGAAGTCGACGACGGTGTAGTCCACTGCGCCCAGGTCCCAGCCGCGGAAGGAGCTGGGCTCGCCGGTGCGTTGCGTGCGTTCGCGGGCGAGGAGCGCCATGCCGAGCGCCCCAATCACGCCGTTGTACGGCGGCACGATGATCTCTGTGTCGAGGATCTGGCTGAAAGCTGCGGCCACGGCGTCGTTGTAGGCGGTGCCGCCCTGGAAGAAGACGCAGTCGCCGATCGTGCGCTCGCGCACGAGGCGGTTCAGGTAGTTGGTGGCGATCGAGAAGGCGAGACCCGCCACCAGGTCTTCGCGGCGCGCGCCGCGCTGCTGATAGGCCATCACGTCGCGCTCCATGAACACCGTGCAGCGTTCACCCAGCCTGATGGGCGCGGCAGAGCTCAAGGCCAACTGCGCGAACTCGCCGATGATGTCGATGCCGAGCTTCTCGGCTTGTTCCTCGAGAAACGAGCCTGTGCCCGCGGCGCAGGCCTCGTTCATGGCGAAATCGACGACGATGCCGTCCTGCAGGCTGATGAATTTGGAGTCCTGCCCGCCGATCTCGAAGATCGTGTCGACCTGACGGCCGATCTTGCGGCTGATGAAATCGGCGCCCGTCTTGTGGGCGGTGATCTCGTCCGTGATGATGTCGGCTCCGCAGAGCTCGCCGATGAGCTCGCGGCCGGAACCGGTCGTGCCGACGCCCAGAAGGTTGATGCGAGCGCCGATCTCGTCATGGATGTCGATAAGACCCTTGGTGACGACTTCCACAGGGCGCGCGTCGGTCTTGGTGTAGATCTCCTTGATGACGCGACCCTCGTCGTCGACCACCACGAGGTTCGTGGAGACCGAGCCGATGTCGATACCCATGTAGGCGTCGACGACACCACCGTTGGCGCCAAAGTCGAAGGGCTCTGCCATGTCGCGGAGCAGGATGACCTTGTCCATGCGAAGCGGCTCGGTGACCGGGAAATCGGCAGCCGGCAGACGGCTGGCGTCGAGCGCGCCCATGGCGGCGCGCGCGTCCTCGTAGTCGGCCTCGATGAGCGCCGCGCCGACGGCGCTCAGCGACGCGTGGAACTCCGGCACGAAGAGCTCGCCCTGCTCCAGGTCGAACGCCTCTCGCAACGACTGCACCGCGCCCCTGTTGGCCGCGACCCCGCCGATGAAAGCGATGGGCGGCTCCACGACCTTGCCCTTGGCGATGGTGCCCTTGAAGTTGCGCATGACGGCGTCGCAGAGCCCGCGCAGGACTTCCGGCGGCTCATATCCCTTCTGCTGGGCGTGGATCATGTCCGACTTTGCGAACACGCTGCAGCGGCCGGCGATGCTCGCCGCCTTGCCGGCGTCGAGGACGATGTCGCCGACGTCCTCGATATCGTAGAGGAGGCGGCTGGCCTGTTGGTCCATGAAGGAGCCCGTGCCGGCGGCGCAGTCGCCGTTGGTCTGGTAGTCGGCGATGCCGGCGCAGCGCGCCTCATCGCCGGTCTCCAGGCGGATGAATTTGGACGTCTCGCCGCCCATCTCGAAGATGGTGTGCGTCTCGGGATGCAGCGCGGAGATACCGCGCGTGATGGCCTTGAACTCGTTCTCGAAGCTCGCCTCGAGCGCTTGCCCGATGAGCCTGCCGCCGGAGCCGGTGACGCGCACGCCCGCGAGCTTGCCCTCGGGCAGGACGGCCAGCAGCGCGTCGAGCAGAGCCTGGGTGGCCTCGCCGGGGCTGCCCTTGATGCGCGTGTAGCGAGCCACGAGGACCGGCCTGCCCTCGGCCACGGTGAGACCCTCACGGGGTGTCTGGAAGAGGCCGGGATGCCGGGTGAGCAGATCGGTGTACAGAGCGTGGTCGTCGGCCTCACCGGCGAGCGCGGCTTTGAGGCTGATGCAGCCGATGTCGATGCCGAGCGAAGTCATGGGTGGATGACGTGTACCTCCTGCGGGCGAAGCCCGCCTCGCCGACTGCAGAGCTTACCGTTCGCGGCAGGCCGTCGCAAGCTGAAGTATGAAGACTACTTTAGTCTTGAATCGCAGTCAACGGGCGTCTTCCTCGGACGGGTATCGTGTACCTCACGCCGCCGCGGATGTCATCCTCGGGGCGGCATTGTGAGCCTGTGCCGCCGGCCGGCGCGCCGCTAGGATGCTGTCACAGCGCGCCGGCCGGCCGCTCTCCGTCAACCACACCAGTGGGAGCATCCGTGAACGACTCGACCACGCTCACCAATCGCGAACGCCGCGAAAACGTCGCGTTTCTCGGGCAAGCCTTCGCCGCCTCTCAGCGCCGGCCGGCCGAGGTCCTCGACGCCGACGAGCGCGAGCGCTTCGCCGCCGAGCCGGCCGCTCAGCCCGGGCTCTTCTTCAAACTCCTCTGCTATGGCGCCCTGGCGGCGCAGCCGGCGCCGGAAGCGGTCGTCGACGCCGACTGGCGTCGTCTCGAGACGGCAGGCGTCGTCGACGCCCTGTTCGCCGACGAGTTCGACCTCAAACGCTACGCCCTCGACCCTCCCGTGTCCCGCAACGACAGTAAGGGTAAGGTGATCGACTTCACGCGGCTCGCCGAGGCCCGCGAGACATGGAGCCGCCTCCTGCCTCAGCCTTCCGACCCAGACGTGGCCGTCGACGTCCTGCACGCGTCCTCAGGCGGCGCTCTCAAGTCGCGCGCCTTCTGGGCGGTGCGCGAGATGCGCCGCTACGGCCTCTGGGACGACGATGCGCTCGACCGGTTCGCGTGCGTCCCGGACGGCCGCGTGCGCAAGCGCGCCGTCCGCATGGGACTCATCGACCTGCCGGAGAAGGCCGACACGTTCGCCGACATGAAGGCGGTGTCACGCGCCCTGCACGCCGTGCTCCGCCTCGGCAAGGCTCCCGACGACGCCTTCGACCTGCCGATCAGCTTGGCCGCGCAGCGCTGCGAGATCTGCGACGCCGCGCGCATGGCCGCCTGCCCTCTCCCCCACTGCCGCTGGCGGCGCGAACACGCCGACGCCTGAACCGGGCTTCGTCGCGCACCTACCGCCGGCCGGGGGACTCCCCCCTCCCCGGCCGGCGGTCCCGGAGCGGTGCCAGCCTCATCCGAGGGAAGGAGCCAGGCTCGAGCGGCGGGTCCGCTTGTGAAGTCAGGTACATGCCCCACCCCAGTCTAGTGTGCGCGCCCGATGCGCATCCTGGCCAGGAAAGGTGATAACTACTAAGGGAGCCGTGTGGAACGGCCCCGCCTTTGCGGAGAAAGGGGGCATCATGGGCGGATGGGAGATTTTCGCTTGGTTCGCCGTCGCACTCGTGACCGTGCTCCGCGTCGCGCTCGTGGTCGGGATCGTCGCCGTCGTCGTCGCCATCGTGCGCGGCGTGCGGGCGTACGAGCCAGCCTCGCATGCATCCTGAGTAACAGTCGTCGAGTACGGGCCCGGTCCCCGGGTCCGTGCTTTAGCGCACCTTGAGGATCGTCAGCCCCACAGAAGCCTCCGGATTGCTCCCGCGATCGATGGCGTGGAACGCGAGGGTGTAGGTCCCTCGCGCCGGCGGCTTCCACGAGCAGGTCGTCGTCATGCCCCGCTTCACCCATCCGCAGCCCACGGTGGCCAAGGCGCTTCCGGCCGCGTTTCTCACCGTGACCGTGACCTTCACGGTCGGGCTGTACGGGTCCCGCACCGAGTAAGCGACCCTCGCGGTCCTTCCATACACCGCCGACGCGTTCGCCGGCACGGTGAAGCGCGGGGCGAAGCGATCGACCGTCACGGGCTCCGAAACGGACGTCACCCCGACGCTGCCGTGCGCCGTCACGCGGAGGACGTACTTGCCGCTGTTTGCATACGCGCCGCCGGCCAGCTTGCCGTTCCAAGTGACCGACCGTAGACCGGCAGAGAGCTCGCCGGCCCCGATGGTGCGCAGCAGGGCTCCCCCGCGGACCAGCACCAAGCCGACGTCCGCCCGACGCGTCAGCCTGAACGACACGACGACCGTGTCGCGCGCGCCGTCGCCGTTGGGAGAGCAGGTCCGCGGGCTGGCGTCCGGGAAGCCAAGGGTGCGATCGACCACCACGGAACGCCTCACGGTGGTGCTGTTGCCGGCCAGGTCGCGCATGGCGATCTGCAAAGCGATGCGTCCCTCCGGCGCCGCCACGAGCTTGGCGCCCTCGCTGATCCGCCCGTCCCAAGTAACGGATCGGGGTGACGCGGTGACGGCACGCCAGCCGGTGAGCTGGCGCTGGACCACGTCGCCGCCGCCGATCACTGAGACGCGAGCTGTCCCGCTTTCGCTCGGCGTGAAGCGCACTTTGGCGTTGTCGGCTTGACCGTCGCCGTTCGGGCTGAACGGACTCGGAACGACCTCCGCGCTGTCGAGGCGCGGTGGCGTGGTGTCCAAGTGCACATCCACCGTCGCGGGCCGCGCTTCGCCGTGCGCGCTCTTCGCGTTCGCGACCAGCGTATACGTACCGTCGGGCAGATCACGGCCCTCCTGATCCTTGCCGCTCCAGGTCGCGGCGACTCTGGAGCCGTGGCCGCTCACGCGCCGCACGACGTCGCCGCTCGGCTTGCGGATCTCAATGCGCCAGTCGGCGGCTTCCGAGACGGTGAAGTCCACCTCGGCCTTGTCGCGCACGCCGTCGCCGTTGGGGCTGAAGTAGATGCCGGCGTCACCGAATCCATAGATCTTGGGCTGGCCCATGGCGGCGACGGCCTTGCGGATCGCCGGCAGCTGGGCGTACAGCTTGCCGCCGGGACAGTCAGTGTAGTTGGCGTCGCGGTGGCCGGCGATGGCAGGAAACTCCACGTGCTGCCCCGTCGCGAACTTCTGCCCGTAGCCGCACACCAGCGTAGCCCTGCCTTCGGGGTCGACGTGATGCACATCAAGCTTCCAGGCCAGGAGGCGCTCGAGCGCTTTCACCGCCGCGGTGGGCGGGGTGGCCTTGGTGAAGGTCCCGATCACCGCGACGCCGATGCTGCCCGTGTTGAAACCGAGCGTCTGGGCGCCGATCGCGCCCTTCGTCACTCCGCCGTAGCGCCCCTCGTACACGGTGCCGTAGCGATCGATGAGGAAGTTGTAGCCGATGTCGCTCCAGTGCAACGACCGGGTGTGATAGGCGTACACGGCGCGTACGATAGCCGGCGCCTCGGCCCGCGTATAGTCGTTGCCACTGTCGGTGTGGTGCACGAAGGCCATCTTCACGGTGGCGAACGACGGCGTCCCCGTGCGCAGCGACTCGTCGGCGCCCCACTGGGCGCGCGTCACGATGGCCGGCTCCGTGGTCATAGCGCCCACAGGCGAGACCAACTCGAGCCCGGCGACGGCGGCGGCCGTGCGACGGACCACGCCGAGCAGGGTGGCGCTGCGATCGGCGTCCTCCGTACTGTTGATCGCCACGACCTTCACGCCGCGCAACGCGAGCGGCGCGGCCTGCCGTCCTCCGGCCTGCCGTGCCGCGACCTGGACGTAGCGGGCGGCGCCCGTCCACAGAGGCTCGGTGAAGGCCCGCGCCTCCGAGTCGCCGCCCTCGGTCGCCACCTCGAGCGCGGCGGAGTACCACTCGCCCCACGAGGTCCCGTCGAGACTGGTTCGGACCTCCACCACAACGTCTCCGGACTCCGTCGGCGGCCGGCACATGACGCCCACCAGGTTGAAGCGCAGGCCCGGATCGATGGTCGCTGCATCCTTTGCGGTCACCGCGGCCGGCGCGGCGGCGCGCCCGAGGGCGCCGGCGGCCGCGCGGGGCGCCGTGACCGGCAGCGCGGCGGACAGGGCGACGGTCTGAGTGCGCACCTCGGGCGTGCGGAGCCATGCCGCCACGGCGTCGCTGGCTCGCGGCGCCAGCCAGATGGCCGCCAGCGTCGCGACGAAGGTGAGTATCGAGATGGTGGCCGCGCGGGCGACTCGCTTGTGGGGGTGAGCTCTCGCCATGTCGGTTTCGGCCGCCTCAGTTTCGACAGGGTAGCACGAAACGCTTAGGCCGCCATCTCGCGGCGGCGTACGACAGGCGGGCGGCGGGGCGCCATCGGCGCCCCGCCGCCCGCCTACTCGCGGCCACCTGTGGAGTCCCCTACGCGACGGGCGCCGGCTCGTCGATCCCGTCGTCGACCTGGTCTGCGCTCAGGCAGTTCCAGATAGGATTGTACAGGCGATCGACCTCGTGAGCGTACAGGTCGAGCTCGCCCTGCAGGTGCGTAAGCATGACGTCCCCGCCCGGGTGAGTGGGCTGGGCGCCGGTGGCCGCCATGATCTCGCGGGACTGCTGCGGATTGTCGATCCACATGCAGGGCATCAGCAGGTTGTGGTTGAACGGCTGCCTGCTGCGGATCTCCTGGAAGAACGGCGAGTTGAACGCCTCCAGGAGGCTCACGTCGTGGATGTTGTCGGTGGCGAAGTGCGTGAAGATGCACGGCTCGACCCAGCCGCCGCTGTTGATGTGCATGTAGTGCTTGCCGGCGATGCAGCCGTTGACCCAGGGGGCGTCGCCCCAGAAGTCGACCGGGAAGATCGGCTTGGTATCGCGGATGCGGTGGATGTCGATGCGGAACTGGTTCCGTTCCTCGGGCGTCAGCATCATCGTCGTGTCGGGGTCGCGACCGATCGGCATGTAGAGGAAGTGCCAGCTGAGCATCGCGCCCTTGGCGATCAGCGGATCGACGAACTCGTCGCTGACGATCGCCCGCCAGTTGTTCCTGGCGACGGTGCAGGAGTAGCCGAAGAGCACACCGGCCTCGCCGAGATGGTCCATGATATCCATGACCTGATCGTGCACACCGGCGCCTCGGCGCTTGTCGGTGAGCTCGGGCGAGCCCTCGAGGCTGAGCATCGGAGCGATGTTGCCGAGCTTGGCGAGCTCGTCGATGGTGGCGTGGTCGAGGAGCGTGCCGTTCGTGAACACCTGGAAGTAGGCGTCTTTGTTCTCGCGCGCGAAGTCGAGCAGCTCGTCGTACATGAACGGCTCGCCGCCGAGCATCGTGAACAGATAGACGCCCATATCGTTGCCCTCATCGACGATCTTCTGGAGGAGGGCTCTGTCGAGATCCTGGTCGGGCGAGTACTCCGCCGCGTAACAACCGTCGCAGGTCAGATTGCAGCGCATGGTGGGGCTCATCAGAATCGTCGTCGGCGCGCGCATGCCGGTGCTTTCCACGAGTTCTCTACGCTTGGCAACGCCGCGAAGAAGAGTATTCACGATAAGACATTCGATAAAGCGGTCGCGGCAATGCGGGCTGAGTCTCGAGGTGACGTGCTTGGCAATGAGAAGCGCCGGGTGGTCGTCCTTCACCTTCTCGGTGACGAATCGCACTGAGCCCTTGTACTGGTCCGGGGTGATCTTCTCCGCGAGCTGGAACGCCCTGACTATCTTCGCCTTGTCGTCGCTCGCGGCCATCTTGAGCATCTGGTTGATCACCTGCCTCTGCACCGCCGTGTAGAGGCCGTCCGCACGACTCATCTGCATCCTCCTTTCCTCGGGCGCGCCCGTGCCCAGCAAGCGCGCGCTCGTGATGTGGGGAACGCCGTGGAGAGAGAAGGCCCCGGGCGGTACGGCGGAAACGAGGACCGCCTCGAAACATCGGCTCCCCCGACTGTCTCTGGGCAACCATGGTGACAGTCTACCACCAGGGCGGCGTCGCCACGGCGGCTACACTTCATAGGCCAATTCGTCTAGGAAGCCTCATGTTTGGAATAGGGCGACCGATAAGGTCATTGATAAGGGCAAACCTGTCGTGAGGCAGGGACGCAAAGCCAGAGGTCTTGGATGATCAAGATGGCTCGGTTGCCGGATCCGATCTTCGCTTCCGCGAACCTCGCCTTCTGCCTCCTGCCTCAAGCTCGCGTCTCCGCCGCTCGCCGCAGATGAACCCGGTCAACGTCCGCCGGCCCCGAGCAAGCCGGCAGGCCGAGGGAGTACCGAAGTGGAGGCGAGAACGATGAAACCGAGGATCCTCGTCCTGACCGTCGCGCTGCTCTGCCTGCTGGTCGTGCCGACCGTGGCGCTGGCCGACGGCGAGCCCGGCGGCAAGATCGACCCGAGCGTTGCGACAGTGCTCGAGGCGAGCGGAGGCGACGTCGCCGTCCCCGTCATGGTGAACGCACCCGGCGCCCTCGACCAGGTGATCGCGACGATTCCCCTGGGCGTCGACGTCACGGAGCTGCCGCTCGTCGGCAGCGTGGCCGCTTTTCTCACGCCCGTAGAGATTCGGGCGCTGGGCGACGCGAGCTTCGTCACCGAAATCGTCGCCGACAACCCCGTTCACGGCTTCGACTATCGAAGCACGATGGACGTGACCAACCTCACGATCGGGCTCGGCGACATGCCCGAGCCGGCCGCGGGTGGCCCGACGGGCGACGGCGTCACCGTGGCCGTGCTGGACAGCGGCGTGGCCACCAACACCGACCTCGCCGCCAGCCGCATCGTCGGCTGGAGGGACTTCGTGAACGGCCGGCCGGAGCCGTACGACGACGCCGGTCACGGCACGTATGTCGCCGGGCTCATCGCCGGCGACGGTACGGCCTCGGTCCCGCTGGAGAACGGCGGCTACGCGACCATGCAGTTCCGCGGCGTCGCCCCATCCGCCGATATCGTCGGCATCAAGGTCCTCGATGAGGTCGGTCAAGGGCGCACGTCCACCTTGATCGCCGGCATCGCGTGGGCGATCGCGCACAGGGCCGAGTACAACATCCGCGTGCTCAACCTGTCGATCGGCGGCAACCCTGTCGGTTCCTTTACCCGCGATCCTGTCGACCGCGCTGTCGAGGCAGCTTGGCGGGACGGCATCGTCGTGGTGTGCGCCGCCGGCAACGAGGGCGACTTCGGCCCCGGCGGCATCCTCTCCCCCGGCAACGATCCGTTCGTCATCACCGTGGGCGCGACGGACACACGGCAGACCGCCGACGTCACCGATGACGCCGTGGCCTCCTACAGCTCTGTGGGGCCGACCCTCTTTGACGAGGTCGCCAAGCCGGATCTGGTGGCGCCCGGCAACCGCCTGATCTCTCTGCGCACCGAAGGCTCCTACATCGACACGAACTTCCCGGACAACGTGATTCCGGTGGCGGACTTCGCGCCGACGGCTCCGGCTGGCACGGCATCCAACTACCTGATGCTCTCGGGCACCAGCACTTCCGCTCCGGTCGTGGCCGGCGCCGCCGCGCTGATGATCGGCGCAGACCCTAGCCTGACGGCCGACGACGTGAAGGTACGGCTCATGGGCACCGCCGATCCCGTCGCCGGCGCCAGTGTGCACGAGCAGGGCGCCGGCACGCTCGACGTGGACGAGGCCCTGGCCGCGACCACGCAGGCGAACGGGTGGGCCCTCTCCGCCTTCCTCGGCGACGGCAGGAAGTTCTTCAAGAACGGTGACTACAATAAATGGGAAAAGAGGGCTTGGCAGAAATACGGATGGACGAAGTACCGCTGGACGAAGTACCGCTGGACGAAGTACCGCTGGACGAAGTACCGGTGGACTGAGGTTGCATGGACGAAGTACCGCTGGACGAAGTACCGCTGGACCGAGTACGAGTGGGCCAAGTACCGGTGGACGACTCTGATCCAGGGGCAGTGAACGCAGACGCTGCTGTAGCACCAGACGATCGCGAGACGGCCGTGCGGAAACGCACGGCCGTCTCTGTCTTTGTCGGCGCGGCAACGCTGGCGGCCATCGGGACCTGCGCCGCCGCCGCCCTCCACGACCCGGCTCCGTTCACCCTGGACCTGATCGCCTTCATGATCCTGGCCACGCTCACCGACCTGCGCGAGATCAAGCTGCCCTTCGTCGGTGATGTGACCCTCTCATTCGTGCCGGTGCTGGCATGCATCATCACTCTCGGCCTGTGGCCGGCAATGGCGGTGGCTGCCGTCAGCGGACTGTCCACCGCCTGGGTCACCCGAGATCCACAGAAGATCGTCTTCAACGTCGCCGATTACATCGTCTCGACGTATGCCGCCGGCCTGGTCTATCTCGCCCTAGCGCCGTCAGGCGGCAGCTTCATGAGCAAGGTGCTGCCCACGTTCGGCGCCACGATCGTCGACTTCGCCGTCAACACGGTGCTGCTCGCCGGCGTGATCTCGCTGGCGACACGGGAGAGCCCGCTGGTGATCTGGCACCAGAACTACCAGTGGGGCCTGCCGAGCTACCTCACCGGCTCAACGCTCGCGCTCCTCCTCGCCGGCATGTACCTGTGGCTCGGAGTACCCGGGATGCTGCTCGCCATCCCGCCGCTCTACCTTGTCTACTATTCCTACGACATCTACGTGAAACGTGCACGTGACAGAGTCACCTTTGACGCCGAGAGAGACTCGTTCCACGAGGAGCTGTCCACGTCGACGCGGCTGCACGAGGAACTGCGCAGCGCGCAGCTCAAGGTCGCCGCCGAGATCGAACGCGCGCGCCGCATCCAGTCCGACCTCTTGCCCACCTCCATACCGCACCTCGAGGGGCTGCGACTGGAGCAACGCATGGAGTTCCTCGGCGAGATGGGCGGCGACTACTACGACTACATCCCCTTCGGCGACGGCCGCGTCGGCATCGTCTGCGGGGACGTCATGGGGAAGGGTCTCGCGGCCGCGCTGATCATGGCGATGGCACGCTCGCTGCTCCACGACGCCGTCGCCCCGGGCAAGGGACCGGGACAGGTCCTGGCCGAGGTGAACGACGGACTGGCGCGTGACCTCGAGGGCCAGCGGCTGCCGTACTTCCTCACGCTGGCCCTGGCCGTCTACGACCCGCAGCGGCGCAGTCTCGCGATCGCCGGCGGCGGCCACAATCCGATCCTCGTCGCAGGCTCCGGAGGCGTACTTCAGGTGCCCTCCCGTGGTGCGGCGCTCGGCGTGCGCGCGGGGCTGCAGTTTCCCGAGGACCAGGTCGAGCTCGCCCCGGGCGACACCGTGGCCCTCTACACCGACGGCCTCACCGAGGCGCGCGACCCCAGCGGCGAGCTTTTCGGCCTGGAGAGGCTCGAAAACGCGCTCGAGCGCTGTCATCAGCGCCCACTTGATGAGACACTGGAGTCTGTCTGGAGCGATGTTGCCGCTTTCCGCTCCGCGACGTCGCCCGGCGACGACGCTACACTGCTGCTCGCGCGTCTCGCCTGAACGGCGTCGACACGCAATGATCGACCGCACACCAAACGGGGGGAAGAATGGCTGATCCAGAGGCCGATTCACCGGCCTCGCTGCAGGTGTTTCGCTACAGCGCCGGCGACGACACCGTGCGCGCGGTCATCGGCGAG
>JADGPQ010000193.1 GCA_017882325.1 Thermoleophilia bacterium
ACGCCGGTGAGGTGCAGGAGCTGCACGAGCTTGGCCGGCGGCAGCTCGACCAGGCGTTCGGGGTTCTCGAGCTTGGACGCGTGACTTGGGTCGAACTTCTCGGCCACGAGCGGGGAGGCTACTTGACGCAGCGGGCGTACTTGAGAAAGGCCTCCAGCGCCTTCTCAACGGCGACCGGGGAGGCGACGTCGTCGCCGGCTTCCTCGGCCAGGCATTCGCGCATCTTCAGGGAGATGAGCAGCACTCCCACGCGGTCGAGCGCAGCCTTGGTGGCGGCCAGCTGCGTGAAGATCTCCTCGCAGGGCCGGCCCTCTTCGATCATGCGTTGCAGACCGCGGGACTGGCCCTCGACGCGCCGCAGCCGGTTGATGAGGCGCCCTGCCTCGTCCGAATCCATGAAATCCTCCACGACGCGACTATACCCCCCGGGGGGATAGGGGACAATCAGGGGAAAGCCTGAGGCTGGAGAAGCGGGTACCCGCTGCGGGTAGGGGTACTCGTGAGGGCGGCGTCCTTCAGCGTCGCGGGTCGTCCACAGCCAGGCAATCAAGGTCCGCGAGCAGCGCGTCAGGCAGCGGCTGGCCGGCGGATCCGATGCCGAGATGCGCCTCGGGCTTCACCGATCCGTGGAAGTCGGAGCCGCCGGTGGGCACCAGCGCGTACTTCTCCGCCAGCGCGCGGCAGTGCGTCACCGTGGGCTCGTCGTGCAGCGGGTAATAGCACTCGATGCCGGCCATGCCGAGCCTCGCGGCGTCGCGCACGACGTGCTCGAGGCCGGCGGCGTCAGTGCGGACGATGCCCGGGTGCGCCAGCACCGGCAGGCCGCCGGACGCGCTGAGCAAGCGCATGGCGGCTCCCAGCGAGAGGCGTCGCCTGTCGACCCAGGCGGGGGCGCCGCGGCGGAGAAAGCGCTCGAAGGCCTCCGCGACCGAGCCCACGTACCCGCGGCGCACCATCGCCTCGCCGATGTGCGGGCGGCCGACGGCGCCGTTCTCGGCCGCCGCAGCCAGATCGTCCGGCTCAAGAGCGTAGCCGAGATCGGCGAGGCGCTCGAGGATGCGCCCATTGCGCTCGTCGCGGTACGCGCGGAGCTCCGCGAGCTCCGCCTTCAGCTCCGCGCTCGGACGTCCGCCGAGGAAATAGCCGAGCATGTCCATCGTGACGCGATCGTGCTCGAGGTTGATCTCCACGCCGGGCACGACGCGTATGCCGAGGCGCTCGCCGGCGGCGAGCGCCTCGGGAAGGCCATCGACCGTGTCGTGGTCGGTGACGGCGACGGCCGTGAGGCCGAGAGCCGTCGCCGCCTCCACGAGCTCCTTGGGGGTCAGCGAGCCGTCCGAGAACGTGGTGTGTGTGTGCAGGTCGATCACGCCCCTAGCCTACCGCACGCGCGGCGACTCAAGCTCGTCCCCTGAGGCCGAATACACTCCGGCCGCCCTGGGTAAGTAGCGCATAGCGTGTGGCGCGGAGTAGCCGCGGCCGCGCGCCTCGTCAGCCCGGTCACACTGCGTCCCCGGAGGTTCGCGATGCGCATCGGCATGATCGCCCCGCCCTGGTTCCCCCTGCCCCCCCAACGCTACGGCGGCATCGAGTTCGTCGTCAGCCTGCTCACCGAGGGCCTCGTGCGTCACGGTCACGACGTCACGCTGTTCGCCAGCGGCGACTCCACCACGCAGGCGCGCCTGAGCTACATCTTCGCGCGCGCCCCCTTTGAGCAGATCGAGAACGGCGGCCACCTCGAAGTGATGCACAGCATGGAGGCCTATGTGAGAGCGCCAGAGTTCGACGTGATCCATGACCACGACGGTCTCGCCAGCCGCACCATGGGCGCCCTCGTGCACCGCCTCGTGGGCACCCCGGTCGTGGCTACGCTTCACGGCCCTGCCGACGCCATGACGCAGGAGATCCTCAGCTCGCTGCGCCACGACCTCTCGTTCATCGCCATCTCCGAATACCAGCGCGGGGGCTTCCCGGACCTGAGCTTCGCCGGCACGATCCCCAACGCCATCGACGTGGAGCACATGCCGTTCAGCGTGGAGAAGGACGACTACTTCCTGTTCATCGGCCGCATGATCGCCGACAAGGGCGCCCACACCGCGATCGACGTGGCGCGGCGCCTCGGCACGCGCCTGATCATGGCCGGCAAGGTCAACGAAGGGCCTGAGCGCCAGTACTACACCGAGCGGGTGGAGCCCTTCCTTTCGGACAACATCCACTTCCGCGGCGAGGTCGACCACGACACCAAGGTCGAGCTCTACAAACGTGCCCGCTGCACGCTGTTCCCCATCCAGTGGCCCGAGCCGTTCGGCCTCGTGATGATCGAGTCGCTGGCCTGCGGCACTCCGGTCATCGCCATGCGCCACGGTTCCGTGCCTGAGGTCATCGAGCACGGACGCACGGGGTTCATCGTCGAGACCGCCGACGAGATGGTCGAGGCCGCGCGCCACATCGACCAGATCGACCCCGCCGAGTGCCGGCGGGCGGTCGAGGAGCGTTTCGGCAGCGACACCTTCGTCACCGCCCACGAGGCCGCGTACCGGCGGCTCTTGGAGGATACTGCTCGGCAGCCACACGCGTCGGGGTGAGGCCGGCGCCGCGACCGGTCAGTTCGACTCGACGAGTCCGGCGTAGCTGAGGCGGCTGATGACGCGGTCCGTCTCTGCCACCTTGAATGGATACGCGGCCAGGAAGACGTCGACGACGCGAGGATCGAACTGGGCGCCGGCGTTGGCGCTCAACTCCATGAGGGCGCTGTCAATGGGGAGGGCGCGCCGGTATGGCCGGTCGGTGGTCATGGCGTCGAAGGCGTCGCAGACGAGCAGGATACGGGCCGCCAACGGGATCTCCTCGCGGCCCAGGCCGTCCGGGTAGCCCGATCCGTCCCAACGTTCGTGGGCCGAGCGGATGATCCGCGCGATGGGCACGAGGTAGTCGATGCGCGAGATGATGCGCTCGCCGATGATGGTGTGCTCGGCCATCGCGTCGAACTCCTGGCGCGTGAGCTTGTCGGGTTTGTTGAGGATGCTGCCCGGGATCCCGATCTTGCCGATGTCGTGCAACACGGCCGCGTACTGGAGCATGCGCAGCTCGCCGTCGCTCATCCTCATGCGGCTGCCCACGGCCACGGCCATCGCCGCAAGTGAATCGGCGTGCGATGCGGTGTACTGGTCCTTCGCCTCCATCGCCGCGGCGAGTGCCGTGACGGTCTCGAGGTACATACGGTCCAGTTTCTCGTAGGCCTCGGCGTTCTGCAATGCGATGGCGATCTGGCCGCCGATCGTGCTGAGGAGCGGCACCTCTTCCGGACCGAACTCGTGCTGATCGACGAAGCCGACGCAGAGCGCGCCGATCACGCCCTCCTGGCGCGCCAGTGGCACCACCAGGAAGCTGCGCATCAGATTCACCCCGCGTGCTACGGCGCTCACGTGTTCGTCGGTCTGGGCGTCGGCCACCTGAAGGCTGCAGCCGTTCGCGACCACCCAGGCCGCCAGCTCGTCGGCGGCCGCCGACGGCACCGGGCTCTGGTGGCCACCGCTGAAAGCTGCCCGCGTCGTATGGCCTTCGTAGACCAGGTACACGCTCGCCGTGTCGGCGTCGTGCATGGCGCGGATCATGTCCGCCAGGCGCTGGAGCTCGGCGTGCGGATCAGCGGTGCGGGCCAATGTCATGCCGAAGGCGCTCAGGCTGCTGATTTCAAGCGCCAGGTTCTGGGACTTCTCGGAGAGGTCCTCGACTTGACAGGCCACACGCTCGGACATGACGTCGAAGGCGTCGGCCAGATCGCCGATCTCGTCGCTCCGCCGCAGGCGAAGCGTCTGTCGCAGGTCGCCGTGGGCGATGCCGGTCGCCGCCGTCGCGAGGCGCCGCAAGGGCGTGCTGATCGTGTGCGCGACGAGCAGTCCCATGAGCAGGGCGATGATGAGCGCCACGGCGAAGGCGGCCACAGTGATGCTGTTGATCTGGCCGAGCGCGTCGCTGAAGGCCTGGCGTGGCACCGAGACTTTGAGCATGGAGACCGTGGCGCCGTCGCGGTCATCGATGGCCACGAGCTGGCTGGTGAAGTCGCCTTCCTGAAAGACCTGGCCGGCGGCGAAATCGCCCGGCCCGAAGGTGGCGAAGGCCTTGCTCTCAGCTGGGTCGGTGGCGGCTGAGACGTTCGTCTGAGTGTAGACGGCCAGGCGGCCGAGGCCGCCGGTGAACCGGTTCATGTCTCTGAGCACCTCGTCGCTCACGGCTTGGCCGAAGACGACGATGCCCGCCGGACGGGACGGGCGCGTCTGCGCCACGACGGGGGCGGCGGCGAGCACGTAGAGCCGCCCGCCGAGGCTCTCGAGGTCAGCGCTGATGACGCCGCGGCGCGCGGCCTGCACTTCTGCCTTGCCCCAAAGGTCGCCGGGCACCGTGTCTCCGCCGCTGGCGAGGCTCTTGCCCGCGGTGTCGAACACCCGGACGAGGTTGGTCGTGCTGTTGGCCGGCACCCACTCCGTGACGTTGGATCTCACCCAGGCGAGGTTGCCGTTGTGCAGGGCGTTGTGGAAACCGTCCCGTACCGAATAGTCGTGGATGAACGCGCTTTCGTCTCTGGTCTTGCCGCGCAGGATCTCGCGGGCGCCACTCGCTTGCGCCACGATCTGCTGGCGCTCCACGCCGCGCAGCGCGCTCGAGGTCCGTGAGTACACGAGCGCGCCGAACACGACGAGCGGCCCGACAGCCACGATGAGGAAGGCGACCAGAAAGCGGTTGCGCACGTTCCATGTCAAGGCGTGTCTCACGAGGCGCGGCGTCGGATTGGGGGTTGCACGGTCACGGCCACATGTATCGGCAGGCTGCGATGCCGCTTGAGGGGTCACCGCGATGCGGATCGTCACGCAAACAGGCGCATGCCCCTGCCAAAGACGCGCGAGCCGTAGTACGGCCACCATGATGCGTGATGAAAGCGCACCAAATCTCATCACGAGCACGCATACCCATGCGTTCTGGGCATCCGAGCCTAGACGGATGTCCTACCCGCGGCGTGGCAGGCGCATGGTGCGCCTTGTTCACGTACGGACGCGGCGGTAGTGTGGACGCGATGAAGCTTCCCTACGACGACGTCCATCTCATCGCCGATCCGCTCTATGGCTATCTGCGCATCACACTGTCCCGCGCCGGGGAGATCGCCGAGGCCGACGTCATCGACAACCCCTGGGTGCAACGCCTCAAGCGAATCCATCAGTTGCAGAGCTCGTGGTGGGTGTTCCCGACCGCCGAGCACAGCCGATTCGCTCACAGCCTCGGCGCGATGCATCTGGCCGGCCAGCTCGCGCGGCAGGTGTACCCAACCTTGGCCGCGGTCGAGCCGGGCACGCCGTCCCTGCCGCTGGTCGAAGAGACCTTGCGGCTGGCGGGCCTGCTGCACGACCTCGGCCACGGCCCGTTCAGCCACTTCTGCGACGAGGAGTACTTCCAGCCGGTCTTCGGCATCGATCACGAGCAGATCTCGCAGTACCTCATCGTCAACGAGCTCGGCGGGCTCATCGC
>JADGPQ010000194.1 GCA_017882325.1 Thermoleophilia bacterium
AGCATCTCGAGCGGCGTCTCCTTGGTGTAGCCGAAGGCGCCGTGGTACATCATCCCGTGGCGGGCGATGTCGTGGCACAGGGTCGGGGCCAGGCACTTGCAAGTGCTGATGATCTTGTTGATCTCCTTGCGGCCGAACTGGCCGGGGTTGGTGTGCTCCTGGCCGATCATCCAGGCGCCGCGCTGCAGGTTGAGCTTGAGCATGTCGAGCTGCATCCAGTCGTCGGCCATCTCGAAGGAGATGCCCTCCCACTTGCCCAGAGGCTTGCCGAAGGTCGTGCGCTGGGCGGTGTACTCGCCGCTGATCTCGAGCGCCTTCTCGGCGCCGCCAAGGCAGGCCGCGACCACGAGCACGCGGGCGGCGTTGAAGCCGTCCATGTTGACGTAGAAGCCCTTGCCCTCTTCGCCGAGGATGTACTTGCGCGGCAGCTCGACGTCCTTGTAGATCCAGCCGCCGGTGCTGAGGCCCATGCGGCCCATGTCCTTGTACGTGGTGAAGGTGATACCGGGCAGGTGGGCGGGGACCCAGATGAAGGTCATGCCCTTGTGGCCCTGGGCGGGATCGGTCTTGACCAGGGTGCAGTGGCCGCTCGGGGCGCCCCACTTCTCGCACTCCTTGGGGCCGCTCACGTAGGCCTTTTCGCCGTTCATGACGAAGGCCTGCTTCTCCTCGCTCCACCGTGCGATGGTCTTGATGGCGCCGAGGTCGGAGCCGCCGCCCGGCTCGGTCGTGTTGATGCCCACGAAGGCCTTGCCGGCAGCCGCGGCCGGCAGCACTTCTTGCTTGAGCTCGTCGGTTCCGTAGCGGTTGATGATGTACGACCAGCCGATCGTGAGCAGCGTGTATACCGGGGTGCTCATGCTGAGGTCGGCGCGGGCGATCTCCTGGATGGTGATCATCGCGTAGATCAGGCGCTCCTCGTCGGGCAGCGGCATGCCGCCGTACTCCTCCGGGATGGTGACGCCGAACATGCCCATCTCGGCCATGCCGGCCGTGAGGTCATCGGGGATGCCGTCTTCGGCCTCGTCGATGGCGCGGGCGCGCGGTTCGAGGTTCTTGACCAGCCATTCGCGGATGGCCTGGCGGTACATCTCCTGCTCGGTGGTGTAACGGAAGTCCATGCAGCTCCCTCCTGAGGAACCGGTGTGCGCGACCCTTGGAAAACGCGAAGACCCCCAAGGGACGCCGAAGCGTTCGCTGGGGGTCCAATGCCTGCGGGCAGTGAGCGGAGACGGCGCTCGGCTGTGGCGATGGGTGCAGCAGGGCCATGATACACCGGCCGGCGGGCGGAGCAAGCCCGGCCGTTTCGACAAGATGGAGGAAGAATCGGCCGCCTGTACGACGGCCGGGCCGCGCGGCGTGCCAAGGGGACGGGCTCGGCGTCCCGGCGTCAAGCCGGCGGCAGCAGCCCCGTGTCGCGGGCGCGCCGCACGGCGTCCGCCCGCGAGGAGACCTCAAGTTTGCGATAGACGCCCTTCAAGTGCGACTTGACCGTGTTGCGCGACACGAAGAGCTGCTCCGCCATCTGTGGCTCGGTGAAGTACGTGGGCAGCAGTTCGAGCACGCGGCGTTCGGCGGGAGTGAGCGGCTCGGCCACGCGGGCCAGTTCGACGGCGCCGCGCAGGCGCTCGGCGCGGCGCCGCAGCAGGCCCGCGTCGGGGAACCGTTCCAGCACGGCCACAGCCGCCGAGGCGTGCGCCTCAGCCACGGCCGCGTCGTACCGCTCTAGCGCGACCTCTCCCATCACGACGTGGGCGAGCAGGCCCATCCAGGGATGAGGGACCATGTGGCCCAGCAGTCGGTCGACGTCCCTGGAGACGCCTTCCACATCGGCCGCCGGGTCCCTTGCCAGCAGCTTCGCCCGAGCCAGAAGCATGGGCAGGCAGCGCCGGCTGGTGCCGAACCCGAGCTCGGCCAGGCGCGCGGCTGCGCGACCCTCGTACTCCTGCGCCACATCCCACTCCATCTCATCGGCGGCGATGAGCGCCAGGTACCCGAGAGCGGCGAGTTCCGCCGAGGGGTTGTGCACCGAGCCTTCTCGCGCCGCGACCGCCAGCGGGTAGAACGCGCGCTGCACGGACCCCGAGAGCCAGCGCGCGACGCCGAGCGACACCTGGGCGTCGGCGTACCAGCTCGTCCCCGGCGTCCTCTCCAGGCTCGCCGCCAGCTCCGCGTCTTCGCGCATGCGGCGCACGCCATCCGGCGCGACGGTGGCGCGCAACAAGGCCTGCGAGGAGCGCAGCGAGGCGGCGCCATCCGGAGACGGCGCGTCGTCCATGGGCGCGCCGCAGGCAGCCCCGCCCCAGCGCTCGCCGAGCTTGCCGTCGTCGAGCGCCGTGTAGACCCAGCCGGCAGTCAGGGTCAGCGCCTTGTGACCGAGCACCTGGCGATCGTCGAACGACTCGAGCCAGCGCCGCACGGTCTCCGACTGGCCACGGTTCCACATGCCCCGCCAAGCCCCGACCACGACGTCCCCAGCGGCTGCGATCTCGCCGGCAGCCAGGAGGTGACGCACCTCGGCGTCGGGGTCGTCGTGATCGGCGTACCAGCCTGCGGCCCGCCGGTGCAGCTCGTCGCGCTCGCCGGGGTGACGCGCCTCGAGCTCGGCCTCCAACATCTCGGCGAAGAGGTGGTGGTAGCGGTACTGGTGGCATTCGTCGCCGAGCGGGATGACGAACAGCTCCCGGCGTGCAGCGAGAGAGAGGAGCTCGCCGGCGTCCTCCCTCCCCGTGACGAGCTTGCAGAGGGCGGGCGTGAGCTCCGTCAGCACCGACGTCTCCAGCAGGAAGTCCTGAACGTCGGCGGGCTGCCCGTCGAGGACCTCGGACGTGAGGTAGGCGGCGATCTCGCGCCGCTCTCCGCGGATCCGCGGTAGCCACTCCTCGAGCGGCCGTCCGCCCGCGGCCAGGCAGGCCAGGTGGAGGCCGGTGGCCCATCCTTCCGTGAGTGAGAGGAGGGCGTCCACAACGGCCTCGTCGGCCTCGCAGCCGTGCAGACGAACGAGCTCGGCGACCTCCGAGGGGTCGAGGGCAAGCTGCTGCGCGCGGAACTCCGCCAGCTCGCCGGACGCCCGCAGACGCGCGAGCGGAAGCGGCGGGTCGGCGCGCGTACCGAGCGCCAGCTGGGCGCCTGGGGGCAGACCGCGCAGGACGAAGGCCACGGCGTCCCAGCACTTGGCACTCTGCAGCAGGTGCGCGTCGTCCAGCACCATCACGAAGGGCGGTGCGGCGGCCAGCGAGTCGGCCAGCATCGGGAGAACCCGCTCGCGCACGGGAGGCACCGCCAAGCCGAGGGATTCTTCCACGCCGCGATCGACATGAGTAACGGTGCCCAGCGCCCGCGCGAGATAGATCAGCAAAACGACGGGGTCGTCGTCCGAGTGCTCCAGCTGCACCCACGCCGTGGGCCGTCCATCGGCCTCGGTCCACTGGCGAAGCGCGGTGGTCTTGCCGGTACCGGCCGGCGCGCACATCAAGACGAGGGGCTCGGGGGCTGCCGCGAGCGCCTCCAGGAGGGCGCGGCGCTCCACCGCGCGGACGCGCGCTCTGGGAGGCCGCAGTTTGGCGGGCAGGTCGGCTGACGGGGTGCCGGGCACAGTCATACTGCCAGATGGCTCCTCGCGAACTGTCACGGTCCCTCTCCCCGGGCGACGCGTACTGCCGTTAGTGTACGACGCAAAAAGGCCCCCCGCTGTGGCGACCGTTGGGGTCGCCCCGCGGAGGGCTGTCGCTGTCGACGGGCCGGGGCCGTGCGGCACGGCGCGACGCGCGGCCGGCCGCCGCCCTAGTGGATCCGTGCGGACGAGCTCGCGCACCGCATGCGAGTCTTCTCGAGATGGGAGGCGTACGCCGACAAGACCATGTCCCGGCCTCGCCGCGGCGACATGTCCGCGCATGCCGGCTGGCCGGCGAAGACGACCATGCCCGCCGAGGCACTGCCCTGGCGGGTGCACACCGCCCGCGGCTGCACCGCGAACAGCTGCGCGTACTTGCACTCTGCGCACACGTGCAGGTCACCGGAACGCGTCGTTCGACGTTCCACATCGATCAGCTCGTCCCTCTCATGCGTTGTCAGCGCAGCGGCCATGGTCCCTCCCTGGTCTCGCGGGATCTCCTTCGCGCCTCGCACATTATCGTCTGGGGCGGAGGCCGGGCCTCACCCGATTCGGGTGGTTCGGCCGACACGCACAAGGGGGCCGGCGCGGCCTGCCCGTATCAGCCGACGAAAAGCTGCGAGATCGGCATACCCTCCGCTTGCAGTGGCCGCGGGATGCCGAGTGCCTGACAGATGGTGGGAGCCACGTCCGTGAGCCAAACGGGATCCTCGACGACGTGCCCGGACCTGACCCCGTAGCCGGAGAACAGGCACAGCGCGCGCATGCCCCAGTCGCCCGCGGCGCGCGTGGCTTGGGGCAGGATCCGGCCGTGCTCGTCGGCGAACTCCTCGTGCACGGCGTAGACGACGTCGCCGACGCCGGCGCCGTACAGGCCCAGGCCGACGGCCTCTTCCTTGGGGATGACCAGACTGAACGGGCATCTGCCGGTCGCCGCGTCGCGATAGGCGAGCATCGCCTGGATCACCCGCTGGCGGACCCGCTCGACGCTGCCGATCGGGACGATGCCGTGCCGCTCGCGCCCCGCGATGTTCAGCCGCACGTAGCAGCTGCCCTGTGGTGATGCGAGCGTGCGCTCCCAATCGATGTCGGCAAGGTCGCGGCCGCCGCGGTCTTCCGCCGTGAGCAGGCCGGCGTCCGCCAGGATACGCTGCAGCGGCACCGGCGAACCGGCCGGCGTCGCCCCATGATCGGAGACGAGCACGGTCAGCGCCGGTGCGTCCACGGCCGCGAGGATATGGCCCACGGCGTGGTCCAGTTGCTGGTAGACGGCGATCTCCGCGGCCTCGTAGCGCCGGCGTTCGTCGGGATCCGGCGTCACGCTCTCGTCGAGCTTCGCCGAGCACAGATGGTAGAACGAATCGATGGCGTGGAAGTGCGTGCAGAGCAGCTCGCATGGCTGCTCGGCGATGAGCGAAGCACAGGCGTCGGCGAGCCAGGTGGTGGCCATAGCGGTGAGCTCGACGAAGGTGTCGAGGTCGATGCAGCCCAGGCCGAGCGAGTCCCAGCCGACGCCCGGCGTCGGCAGGCCGGCGAAGCGTGCGGCATCGCCGAGGACGCCGGCGGGCTGCTCCAGCCAGGTCCGGCGGCAGATGTCTGTGACGTAAAGGCGAAAGAGACCGGCGCCGGGGTCGAGCTCCTGGAGCTTGAGCCGGAACACACCGGTGACCGTCGCGCCGTTCACGGAGAGCGGCACTTCGAGGCGCGCGCTCCATTCGCCGGCGGCGAGGTCGGCGAGCGCCTCCTCCTGGCCCGGCAGCCAGAAACGCGCCACGGGACGGTCCCCGCGAGCGGCCACACGGCTTCGAGCTGGAACGCATCC
>JADGPQ010000038.1 GCA_017882325.1 Thermoleophilia bacterium
GTTGGTCTCGGCGAGGCGATGCCCGGCATCGACGCGGCGCGCCTGCCCGAAGAAGCCAAGATCCAGCATCGCGGCTGGTGAGCCCGAGGGCGACATGAAGGCCAGCAACGGCACGCGCCGGCTCGACTGGATCCTGTCGCCCGAGCCCGGCCTCGACCCGCAGGGTCCCGGCGCGGGTCTCACGGTCGGCGTCCTCGCCCTTCAGGGCGACTTCCGCGAGCATCGCATCATGCTCGAGGGTCTCGGGGCGCTCACCCGCGAGGTGCGGCGCGCCGGCGAACTCGAGGGCCTCGATGGGTTGGTGATCCCGGGCGGCGAAAGCACCACCATCAGCAAGCTCATGGATGCGTACGGTCTTGCGCGACCCATCACGGCGTTCTCACGCGCCGGCGGCCTCGTATACGGCACCTGCGCCGGCCTCATCACCGTCGCTCGCGGCACCGTCGAGGGTTCACCGCCCACGCTCGGCCTCATGGATATCGTGGCGCGGCGCAACGCCTTCGGACGCCAGGTCCGCAGCTTCGAGGCCGACCTGCCGGTCGCAGGCATCGGCCCGGAGCCGCTCCGCGCCGTGTTCATCCGCGCACCGTGGGTCGAGCGCGCAGGTCCCGACGTCGAGGTTCTCGCCACCTTCGAGGGCCGCATCGTCGCCGCCCGCGAGGGAGGAGTGCTCGTCACGGCGTTCCATCCGGAGCTTACCGACGATGCGCGCATGCACGAGCTGTTCATCACCATGATCCGCCGCCGTGGGGGCGCGGCGTCCGCACTGGCCTGCGCGGCGCAGCCGCGCGCCGCCGGCGAGCAGGGCCGCGCCGTCGCGGCGCCGGCCAACCGCTGAGAGAGGAGGTGGTGCCCTCGTGTCCGGGCACTCCAAGTGGGCCACCATCAAACACAAGAAGGGCAAGACCGACGCCAGACGTGGCAAGCTGTTCTCCAAGCTCTCCCGCGCCATCACGGTGGCCGCCCGTGAAGGCGGCGCCGACGTGACCATGAACATCGCCCTGGCTAACGCCGTCGAGAAGGCGAAGAGCTACTCGATGCCCAAAGACAACATCGAGCGCGCGATCCAGCGGGGCGGGGGCGGCGCCGACGGCGCCGCTTACGAGAGCATCCTCTACGAGGGCTACGGCCCCGCCGGCGTGGCGATCATCGTCGAGGTCCTCACCGACAACAAGAACCGCTCCGCCGCCGACATCCGCAACACTTTCAGCAAGCACGGCGGGCAGCTGGCGCAGCCCGGCGCGGTCGCCTGGGTCTTCGAACGGCGCGGCTCCATCATCGTCGACGGCGAGAAGTACAGCGAGGACGACGTCATGGCCGCCGCCATCGATGCCGGCGCCGACGACGTCGTGCAGGACGGCGACGAGTTCGAGGTCCTCACGCAGCCGGGCGACTTCGGCGCCGTGCGCGATTCCCTGGCGGCCGCCGGCATCGAGTTCGACCAGGCCGAGCTCACCATGATCCCCAAGAACACGGTGACGCTCGAGGAGAACGACGCCCGCAAGACCATGAAGATCGTCGACGCCCTCGAAGACAGCGACGACGTGCAAGAGGTGTACGCCAACTTCGACATCCCCGAAGACATTCTCGAGCGCCTGGCCGGTTAGCTGGTGACGAACGCCGCGGGGCCCGGCCAGGGGCACATCCACAGCGTGGGGAGGACACCGTGATCGTGCTCGGCTTCGACCCGGGCACGGCGAGCACCGGCTGGGGCGTCATCGAGCAAGACGGCAACCGTCTCAGGTCACTCGGCCACGGCTGCATCGTCACCTCCGCGAAAGACGACACCCACATCCGTCTGCGGCAGATCTACGACCAGGCGCGAGCGCTCATCAAGCGCTTCTCACCCGATATCGTCGTGCTCGAGGAGCTGTTCGTGAACGTCAACGTCAAGACGGCGTTGGCGGTCGGCCAGGCAAAGGGCGCGCTCTACCTGGCCGCCTCGGAGCTCGAGACCGCGCCCTGCGAGTACTCGCCGCTGCAGATCAAGCAGGCGGTCACCGGGTACGGGCGCGCGAGCAAGATCCAGGTGCAGGAGATGACCAAGGTGATCCTCGGACTGGCGCGCATCCCGCAGCCCGACCACGCCGCCGACGCGCTGGCCGTGGCCATCACACATACGCATCACAACAGCGCCGCGTTCGCCGCGGCGGTGCGCCGTACCCCGGGCGGTCGCCGATGATCGCGTCGATCCGCGGCAAGCTCCGCCTGGTCGAAGGCGAGCATGCCGTGGTCGAGGTAGGGGGGCTGGGCATCGAGGTCCTGGCCTCGGGGCGTACCCTCAGCAATCTGTCGGGCAGGATCGGTGAAGAAGTCAGCCTGCACACGTACCTGCATGTGCGCGAAGACGCGCTTCAGCTCTATGGCTTCCGCAGTGTGCGGGAGCGCGTGTTCTTCCACTGGCTCATCGGCGTCAGCGGCGTGGGGCCCAAGGTAGCTCTCGCGATTCTGTCCGGCTATCCGGTCGAGGAGCTTGAGCTAGCCGTGGCCCGCGACGACGTGAAGAAGTTCGAGAGCATATCCGGCATCGGCAAGAAGCTCGCCCAGCGGCTCGTGGTGGAGCTCGGCGACAAGGTCGGGGAGCTGCCGCCGGCGCCGTCCGGCGAAGCCGCCGCCGCCGGCCACGCCCCGAGCGACGGCTTTCTGGCTGCCCGCTCTGCCCTGCAGAACCTCGGCCTCAGCCTGAGGGAGGCAGAGGAGGCGCTCCGCGGCGCGCCCCAGAGTTCCTCCCTCGAGGACCTGGTCAAGTACGCTCTCACGCGCGAAAGGGGCGCCACGTGACGCCGCCCGTCGACCGCATCGGCGACCCTAACGAGCGCGCCGACGACCGCGACCTAGAGCTTGGCCTCAGGCCGCGGCGCTTCAGTGACTTCGTCGGGCAGGGCGCCGCCAAGGAACAGCTCGAGATCTTCGTGCAGGCCGCTCGCAACCGCGGCGATACGCTCGACCACGTGCTCATCGCCGGTCCGCCCGGCCTCGGCAAGACCACGCTGGCCGGCATCATCGCCACCGAGCTCGGCGTCGGCATGCACACCACGTCGGGGCCGGCGCTCGAGCGCAAGGTCGACGTCGCCGGCCTGCTCACCAACCTGCAGGAGGGCGACGTCCTCTTTGTCGATGAGATCCACCGCCTCAACGCCGCTGTGGAAGAGGTTCTCTATCCCGCCATGGAAGACTACGAGATCGACATCATGATCGGCGAAGGCCCGGCGGCGCGCAGCATACGCATGCAGGTGCAGCCGTTCACGCTCATCGGCGCCACCACGCGCACGGGCTTGCTCACGACGCCGCTGCGCGACCGTTTCGGCGTCTGGCAGCGGCTGGAGTACTACGCGATCGAGGAGCTCGCGCAGATCGTGCGGCGTTCGTCGGGCATCCTCAAGGTGACCATCGACGACGACTCAGCCCTCGAGATCGCCGGCCGCTCGCGGGGCACGCCGCGCGTCGCCAATCGCCTGCTGCGGCGCGTGCGCGACTTCGCGGAAGTGCGGCACGAGGGCGTCATCGACCACGCCATCTGCCTCGCCGCCCTCGAACTTTTCCAGGTCGACGGCGAAGGGCTCGACAAGCTCGACCGCGATATCCTCTGCGCGATCGCGCAGAAGTTCGACGGCGGCCCGGTCGGCCTGGACACGCTGGCAGTGGCGCTGGGCGAAGAGGCCGACACGGTGATGGACGTGTACGAGCCGTACCTGATCATGCAGGGCTTCCTCAAGCGCACGCCACGCGGGCGAGTGCTCACGCGTTCGGGCTTCCAGCACTGCGGCCTTACGCCGCCGGCCGGGCCGGGCACGCTGTTCGACGAGGGCTGAGGCCGGATCCCGACGACCGGCCGTCGAACCCGCGGGCCGGCGCCGCAGCCGAACGCGGCCCTACGCGTCGCCGAGCCCTCCGCGCCGTCGCGCTATACTCGCCCGATGAACGACCTTCTCCTGCACGCCTGCTGTGGTCCCTGCTCGAGCGTCGCCGTGCCCGCCTGGCGCGAGCGTGGGCTCGAGCCACTCGTGTGGTTCCACAATCCCAACATCCAGCCGGCCGCCGAAATGGAGCGGCGGCTCGAGAGCATGCGCCGATTCGGCCGCGCGGCCGGCTTGGAGCTCGTGGTCGAACCACGGACAGCGGAACCGGTTGCCTGGGGCCGGTGGGCCGCCAGGCTTGACGCGGCCACACCGGACGAGCGCTGCGCCTCGTGCCTCGGTCTGCGCCTCCGGCAGGCGGCCGCGGCCGCGGCCGGCCGCGGCCTGCGGCGCTTCAGCACCACGCTGACCGTGAGCCCATATCAGCGACACGACCTGATCGTGGCGGCCGGCGAAGCGGCGGCGGTAGAGCACGGCGTCGACTTCGTGTACGCCGATCTGCGTGGCTCGTTCCGGGGGAGCTACGTTGAGAGCCGACGGCTGGACCTCTACCGCCAGTCATACTGCGGCTGCGCGGCCAGCAAATGGGAAGCGTGGGCGCAGCGGTGGGCGCGGACGAAGGCCGGATGAGCGGGCCGGGGAGCGCCTCCGGCGTCGCCGGCCCGACGCCTGCGGCCGCACTGCGCCTCGAGGACCTGGACTACCTCCTGCCCGAGGAGCTCGTTGCGCAGACGCCAGTGGAACCCCGTGACGCCTCGCGGCTGCTCGTGTGCCGCCGGGCCGACGGGCATCTGGACGACCGAGCCTTCAACGATCTTCCCGGGCTGCTTCGTGAGGGCGACGTGCTGGTGCGTAACGACACGCGCGTCTTCCCGGCGCGGAGCTACTTTCGCCGCGCGACCGGCGGCCGCATCGAGGTCCTCTTCCTGCGGCCGTCCCGTGGGGGTGAGAACGGGTGGGGGAGCGCGCTGCCTGACGCGGCCGGAGCCTCTGTGGACCCTGCGGAGGTGTGGGAAGCGCTTCTGCGCGGTCGCCCGCGCCCCGGCGAGACCCTCACCAGCGAGGCGCTCGGCGAGGGCTGGCCGCTGGTCGCCGTGCGGCCTCTCGGCGACGGCCGCTGGCTGGTGGCCAACCCGAGTGCAAGCCCGGTGCTCGAGCTCCTCAAGAAAGCCGGAGAGATGCCTCTGCCCCCGTACATACACGAGCAACTGAGCGACCCCGAGCGCTATCAGACGACCTACGCGCGTCCCGTGGGCTCCGCCGCGGCGCCGACGGCCGGCCTGCACTTCACGCCGACCCTGGACGTCGCTCTGGCGGCGGCCGGCGTGACCATCGAGACCGTGACCCTGCACGTGGGTCTCGGCACCTTCAAGCCGCTGGTCGAGGATGCCCTGGCCGGGAACCGGCTCCACAGCGAGACCTACGAGGTCGACGCGGCGGTCTGGACACGCCTGCTGGCGGCACGTGCCCGGGGCCGGCGCGTCGTAGCCGTGGGCACCACTTCGCTACGCACCCTCGAGCATCTCGCGCGCGGTGCGCCGGACGCGGCGGCGTCCTCAGACTCGGCCGTCTTCCGCGGCGAGACGAGTCTCTTTGTCAGGCCGGGCTTCGACTTCCGGATCGTCGACGCCCTGATCACCAATTTCCACCTGCCGCGCACTAGCCTGCTCGCGCTGGTGATGGCCTTCTGCGGCGTGGAACAGTCACGGCGCCTCTACGCGCACGCGGTGCGCGAGCGCTACCGTTTCTACAGCTTCGGCGACGCCATGCTGGCGCTGTGAGCGCCTCGCTGACAGCGCGGGGCTTCGCGTTCGACGTAGAGGCGCGCGACGGGGCTGCGCGGGTCGCCCGCCTTACGACGCCCCACGGCGAAGTCGAGACGCCCTGCTTCATGCCCGTGGGCACCAAGGCGACGGTCAAGGCGGTGGCGCCGCGGGAGCTCGCCGAGCTCGGTGCCCGCATCGTCCTCGCCAATGCGTACCACCTGTATCTCCGTCCCGGCATCGAGCTCGTCGCCGCGCACGGCGGCCTACACGGCTTCATGCGCTGGGACGGGCCGATCCTGACCGACTCCGGCGGCTTCCAGGTGTTCAGCCTCGAGGGCACCCGCGTCGTGCGCGACGACGGCGTGGAGTTCGCCTCGGTGTACGACGGGTCGCGGCACGTCTTCACGCCAGAGCTGGCGGTGCGCGTCCAAGAGGAGCTCGGCGCCGACATCATCATGGCTTTCGACCAGTGCGCGCCGGGGACCCTGGAGCGCGCCGAGATCGAGGCCGCCGTGGAGCGCACGTCGCGCTGGGCGACTGCGTGCAAGGCTGCTCATCGGCGCGGGGACCAGCTGCTCGTAGGCATCGTGCAAGGTGGCGTGGACGAAGTATTGCGCCGCCGCTCGGCCGCCCAGATCATGGGCGTCGGCTTCGACGCCTACGCCATCGGCGGCCTCAGCGTGGGCGAGCGTGGCGACGAGATGCTCGCCACGGTCGAGCTCATGAACGATCTGCTTCCGGCCGATCGCTTGCGCTACTTCATGGGCATCGGCGACCCGGTGGGCATGCTCGAGGTCATGCGTCGCGGCGTCGACATCTTCGACTGCGTCCTGCCGACGCGTCTGGCGCGCACAGGCACGGCGTTCTCGGGCGAGGGCCGCCTCAACTTGCGCAACGCGCGTTTCGCCACGGACATGCGGCCGCTCGACGAGGCCTGCGACTGCTACGTCTGCCGCACGTTCACCCGGGCCTACGTGCGCCACCTCGTGCTGCAGAAAGAGATGCTCGGGGCGCAGCTCTTGAGTCAACACAACCTCAGGGTTCTGATAAGATTGACGGAGGACGCCCGCGCGGCCATTCGCGCCGGGCGTTTCGCAAGTTTCGCCAATCACGTCGCGGAACGGTATTCCGCAGGAGGTTGAGCCGCATGGGCGGAGGCGCGGCCATCATCATCTGGATCCTGGTCTTCTTCGGGATCTTCTACTTTCTGGCCATCCGGCCCCAGCGTCGTCAGCGCCAGGCCCATGCGGAGATGGTCACGATGCTCAAGAAGGGCGACGAGGTGGTCACCATCGGCGGCATCTTCGGCACGGTCACAAGGATCGGTGACGACTGGGTGGAGCTCGAGATCGCCAAGCGCACCAAGGCCCGCTTCCTCAAGCGCTCCATCTCCTCGATCACCAGCATCGTGGAGGACGAGGACGAGTACGAGGACGACTACATCGAGGCCGCCGACGACGACGTCGTCGACGAGACCGACGCGGCGACCGCGGTCGAGCCCGAAGAGGTCGCCGACGCCGAGACCGCTTCCGGCTCTGAAGCCCCGGAACCACCGCAGGAGCCCAGAGCCTGACGGGTCTCCCGCGACGGTCACTACGATGAAGTTCCCGACGACGAGCCCTGCAAGACCTGCAGGGCTCGTCGCATACGGGGGATGCAGGGATTCTTGCCTGCGGCCCGAACTGCGTTCTGACGTGGTGTCGACACAGGGGTAACGCATCTATGGCACATGTCATCGCCTTCGCAAACCAGAAGGGCGGCGTAGCCAAGACCACATCCGCCGTGAACCTCGGCGCGGCGCTGCGCGAGCACGGCCTGCGCGTGCTCGCCGTCGACATGGATCCCCAGGGCAACCTCACCATGAGCCAGGGGATCGACACGGAGGGGCTCGAGAAGAGCATGTACGACGTGCTCGTGCATCGCACGCCCATCGAGGAGGTCATCTACGAGCGCGAGTTCGACGTGGCTGCTTCCACCATCGACCTCGCGGGCGCGGAGATGGCGCTCGCCCAGATGATCGGGCGCGAGCGCGCGCTGCAGCGCGCCCTCGACCCCGTGCGCGAGCGTTACGACTACATCCTTATCGACACGCCGCCGTCTCTGGGCCTGCTCACCATCAACGCGCTTACGGCCTCCGAGGGCGTGATCGTGCCGGTGCAGTGCGAGTACCTCTCGCTGCGCGGCCTGCTGCAGCTCGAGAAGACCCTCGAGATGATCCGCGAGAACCTCAATCCGGACGTGAAGATCCAAGGTATCCTGCCGACGCTGTTCGACGCCCGTACCAGCCACGGCAAGGAGTCCATCGAGGTGCTGCGCGACAACTTCGGTCCGCTGGTTTTCGACACGGTGGTGCGCAAGACGATCAAGTTCGCCGAGGCTCCCGTGATCGGGGCCTCGGTCCTGAAGTACGATCCCAAGGGCAGAGGGGCCGAATCGTACCGCGCCCTCGCGCGGGAGGTGCTGAATGGCAGATCGTCCTAGCATGAAGGATGGACTGAGCGAGCTCTTCCGGCGTACCGACAGCGGTGGCGCGCCAAGCGAGAGCGGCGCCCAGGACGCGGTCGTCAAAGGACGGCCCTACGTGACGACCATCAAGGTCGTGGGCATCGGCGGCGCGGGTACCAACGCGATCAATCGCATGGTCGACTCGGGCGTCAAGGGCGTCGAGTTCATCGCCGTGAACACCGATGTGCAGCAGCTCGGCGTGTGCGACGCCGACGTCAAGATCCACATCGGCCAGGAGATCACGCACGGTCTCGGCGGGGGGGCGAACCCCGACGTCGGGCGCGAAGCCATGGAGATCTCGCGCGACCAGCTCAAGGCCGCCTTGCGGGGTGCCGACCTCGTATTCGTCACTGCCGGCGAAGGCGGCGGCACGGGCACCGGCGGAGCGCCCGTCGTGGCTCAGGTCGCGCGCGAGCTCGGCGCCGTGACCATCGCCATCGTCACCAAGCCGTTCGGCTTCGAGGGCAACCGCCGCTTGCGCCAGGCCGACGAGGGCATCGACGTCCTCAGGGACGTCGCCGACACCGTCATCAGCATCCCCAACGACCGCCTGCTCGAGGTCGTGGAGCGCAACACGAGCGTCGTGGAGGCGTTCCGGCACGCCGACGACATCCTGCGTCAGGGCGTCCAAGGAATCACCGACCTCATCACGGTTCCCGGACTCATCAACCTCGATTTTGCCGACGTGCGCACCATCGTGAAGGAAGCGGGCACGGCGCTCCTCGGCATCGGCATGGCCGGCGGCGAGAACCGCGCCCAGGCCGCCGCCGACATGGCCATCCACTCGCCGCTCCTCGAGACGTCCATCGACGGCGCGCGCGGCCTGCTGCTCAACATCACCGGCGGCAGCGACCTCACGCTCTACGAGGTCAACGAGGCCGCCGGAGTCATCAGCGAGGCCGCGGACGACGACGCCAACATCATCTTCGGGGCCGTCGTCGACGAGCGGCTTGAGGGCAAGATCTCCATCACCGTGGTAGCCACCGGGTTCGGCAAACAGGTTGTACGTCCCGCTCGCGACAAGTCGCCCGCGGATGAGCCTCCGATCGGGCGCGACGACGTCCGTCGCGAGCGGCCCGAGGACACGGGTACGCCCTTCGGACCCGCGCCCTCCTTCGACAGAAGTGCCTTCGACATCCCGTCGTTCATCAACCAGCCGGAGGACTGACGCTCCAGGTCCTGCTCAACGACGGCGCAGGGCGGCCGAGAGACCACGTGGGAGGCTATGGCGATGCGCGCTGAGGCTACCGCCGTCGCCGCACCTCCCGTCGCGCTCGAGCTCGACCTCGATGTGTTCGACGGGCCGTTCGACCTGCTCGTCACGCTGATCCTCAAGGACGAGATCGACATCTGGGAGGTGCGCGTCTCGCGCATCATCGCGGAGTACGTCCTCAAGCTCGCCGACAGCGGCGACTTCGACCTCGACGCGACGTCGCAGTTCGTGGTGCTGGTCGCGGCGCTCCTCGAAATGAAATCGCGCCTGCTCCTCGAGGAGGAGGTCGAGGAGGAGCTCGAGGACCTCGACCCCGACGAAGCCGCGGAGCGGCTGCTCGAGCGTCTGGTGCGCTACAGCCAGTTCAAGAACGCCGGCGGCGCCCTGCGTCTGCGTTGGGATGCACACAGCGCGAGGCTCTATCGCAGCGTCCCTGTGCCGCCGGCCTTGCTGCGCCGTTCGGCCCCTTCAGGAGCCCTGCCGGCGCAGGCGCTGCAGGAGGCGCTCGCGCCGCTGCTGCGCGAACCGCCCGTTCCCGACACGAGTCACCTCGCCGATCTCGCGGTCTCCCTCGTCAAGGAGCTGCGGCGCCTACGGCTCATCCTCGGCGACGCGGGCCAGTTCACCTTCGCCGCTGTCGCGCCCGATGACCGTCTCGAACGCGCCGTGACGTTCTTTGCGCTGCTCGAGCTCCACTCGGGTGGCGAGGCCGTGCTCCGCCAGAAGCGACACCTCGGCGACATCCTGGTCACTCGTGTGAGGCGGCCTGCGCCGGTGGCTGCCTCGGCGGTGTGATCCACTGGCGGATGACGCCGGCCGTGCGTCTGCGGTAGCATCGACCGTACCCGGTCACCCGCGGACCCTGGACCTCATGCACGCACTCGCCCGGCGCCTCGAGGCGCTCCTCTTCATATCGCCGCGTCCGCTCACGTCTCCCGAGATGGAAGCGGCTTGTGGCTGCACCACGATGGAGGTCGACGACGCACTCGCGGTGTTGCGCGTCGAATACGCCGCCGAGCGGCACGGCATCGCGCTGCGCGATGTGGCCGGCGGCGTCACGTTCGTCGTCGCCGACGACTGCTCCGAGGACGTTCGCAGGTTCACAGGGGCCGAGCGCCCGGACGAACTTAGTCCGGCGCTGCTCGAGACGCTCGCCGTGGTTGCCTATCTGCAGCCGGTGACGCGCGCGGAGACGGCCGAGGTCCGCGGCGTTTCGTCGGAGTGGGCGCTCAGCTCGCTGGAGGAGCGCGGCCTGGTGGAGCAGCAGGGCCGCGCCGAGACGCCCGGCGCGCCTATTCTGTACGGCACCGGCGCGCGGTTCCTCAAGCTGTTCGGGCTGCACTCCGTGCAGGATTTGCCGCCCCTGGAAGAGTTCTCACTGCAGGCGGCCGAGGTCGATGCGATCCGCGCCCGCCTGCTCGCCAACGCCGAGAGGAGGCGGGCGTGAGCCAGCCTGTGAACCTGGTGGTCTATCTGGCGCGTGCTGGTCTTGGCTCGCGCCGCTCGTGCGACGAGCTCATCCGCAAGGGGTCTGTGACCGTCAACGGCGAGGTCGTGACGTTCCCGCGCGAGACGCTCGCGCCCGAGGACGTCGTACTCGTCGACGGCGCGCCGGTGGAAGCCCGCGAGCTGCGCTACGTCCTCGTGAACAAGCCGCGGGGGGTCGCCAGCACGCGTCGCGACCCGCACGCCGAGCGCGTGATCGTCGATCTCGTGCCGAACGGGCGCATCCTGTTCCCGGTTGGGCGACTGGACGTGGACACCACGGGCCTCATCGTCCTGACCAACGACGGCGTACTCGCCAACAGGCTCATGCATCCTCGCTACGGCGTGCCCAAGACCTACGCCGCGCGCGTGCGTGGCAAGGTGAGCCGGCGCGCTCTTGCCGCCCTGCGGCAGGGAGTCGACCTCGAAGACGGGCTCACGTCGCCGGCGGAGGTCAACCTCAAGAAACAGAGCGCCAAGACGGCCCTCGTCGAGATCACCATTCACGAGGGCCGCAAGCGCCAAGTTCGGCGCATGTTCGCGGCCGTGGGCCTGCCGGTGGAGGAGCTGCACCGAAGGCGTTACGGCCCCATCGCCGAAAAGGGCCTCGAGCCGGGCGGGTATCGCGAGCTGGCCGGCGACGAGGTCGAGGCGCTGCGTCGCGCGGGGGAAGACGTGGCCGTGGCCGTCGACGGCGAGGTCGAGGGCCAGCCGCTCACGCTCGCGGCCGAGATGGTGCCCATGCCGGAGGCGCTTTGGGCGCCCAAGCCGGGCGAGAGTGTCGAGGAGACGACGGCCGATGCGGACGGGGGCGCGGAGGAGACAATGGCCGAATCCCGAACGCCGATGCAGGATGAGCCCGAACACGAGCCTGACAGCGCAGGGAGTGTATAGTGTTGCACTCCCTCTGCGGACCGGAGCCTCATGACTGACGATACCCCTCGCCTCTATGCGTTGCGCGGCGCGACGACCATCGAGCACGACACCAGCGACGACATCGCCGAGCGCACGGCAGAGCTGCTCGGCGTGGTCCTCGACCGCAACGACGTCGCCATCGACGACGTCGTCAGCGTGATCTTCAGCGCCACCCCCGACCTGCGCGCCGACTTTCCTGCGGTCGCGGCGCGCAGTATCGGCCTGTCCCACACGCCGCTGCTGTGCTGCCAGGAGATCCTTGTAGAGGGCGCCGTCGAATGCTGCGTGCGCGTGCTCCTTCACGTCTACCTGCCGGCCGGCTCCGACGTGCATCATGTCTATCTCCACGGTGCCAGACAGCTGCGCCTCGACCTTCCGGAGTGACCGTGTCACTGCGTTTCATCCCTTCCCTCGCAGGCATCGTCCCCTATGTTCCCGGCCTGCCGATCGAGATCGTCATGCGGCGCTACGGCCTCAGTGAAGTCGTGAAACTCGCCTCCAACGAGTTCCCGCTGGCGCCCTTCGACCGAGTGAAACGCGTCATCGTCGAGGCTCTTGACCAGCTGAACCGCTATCCTGACGGTGACGCCACCGACCTGCGCGCGGCGCTAGCCGCGCACTATGGGTGCGTCACAGAAGAGGTTGCCGTGGGCGGCGGCTCCTGCGAGCTCCTCATGCTGCTCGGCGACGCGCTACTCGAGAAGAGCGACGAGGTCGTCTTCGCCGATCCTTCCTTCGTCGTCTACAACGATGTCTGCCGGCTGCACGAGGCGCGCGCCGTCGCGGTGCCGCTGGTCGACTTCACACACGATCTCGAAGCCATGGCGGCCGCCGTCACGCCGCGCACCAAGATGGTCTTCATCTGCAACCCGAACAACCCCACCGGGACCTACGTGCCGGTGGCCGACATCGCGCGCCTCGTCGAGCGGGTCCCAGACGACGTGCTCGTGGTCGTGGACGAGGCGTACAACGAGTTCGTCACGGAGCCGGACTCTCAGGACGCGTTGGAGTTGCAGAAGGCGCATGACAACGTGATCGTCCTGCGTACCTTCTCGAAGATCTACGGTCTTTGCGGCCTGCGGGTCGGCTACGGTCTCTGCTCGCCCGAGTTGAAGGCGGCGCTCGACAAGGTGCGCCAGCCGTTCAACGTGAACCTGCTGGCGCAGGTCGCGGCCGTCGAAGCGCTCAAGCATCAGGACCAGGTGGCCCGCCGGCGCGCGGTCAACGCCGAGCTGCGCGCCGCCATGGTCGAACAGCTTGCCGCCAGGGGCCGCGCCACGGTGCCGAGTCAGGCGAATTTCATGCTCGTGGACACCTGTGACCTGTGCCAGCCGCAGGACCAGGTCTGCCAGAGCCTGCTGTCGATGGGCGCGATCGTCCGCGACGGCAACGCGCTCGGTTGCCCCGGATGGGCGCGCGTCAGCGTGGGCACACAGGATGAGATCGAATTCTTCCTGGGCAAACTGGCCTCGCTCGAGGTCCGCGCGCCGGGAGGGGGCGAAGGGAGGCCGAGCTGAGCATGATGGTCATCATGCACGAGACGGCGACCAAGGAAGAGGTCGCCCACGTCGTCGCGCGAGTCGAGGAGGTCGGCGCGAGCGCCCATGTCTCATTCGGTGAGCGCGTCACTGTCGTCGGCGTCATCGGCGACCGCGAGGAGATCACGCAGCTGCCGCTCGAGGCGATGCCTGGCGTCGATCGCGTCGTCGCCATCCTCAGGCCCTATAAACTCGTCAGCCGCGAGTTCCAGCAGCACGACACGGTCATCGACGTGCGCGGCGCCAAGATCGGCGGCGGGCACTTCGCGATCATCGCCGGCCCATGCTCGGTGGAGACCTCCGAACAAGTGCTGGCCGCCGCCCGCGCCGTCAAGGCGGGCGGCGGCAAGATGATGCGCGGCGGCGCCTTCAAGCCACGGAGCTCTCCGTACGCATTCCAGGGCCTCGGCGAGGAAGGCCTCAGGATGCTCGCCGCCGCCCGCGACGACACCGGCCTGCCCATCGTCACCGAGGTGATGGACCCGCGCGACCTCGACGTTGTCTGCGAGTACGCCGATGTCCTTCAGGTCGGGGCCCGCAACACCCAGAACTTCCTGCTGCTGGCAGAGCTGGGCAAGGTCGCCAAGCCCGTACTCCTCAAACGCGGTCCCGCGACGACCATCGAGGAGTTGCTCATGGCCGCCGAGTACATCGTGAAGGAGGGCAACCGTGACGTGATCCTCTGCGAGCGCGGCATCCGCACCTTCGAGACGGCGACGCGCAATACGTTCGACGTGAGCGCCGTGCCGGTGATCAAGCTGGCCAGCCACCTGCCGATCGTCGTCGATCCCAGCCACTCGGCCGGTCGCCTGGACCTCGTGCTGCCACTCTCGCTGGCTGGCGTGGCCGCCGGCGCCGACGGCGTGCTCGTGGAGACGCACCCCAACCCCGAGCACGCCCTCTGCGACGGACCCCAGTCGCTGCCCACCGCAGTGTTCGGCGAGTACGCCGGCCGCGTGCTCGACCTTGCGCGCTGGACCGGCAAGACGACGGCCTGACGCGGTGAGCGACGCCGGCGTCCCTACCGTCGCCGTCATCGGCGTCGGTCTCATGGGCGGGTCGCTCGGGCTCGCCGCGCGCGAACGCGCGGGGATCGCCGAGGTCCGCGGTTTCAGCCAGACGAAGGCGACGCTGGACCTCGCGCTCGAACGCGGCGCCGTCACGCGCGCCTGCGGCAGCCTTCAGGAGGCTGCCTCCGGCGCGGACCTCGTGTTCGTGTGCACGCCTGTGCGGCTCGTCGTCGAGCACGTCAAGGCGGCGCTCGCGGCGGCGCCGCCGCACGCCGTGATCAGCGACGTGGGCAGCACCAAGGGCCCGCTGATGCGGGCGCTGTCGCCGGACGAACAGCGGCGCTGCGTAGGCGGTCATCCGCTGTGCGGGTCTGAAACCGCCGGAGTGGCCAACGCGCGGGCGTCGCTCTACGACGGGGCCACCTACTTCGTCACCCCCGGCGCACACGTGGACGGCGACGCCTACCAGCGGCTGTACGGTTTCCTCGGCGAGATCGGCGCCCGGCCGGTGGCCGTCGACCCCGAAGAGCACGACCGCCTCATGGCCGTCGTGAGTCACCTTCCGCACGTGCTCGCCAACGTGCTGATGAGCCAAGCCGGGCAGCACACGGGCGCGCGCGACGCGTTGCTCTCGGCGGGTCCGAGCTTCCACGACCTCACGCGCGTCGCCGGGAGCAACCGCCGCGTGTGGACCGACATCTTCCTCGAAAACCGCGCCGCCCTGCTGGCCGCCCTCGCGACCTTCCAGGAGGGCCTGCAGGAGGTGCTGGAGGCGCTCGCCGCCAACGACGCCACGCGCCTCGGGGACGCCATCGGGCGAGCCGCCGAGCAACGCGAGCGCATGCTCGCGACAGGCAGCCTGCCGGCTCGAGAGCTTCACCGGCTCATCGTCCGTGTTCCCGACAGGCCGGGCGTCTTCAGCGAGATCATGGTCACTCTCGGGGACGCCGGGCTCAATATCGAGGACCTCTCGATGCACCACATGAGCGCCGAGCTGGGCGGCACTCTCACCGTGTACGTCCTCGGAGAGGCGGCGAGCGTGCGCGGCGCGCACCTCCTCGCCGGCCTCGGCTACGAAGTCATCACGGGGAGCGCGGTGGAATGACCGTCGTGGCCGTCGACGGACCCGTGGGCTCGGGCAAGAGTACGGTAGCGCGGCGCGTCGCGGCGCGCCTCGGCTACGTCTACCTCGATACGGGCGCGATGTACCGGGCCGTGGGCCTTCTGGCGACGGAGTCTGGCGTGGCGCTCGACGACGAGGAGGCCGTGGTCGCGCTCGCCCGGTCTGCCGGGCTGCGCTTCGACGGCGACGGCCGCCTGTTCGCCGGGGGGCGCGATGTGAGCGAGGCGATCCGTACCCTCGAGATGGGCGCGGCGGCCTCGAGGGTCTCTGCGCTGCCGGGCGTGCGTGGCCTGCTCGTCGACGAGCAGCGGCGCCTCGCCGGCGACACCGACATCGTGATGGAGGGACGCGATATCGGCACCAACGTGTTCCCCCACGCGGCCGTGAAGGTCTTCTTGACTGCGCGCCCGGACGTGCGGGCAGCGCGGCGCGCCGCGGAGCTGCGGGCAAATGGAGACCAGGTCGACGACGCCCAGGTGCTCGCCGCCATCCTTGAGCGCGACCGGCGAGACTGCACGCGAGCCGTTGCGCCGCTGCGCAAGGCCGCGGACGCCGTCGAGCTGGACACCTCAGACATGACGCCGGGTGAGGTGGTCGAGGCCGTCGCCGGCATCGCTCGAGAGCAGGTCGGGCCGTGAAGCTCTGGGGCCTACCTCT
>JADGPQ010000039.1 GCA_017882325.1 Thermoleophilia bacterium
GATCATCCCCGCCCCGTAGATCTGGTTGGCGCCTGCCAACGCAGGAAGGAGTCCGGTGAGGGTCTTCTCGTGACCGGTCTGCGCGTCACCGAGCTTGGAGTCTGCCTACAACCCGGCCACGAAGCTCGGCAGCAGGTAGCGGCGGGCGATCTGGGCGCAGGCGGCGCTGAAAAGGGCGAGCTCGGGCGAGCCCACGCACGCCGCCGCGAGCTTGAGGTCCATGGCCGTGGTCGACGATCCGTAAGTGATGGGGCAGCCGCGCTCCGCGAGCTGTGACAGCACGATGCCGCTCAGCACCTCGGCGTTGTGCAGTACGAGCGTGCCGGCGAGGGTGACCGGCGCCGATCCGCCCGACATGGCCATGCTCAGGATCGTGTCGGGGCACCAGGCGCGCGACGACTCGATGATGACCTCTGTGGCGTCGCGCGGCAGCTTGAGCGGGCTCACCGGGCAGACGCCGAAGCCGATCAGCGGCCGGCGGCGGAACTCGTCCTCGCTGCCCGAGATGACCGTCGCCATCTCGATGAGCTTCTTGACGTCGTAGGCGCTGGTGGCCTCGGTGCCGACCGGCTTGCCGGTGTTCTGGATCGCGGCTTCCCATTTGTAGAGGCTGGCGGTCTCTTCGGGCACATCGGTCGGATGGACCGCCGACTCGTAGGTGTCGATGTCGCTCAGGGCGTCGACGAGGCGTGCGGCTTCCCGGACGTCCTGGAGCACCGGGTGCCGGTACTCGCCGGTGTGCGAGTCGACGATCATGATGCCTTCGTCGAAATTGGAGACGTACACGCGCCCGGCCTCGAGGACGATGTCCATCTCCGGGTCACGGCCGCAGAGGAAGCTCTTCGGCGGGCACGAGCGCAGTGACTCCTCCGCGAGGTACGGCGGGATGCGCACGATGTGCGTCTCGCGGTTCACGACGCAGCCGCCGTCGCTGAAGATGTCGAGGGCATCGTCGGCCTCGACCCAGACGCCGGTGCGTTCGAGGATCTCGAGCGATGCGAGATGGATGTCGTCCATCTCCGCGTCGGTGAACACATTGAGGCTGAGCCCGCCGGACCTGGGTCGCCCGGCGTGCAGGTTGCGTTTCACTTTCGGCACCTCCCATGTGGGCTTTCACTCGCGGGTGGCGGTCGGGGACTTCGAACGGCCGCATGGCCATGGTCACCGCCCCTCTGTGCGGACGCGATCGACAGGTGCGTGACGCCCGCAGACCACGAGAGTACGGTCGGCGCGCACCGGAGTAAAGCGTCGCGGCCGCGTGAGACCAACGTCGCCGAGCAATCTGTTGCGGCCCGCGCCGGGCGGCGGCTAGGTTCGCTCAAGCTGGGCCCGCTCGTGGCTGTAGCGGAAGGCGCCCGTGCGACGTACGATAGGTTATTCCGCCCGCCTCAAAGGAGCCACCCGTGCACCTGATCGAACGCGACGACTCCGTGCTCGTCATCATCGACTCGCAGCCGCGGTTCTGGGGAGACGCCTTGAGCGCCGAGGACGTCGCGACCGCAGAGGAGGCCCTCGCGCGCTCAGCTTGGCTGGCCGCCACGGCCCGGGCGCTAGGTGTGCCCGTCTTGGTCACGGAGGAGGACCCTGAGCGGAACGGGCCCACGGCCGCGGGGATACTCGCCGCCGCCGGCTCCGAAGCGCCGGTGTTCACGAAGCCCGTCTTCGGCCTCGCTGCCTGCCCCGACATCATGGCGGCGATCGCGGTGACAGGGCGCAAGACCGCCCTCCTCGCCGGCTTCGAGACCGACGTGTGCGTGACGCACTCGGCCGTCGGCCTCAGCGAAGCCGGCTACCGCGTCGTCGTCGTGGCGGACGCCGTGTACTCGCCGGCGGGCGCGCAGACCTACGGCCTCGCCCGCCTGCGCGATCTCGACGTCGAGCTCGTCCACTGCAAGGGCATCTACTACGACTGGGTGCGGACCCTCGAGGCCGCGCTCGCCTTTCAGGACGCGCACCCCGAGCTCAGCGAGCCACCAGGCTTCTGGATTTAGGCGTGCACCCCCGGCGGCGGCCGCCGTCTTGCGCGGGCCGGCGAGCGCCGGCGTATCGCGAGAAGCGGCGATCATCCCTCAGCCGCGCGGCGTCGAGCAAGTCCGCTTCGCGGAACATCAAATGGTGTGCAGTCGCACAGAAGCGAAGGAGGCGCGGTATGAACGAAGCTCGTTTGAAGATCTGGGGCGACGACGCCTGCAAGCGTGTTCACGATGCGACACTGGAGGTACTCGCCGACACGGGTATCGAGGTGCGGTACGCGCCGGCCGTCGAGATCTTCGCGAAGGCCGGCGCCAAGGTCGACGGCACCCGCGTCCGCATCCCGGCGAAGCTGGTTGACGAGGCCATCGCCAGTGCCCCGCGCGACTGGACCATCAAGCCGCGCGGCGGCGACACCGTGCCGCTTGTGCTCGACGCTCACCACAGCTACTGCGGCACCGGCAGCGACGTGCTCTACGTCTGCGACCCCGATACGCGCGAGCGCCGCCGCGTGCGCAAGGCCGACGTCGAGGGCATGGCCGCGCTCTGCGAGAAGCTCCCCCACATCGACTTCGTCATGAGCATGGGCCTGCCCGAGGACGTGCTCCAGACGATCGACGACCTCGCGCAGGTCGACGCCATGGTGCGTGGCACGCGAAAGCCACTTCTGGTGGCGCCTCGCGACGGCCATATCCTGGCGAAGATGAAGCAGATGACGGCGCTGGCCGGCGAGTCCGACAGCTTCGGCATCTACGCTATGCCTGTGCCGCCGCTGCTCTTCGATGAGGACGGCGCCAGCAAGGTCATCGCCTGCGCCGAGCTCGATGTGCCGTTGATCTGGGCGCCGGCGCCGAATGCCGGCACGACGGCGCCGGCCAGCATCGCTTCCGTGATCGTAGTCGCCAACGCCGAGGTGCTCGCCGGCCTCGTGCTCAGCCAGGCGGTCAAGCCCGGCGCGCCCTTCGTGTGGGGCGTCGGCGTCGGCGCGATGAACATGCGAACCATGAACGAGGTGTACTCGTCGGCCGGGCCCGTGCAGGGCTACCAGGCGCAGACCGACCTGGCGCGCTGGTACGACCTGCCGAGCTTCAGCTATGCGGCACACACAGACAGTAAGACGCTCGACGAGCAGTGGAGTGCCGAGAGCGCCATCACGACGGTCACCGGTCTGCTGTCGAGGGCGACTTTGTTGCACGACGTGGGCTATCTCGAGGCGGGCCTGCAGGGCAGCTACGAGTCGATCCTGCTCGGTAACGAGTTGATCGGCTACACCAAGGCGTTCATGAGCGAGCTCAAGGTGGACGACGAAGCGCTGGCGCTCGACGAGATCAAGGCCGTCGGGCCGGGCGGCAATCACCTGGCCCGGCCGTACACGCGCTCGCACTTCCGCCAGATTTGGCAGAGCGAGCTGCTCGACACGACGCCGCACGACCGCTGGGAGACTGAGGGCAGCAAGACGTTGCTCGACCGCCTCAGGGTGCGAGTCGCGGCGTTGCGCGCCGAGCCGCGCGCCTTCGAGCTGAGCGTCGAGACCAAGGCCGGCCTCGACCGCGTGCTCGCGGAGGTGGAGGCGCACCGGCCGGGCACCTGAGAGTCCAGGTACGAGGCTGACAGGAGGCCGCGCGTGAAGGCACAAAAGCGCTGCACTGCCGCAATACGCGCGGCAGTTTGCCGCGCGCGGGGGCGGTGATAGACTGTGCCCGTGCGCGCGGCCTCCTTCAGCATCAGCACGATCAACCGCTCCTGCGGTCTGTAAGCTCGTCCGCTCCCCCGCGGACGGGCCCTCTTGTGCTGCCATCTTTCGCGCTCGTCCGCTGACCGGTACCACCCCCTGACCTGTCGTCGGACCCTTGCGAGGTTGCTGCAATGACCACCCGTATCAATCCCATCGCCCCGCGTCTCAAGTGGGACGTCCTCAACCCCGGCGAGCTCGAGCGTATCCACGAGGCCACCCTCGAGATCCTGGAGGACGTGGGCATCCGCTTCCCCAGCGACAGGGCGCTCACGGTGCTCGAGAAGAACGGCTGCGAGGTGGACCGCGCCACGCAGGTCGCCAAGCTGCCGCGTGCACTCGTCATGGAGGCGGTCTCCACGGCGCCGGGCGAATACGTGCTCGCCGGCCGCGACCCCGCCGCCGACATGCTCATCGATGGCAAGCACTGCTATCTGAGCAACGACGGGTCCGGCGTCTTCGTCTTCGATCACAAGACGGGCGAGAGGCGGCTCAGCACGAAGGCCGACGCCGCCACCAGCGCACGCTTCGTCGATGCCCTGCCCAACATCAGCTACTACTGGGGCCCTGTCGTGACCAGCCAGGACGTGCCCCCGGCTACCAAGGCGCTGCACGACGCCGAGGCCGTGTTCACCAACACCAGTAAGCACTTCCAGACGGTGACCACCGTCGGCGAGAAGCCGGCCCGCTACCTAGTCGAGATGGCAGCCGCCATCGCCGGCGGCGTCGACAAGCTGCGCGAGCGGCCGATCCTCAGCTTCATGCAGTGCGCCGTCGACCCGCTCGGTCACGACGGCCCCAATCTCGAAGCCAACCTCGTGGCCGCCGAGCATGGGCTCGCCAGCGGCTTCATGCCCATGCCGCTCGCGGCCGGCACCGGCCCGGCTACGCTGGCCGGCAACCTCGTCGTGCAGAATGCCGAGGCGCTCAGCGGCGTCGTCCTACTCCAGCTCGCCCACCCGGGCTCGCCGTGCTTCTTCGCCGGCGCCCCCAGCGTGATCGACCTCAAGACGGGCGGCTACACCGGCGGCTCTCCCGAGGATTACCTGCTCGCCGCCGCCAGCACGCAGCTGGCCCACTTCTACGGTATCCCCATGGCGATGGGCACCATGGCCACGGGGGCCAAGGAGCCCGACTGGCAAGCCGCCATCGACGATTCCCTCAGCACCTTCGCCAGCGTCATGAGCTGCGCCGACATGATGAACGGCGCCGGCCTGCTGAACGGCTCCAAGATCCTCAGTTACCCGCACATGGTGATGGAGACCGAGATCTACTCCATCGTGCAGAAGGTCGCCGGCGGCATCGAGGTCAGCGACGAGACGCTGGCCCTGGACGTGATCAAGAAGGTCGGCCCCAACGGCACCTACCTCGCTGAGAAGCACACACGGGCGCACATGAAAGAGATCTGGCGCCCTAACGTCTGGGACCGCACCACCTACGATAGCTGGCTCCGCGAGGGCAAGAAGGGCGCCCTGCACAAGGCCACACAGATAGCCGACGACATTCTTGAGAACCACCGTCCCGAGCCGCTGCCCGAGGACGTTGTGAAAGAGCTGCGCGCGATCGTGGACCGCGCCGACAAGGATCTGGCGGGCGCCTGATGCCCGCCGCCCGCCTCATCGTCTGGGACGACGCCGCCTGTTGGCGCGTCCACGAGGCTACCCTCGCGCTGCTCGAAGAGACGGGCGTGGAGGTGCGCCACGAGGGTGCACGTGAGCTCCTGGCGGACGCGGGCGCGCGCCTCGACGGCCCGCGCGCCCGCATCCCTGCCGCGCTCGTCGACAAGGCGCTTCAGACCGCGCCGCGCCGCTTTGCCCTCAAGGTGCGCGGCGCCGACGGCGGCGCCCACGCCCACGCCCGTCGCGGCGAGCCCGGCGGGCTCGAGCTGGCCGACGGCAACAGTTACTTCGGCACCGGGTCGGATTGCGTGTACGTCACCGACCCGGACACGGGGGAGCGGCGGCAGACCACGAAGAACGACGTCGAGGGCATGGCCGCCCTGGCGGAGAAGCTGCCCAACATCGACTTCGTGATGAGCATGGGCCTGCCCAGTGACGTGCCGGCGCAGGCCGGCGACCTGGCGCAGTTCGCCGCCATGCTGGCCGGCACCGGCAAGCCGCTGCTGACCACGGCGCACGACGCGGTCAGCCTGCGCCGCATGCGCGACATGGCGGCGCTGTGCGGCGAGGCGCGCAGCTTCGCCTGCTACGCCATGCCCAATCCGCCGCTCGTGCACTCGGCGGAGGCGCTGGACAAGGTCCAGGCCTGCGCCGAGCTCGACATCCCGCTCGTCTACGCGCCGGCGCCTGCCGCCGGCACCACGGCACCAGCCTCCATCGCCGCGACCATCGCGGTGGGCAATGCCGAGACGCTCAGCGGCCTCGTCGTACACCAGCTCACGAGGAGCGGCGCGCCGTTCGTCTACGGGGTCGGGTGCGGCGCCTTTGACATGCGAACCGCAGTGGACGTCTACGGCGCCCCCGAACACTTCCTCGGCAACGCCGCGGCCACCGACCTGGCGCGTTTCTACGGCCTTCCGAGCTTTGCCTACGCCGCCGTCGCCGACGCGAAGAGCTTCGACGAGCAGTGGGCTGCCGAGGCCGGCATCACGGCGGTTCTCGGCGCCCTCAGCCGAGCCACGCTCCTGCACGACGTCGGCTACCTCGAGAGCGGCATGCAGAGCAGCTACCAGACGATCGTCCTCGGCGACGAACTGGTCGGCTATGCTCGCGCCCTGCTCGTCGAGGTCGACGTCGACGACGAGGCGCTGGCGCTGAACGAGATCGACACGGCCGGGCCGGGCGGCAACCACCTGGGGCGCGACTACACGCGCCTCCACCATCGCGCTTTCTGGCAGCCGTCGTTGCTGGACCGCAACGCCTACGAGCGCTGGCGCACGGCCGGCGCCACGACGCTCAAGGAGCGCGTACAGATACAGACCACAGCACTGCGCGAGGCTCCGCGGGGGTTCGTCCTGGAGGATTCCATCCGCAGGCGCCTCGACGCTGCACTTGCCGCGGCCGGAGGAGGCGTCCGATGACCGAGCTCTGCCCGATCATGACGTCGCCAGCGCGATTGGCGCTCAAGATCCTCGGCGACGACGACCTGCGCCGCGTGCACGCGGCGGCGCTGGCGCTGCTTGGCGCCGAGGCTGCCGCCGCCGAGAAGGCCGCGCGCCTGGCTCCCGATACGGTCGTCCTCGGCGGCCGCGTCTTCGAGCATCACACCGTGCTCGGCGCGGCGCACTGCTGGCTGGGCACCGGCGGCCCTGCCGCGCTCGTGCGCCCGCGCGGCGGCGGCGATCCGCGCCCCGCGACGGCACCTGACCTCGCCGACGCTTGCCGGCTCGCCGACGCTCTGCCCGAGGTGGCCGTCGTTCGCGGGCCGCCCGTGCGCGCCGCCGGCGAGACGCTCCCAGCCGAGCTGGCGCGCTGCTTTGCGGCGACCAGCAAACACGTCCAGCTTACGACGCTGCGGTCTGCCGACGAGGCTCGCACGGTGCTGCGCATGGCGGTCGCCGTGGCCGGCTCCGAAATCGAGCTGCGCGGCCGCCCGCCGGTCAGCCTGTGCGCCGGCGCCGACGGGCTGGGCGCCGCATCGGTGTTCGCACGCGCCGGCCTGCCGGTCGGCGTCGTCGCGGCGCCAAACGGACGCGCGGCCGGCGCGGCCGACCAGACAGACCTGGCCGCGGCTCTCGTCCGGCACCATGCCGGCGTGCTGGCAGCGTGCGCCGCCATCCAGGCCACGGTGCCCGGCGCGCCGTTCTTCTACGTCGCCGACCCCGCGCTGGCCGGCCTGGCGGCAGGGGGTCCCGAAGCCGCCATGTTCCAGATCGCCGCCGTGCAGCTGGCCGCCCTCATCGGGCTGCCCGTGAGCGCCGCAGGCATGACCACTGGCAGCCACGAGCCCGACTGGCAAGCCTGCATGCAGAACGCGTTCGCCGCGCTCAGCACCATGGCCGCGGGCGCCGATCTCACGGCGGGCGCAGGCACGCTCGGCGGCGGGAGCGTCTTCTCCGCGCAGCAGCTCGTCATGGACTCCGAGATCTACTCGTGGAACGCGCGCATCGTCGCTGGCGTCATGGTGGACGAGGAGACTATCGCCCTGGACGCGATCAGGCAGGTCGACGTCTGCGGCAACTTCCTCGGCCAGCGCCACACGCGGAAGCACATGAAGGACGTCTGGCGGCCGCGGCTGCTCGACCGCAGCATGTGGGACGCGTGGGTCGCGTCCGGCAGGGAGGGCTCTTACGAGAAGGCGTCCGAGCTGGTCGACCAGCATCTCGCCGAGCACCAGGTGCTCCCGCTCGGAGACGAAGCGACGGAAACGTTGGCCCGCATCGTGGCCGAGGCGGAGGGGCTGTACTAGTCTGATGCACGGATGTACTCACCGCCGGCGCCTCACCAACAGGGAACGTGAGCGACTCAGGAGCCTCACGAGAAGGAGACAGACGATGACCAGGAGCTTCAAGGACATACCGCTCTTCAAGGACGTAACCGAGGAGGAGTGGAGCAACTACCACTGGCAGCTGCGCAACCGGCTCACCACCACGGCCGACTTCGAGCAGGTGCTCAACCTCACCGACCAGCAGCGCGCCGACCTCGACGCGTGTATGGGCAAGTTCCGCGTATCCGTGACGCCCTACTACGCCTCGCTCATGGACCCCGACGACCCCAACTGCCCGGTGCGCATGCAGGGCGTGCCCTCACCGGCCGAGCTGGTCATCCATGATGAGGATCTCAAGGATGCCGTGAGTGAAGACTTCGACTCGCCGACGCCGCGCATCACGCACCGCTACCCAGACCGTGTGCTGTTCGTGGTCACCGAGATGTGCTCCATGTATTGCCGCCACTGCACGCGGCGGCGCCTGGTCGGCGGCACCGAGGCCATGGTCAACCAGTCCGAGATCGACAACGCCATCACGTACATCGAGCGCTCCCCAGAGGTGCGCGACGTGCTGATCAGCGGCGGCGACCCGCTGGTCCTCTCAGACGATCAGCTCGAGGACATCATCAAGCGCGTGCACGCCGTCCCGCACGTCGAGATCATCCGCCTCGGCACCCGCGCCCCGGTGGTCTTCCCGCAGCGCATCACACCCGAGCTCGTGACCATGCTCAAGAAGTACCAGCCGCTTTACATCAATACGCACTTCAACCACCCCAAGGAGTTCACGCCCGAGAGCAAGAAGGCGTGCGACATGCTCGCCGACGGCGGCTTCCCGCTGGGCAACCAGACGGTGCTTATGGCCGGCATCAACGACTGCGCCCACGTCATGAAGAAGCTCGTCCACAAGTTGGTCGAGTACCGCGTCAAGCCCTATTACTACTACCAGTGCGACCTCGCCGAGGGCACGGCCCACTTCCGCACCAGCGTGGCCAAGGGTATCGAGATCTACGAGAGCCTGCGCGGCCACACCACGGGCTTCGCCGTACCGACCTACATCATCGACGCCATCGGCGGTGGCGGGAAGACGCCGGTGTTCCCCAACTACGTGATCAGCCAGGGCCCGCACCAGATCATCCTCCGCAACTACGAGGGCGTGATCAGCAAATACACCGAGCCCAAGGAGTACGTCGAGGGCGAGTGCCAGTGCGAGGGCTGTGAGGAGGAGAAGCAGCGCCTCGGCGTGGCCGGCCTCTTCGACAGCCCGCAGCCTACGCTCTCCGATGTGTGGGTGGCGCGCATGCAGAAGGTCGTGGACCGCACGAATCGCATGGCCGAGATGTTCGGTTCGGCCAAGGCCTGAGACGGCCGGCGTGCCGAGAGTCTTCGTCGAGCCTATCGGGCTGACCCTGCAGGTCAACGAGCAGCAGACGCTGCTCGACGGCCTCCTGCGCGCAGCGGTTGAGATCCCCACAGACTGCGCGGGGCGCGGGACCTGCGGGAAGTGCCTCGTGAGGGTCGGCTCCGGCGAGCTCACGGCGCCCACCGAGGTCGAGCACAAGCGCATCTCCGAGAAGCTGCGCGCCGAGGGCTGGCGCCTGGCTTGCCAGGCGTCTCCTCGCTCAGCGCGGGTCAGCATCGAGGTGCGCGGCACGGCCGGCCAGCGCCGCATCCTCACCACCTCCAAACTGCGCCACGGCGCCGCTCACCCGGCGGTGGTGACTCGGATGGTCGAGCTGGAGCCGCCGACGCTCGCCGACGCGCGCTCCGACCTGGAGCGCTTCGACGAGGCGCTCGGCGGCGTCGAAGTACCGCTCAAGGTGCTGCGATGCCTGCCGAAGACTCTCCGCGACGGGCACTGGCGGGCGATCGCCACGCTGTACGGCAAGCGCGTGATCGACGTGCACGCCGTCGACCATCACGCGCCGGAGCTGTACGGAGCGGCGGTCGACGTCGGCACCTCCAAGGTCATCGTCTACCTGTTCGACCTCGCGCGCGGCGCCCTCATCGACCAGGAGGCGGCGGAGAACCCGCAGATGCGCTACGGCGAGGACGTCATCTCACGCATCGCCCAAGCCGCCCAGCACAACGACACGGCATCTCTGGCCCAGGCGGTGCGCGAGGGCATCAACGCCGACCTTAAGGTGCTGTACGGGCGCCAGGGCGTGCATCCCAACCACGTCTGCGACATGACCGTGGTGGGCAACACGGCCATGCATCATCTGGCGCTCGGGCTCTCCCCGGTCGGCCTCGGGCAGGCGCCGTTCGCGCCGGCCGCGGCCGAGCCGCTCACGCTGCGCGCGAGTGAGCTCGGCCTCGATATGAACCCGGATGGCGGCGTGCATTTCCCGCCGCCTATCGCCGGCTTCGTCGGCTCAGACGCGCTGGCCGTCATCGCCGCTACGCGGCTCGTCAGCAAGAAGCGTCCGTCCATGGCCATCGACATCGGCACCAACACCGAGATCGCGCTGGCCCACGCAGGTCGCGTTACGGTCACCAGCTGCGCCTCCGGCCCTGCTTTCGAGGGCTACCAGATCCGCCACGGCATGAAGGCCGTCGCCGGGGCCGTCGAGCGCGTGCGCATCACCCGGCACGGCAACACCGCCGACATCCGGACGATCGCCGGAGCCGAGCCCATCGGCATCTGCGGCTCCGGCGTGGTCGACCTGCTCGCCGGGCTTGTCCGCGCCGGCGTCGTGGACACGAGTGGCCGCATGCAGGAGCACCCCCGCGTGCGCCAGGGCGAGGAGGGTCGCGAGTACTTCGTCACTGCCGGTTCGCACGGCGACATCGTCTTCACGCAGCACGACGTGCGCAGTCTGCAACTCGCCAAGGGTGCCATAAACAGTGGCTGGGAGCTGCTGCTCGACACCCTCGGTGTTGCCGTCGAGGAGCTCGACCACGTGTACATCGCCGGCGCCTTCGGCAACTACCTCGACCTCGACGCCGCCCAGTTCCTCGGCCTGTTCCCGCCCGTGACCAAGCGACGCGTTGCCTTTGTTGGCAACGCCGCCGGCGTGGGCGCCCAGATGGCCTTGATCGACATGCGGGCGCGCCGGCGCATGGCGCGGCTGCGCGACCGCATCGAGTTCCTCGACCTCGCCACCGACAAGCGGTTTCTGGATGTCTTCGCCGGTCGCCTCGGCTTCGCCGGCGACTGACCGCCGACTCCGCGGGTACGCCGAGATCGGCGTCGCGTCGCTCATCCTGGGCACTTCCGCGACGCTCATCCAGATATCGACGATGCCGGCCAGCCTGCTGGTCGTGCTTCGCATGGCGCTGGCCGGCGTCGTCCTCGGGGCGCTCTTTCTGAAGACCGGCGGCATCGCCGAGGTGCGCCGCTCCGGGTATTTCCGCCGCATGATCCTTGTCGGCTTCGTCGTCGCCCTCGAGCTGATCTTCTACTTCGCCTCCATACGCTTGGCCAACGTCACGGTGGGCGTCTCTCTGGAGTACATGGCGCCGGTCTTCGTTGCGTTGCTGGCGCCGTGGGTGCTGCGCACGCGGCGTCAGACGATCGACATGGTGGCCGTGGCAGTCGCCGTCGGCGGCATGGTGCTGCTAGTTCTGCCGGGACTTACGCTGGGTGAGGGGCGGACCAGCATTCCCGGCATCGTCTGTGGCCTCCTGGCGGGGCTGATGTTCGCCACGGCGATGATGCTCATCAAGAGCATGGGCCAGGACGTGCGGGGCTCCACCTTCGCGCTCTTCTTCTGCTTCGGGAGCGTCGTGCTGCTCACGCCGCTGGCCGCGTGGCAGACGGTCGTCAGCCATTACCAGCTCACCTGGACCGACACCTGGATCGTGCTCGTCAGCGGGCTTATCTACACGGCCCTGTGCTTCAGTCTCTTCACCGACGGCATCCGCTACGTGCGCGTCGAGCATGCCGGCATCCTGGGGTACATCGAGCCGGTCACGTCGCCGCTGTGGGCCTTCCTGCTTATCGGTGAGAAGCCGCCGTGGACGACGCTGGCCGGCGGCGCCCTGATCATCGCCGCCGGCGTCCTGGTCATCGTCCTCGGCAAGGGCGAGACGGAGCCGCTGCTGGAGCCGCTTTCGTGAGCGGCGGAGGCGCAGCGTCCGCCGCCGCGCCTTCGGCCCAGCCCGAGCGCTTGCGCGGCTACTTCGAGGTCGGCCTCGCCTCTCTGGCCAACGGCTCCATCGGCGTGATGGTCACCTACGCCGACATGCCGACGACGATGCTGCTCTGCCTGCGCATGACGTTCGCCGCCGCCGCGCTCGGCGGCGTCGTCCTGATCAGCGGCAGCTGGCGCGACCTGCGCAGCGCCGGAGCGCCGCTTCGCCTTCTCGGCATCAGTGTCGCGTTGGCGCTGAACCTGGTCTTGTACTTCCTCGCCATCCGCTACACCGGCGTCGCCGTGGCCATCTTCCTCTCGTACCTCGCGCCCGTGTACCTGGCGTTCGTCGCGCCGCGCATCCTCCACGAGGCCACCGACCGCATCGTGTACGTGGCGTTGGCCATCGGTCTTGCCGGCATGGCGGTCATCCTCGTGCCGGGCCTTCTGCTCGAAGGGAAGAAGCTATCGGCCGCCGGCCTCTTTTGCGGCTGGGCCGCAGGGGTCATGTACGCGGTCTACCTGCTCTTCGCCAAGAGCTTGCGCGGACGCCACGTGCGCAGCACGGCGGTGGTGTTCACGCAGAGCGCGTTCACCGCCGCCGTCATGCTCGTGCCCGGGCTCTTCGCCGTCTCGGCGGTCCACTATCAGTTCAGCGGCCGCGACCTGCTCATGGCGGCGCTGCTCGGCCTGCTCACCACGGCCTTCTCGTTCAGCATCTTCATGGACGGCCTGCGCTACATCCGCGTCCAGCATGCCTCGATCGTCGGGTATCTCGAGCCGGTGAGTGCGCCGCTCTACGCCCTCGTCTTCCTCAGCCAGGTGCCGTCGGCGTGGACCGTGGCCGGCGGCGCCATGATCGTGGCCGCCGGCATCCTCGTCGTGCTGTACGGTCGCGAGGAAGCCGAGCCGGAGCTCCTGGGTTGAGCGACACGGCCCGCGAGCAGCGCCGCGACCCGCTCGGCTACAGTATCGTCCTGCTCTCGTACCTGGACATGGCCGGCAGCGCGCCATTGGTCGCCTGGGCCGGCGCGCCGCAGGCGATCATCCTCGCGCTGCGCATGGCGTTCGCCGCCCTGGCCCTCGGCGGGGTCTTCCTGCGGCGCCCGATGATCGCCGCCTGGCGCCTCGTCGCCATGGCGGCGATGTCGTCGCTCACCCTCCTCCTCTTCTTCTTTGCGGTGCTCCACACCAGCGTCGCGATCGCCATGTTCCTCCTGTTCCTGATGCCGGTCTGGGTCGCGCTGGTGGCGCCGCGGGTCTTTCATTCGCCGCGCGAGCCCATCGTCTTCCCCGCGCTCGCCCTGGCGCTTGCCGGCCTCACCGTCATCCTCTTGCCCGACCTGCTCGGCGAGGGGCTCAGAATCTCGCTCGTCGGCCTGCTGGCGGCCGTTTTCACGGGCTTCGGCTACGCCTCGTACACCCTGTCGGTGAAGGGCCTCACCAAGCGCGTGCCTTCGTCGACCATCTCGATGGCCGAGGCAGTCGGCGACACCCTGTTCGTGCTACCGCTGGCCATCTGGCAGTTCGGCAGCACCGGCTACCACCTGGACGGACGCGCCTGGATCGCTGCGGCGGTCATGGGGGTCTTGTGCACGGCGATCCCCTACACGCTGTGGATCGAGGGCACCCGGCGCGTGCGCGTGGAGCACGTCACCGTGCTGGGCTACATCGAGCGAGCCGGAGCCGCTGTGATGACGGGCGGCGGCTCGTGAGAAGCCGCGCCGCCAAGGGCTACCTGCTGGTCGCCGGCTCTTTCCTGATCATGGGCCTCATCGGGGCCCTGGTGGACTGGGCCACCGCCCCCGAAAGCGCGCTCCTGGTCATCCGGTTCGCCACCGCCGGCCTGGTGCTCGGGCTAGTCTTCGCCCGCCGGCGGCCCCTCGCCGGGGCGAGCGCGCCGGGCGTGTGGCCGCGCCTCCTCGGGATGGGTCTCTTGGACGCCTTCACCCTCCTTTTGTTCTTCGTCGCCATCCGCGGCACCAGTGTGGCGATCGGCATGTTCCTGCAGTTCCTGGCGCCGGTGTGGGTGGCGCTGCTCGCGCCGCGCGTGTTCCGGGTGCCCACCGAACGCATCGTCTACCCCGCGCTGGCCATCGCCCTCGGCGGACTCGCGTTGATCCTGGCACCTTCCCTCCTCGGGGAGAGCATCAAGCTCTCGGCCGGCGGCGTGGCGGCCGGGCTTGCCGCCGGCGTCGGCTACGCCGTCTTTCAACTCGTCGTGAAGGACCTGACGAAGCGCGTGTCGGCGGTCACCATCGTGTTCACCGAGGCCTGGCTGGACGCGCTCATCCTGCTGCCGCTAGCGCTCTGGCAGACAGTCGGATCGGGCTACCATCTGACTACCCGCGACCTGGTCGCCGGCGTGATCCTCGGCGTGGTGTGCACGGCCCTCGCCTACATGATGTGGACCTTCGGCATGGGCCGCATCAGGGTGCAGCACAGCGCCGTTCTGGGGTACCTCGAGCCGGTGTCCGCGCCGCTATACGCGCTGCTCCTCCTGGGACAGGGGATCTCGATGTGGACCGTCATCGGCGGCGCGCTCATCGTGGCCGGCGGACTCCTCGTCGTGTTGCTCGGGGAGCACGAGGAGGAGGGGGCGACATCGCTGGAGCCGGCGCCTTGACGCCGCGGCGCGTGCTGATCTTCGTCGCGGCCGCGTGCCAATGGGCGCCGTTTCCGATACGCTTCGCGAGGGCGCGTCGCCTGCCGGCGCGCTCGCAGAGTGCCGCCGGCCGCTTGCTTCTTCCTCTTCGTTTCCGGCGCGCCGGCGATGGGCCGCGGCAGGCTGAGGAGCCGGCCCTCACGACTCCACGATTCCCCGCGCGGGAGCGCTGAAAGGAGCCTCCATGACGACCAACCGTGTGGAAAGCGCACCGAAGCTCAATCTGCTCAAGTCGATGAGCATGCTCGACGACGCCCTGCGGCTCACGCCCGGCGGCGTCGGCGGCATCCGGCGGCCCTACAACTTTGTGGTCGGCGAGTATCCCGTGTTCATCGACCACGGCCACGGCGGGCACATCGTCGATGTGGACGGCAACGAGTACATCGACATGCTCTGTGCCTACGGGCCGATCATCCTCGGCTATGTCGAGGACGAGATCAACGACGCCGCCAAGGCGCAGATGGAGAAAGGCTTCTGCTTCAGCCTCGTGCAGCCGCTGCAGAACGAGCTCGAGCAGCGGCTCGCCGACATCATGCCCTGCGGCGAGCAGACCATCCTCGTAAAGACGGGCTCGGATGCAACGAACGCGGCCGTGCGCGCCTCGCGCGCTTACACCGGCCGCGACAAGATCGCCCGCTGCGGCTATCACGGCTGGGGCGATTGGTGCGTGGAGCACCACGGCGGCGTGCCGGAGGCCGTCTGGCAGCTCACGGAAGAGTTCGAGTACGGCGACGTCGCCGATCTGGAGCGCGTCTTCGAGAAGAGCCCCGGCGAGATCGCCGGGGTCGTCATCACCCCGGTCGGCCACCCGATGGCCAAGCCGGTCATAGCGCCGCCGGCGGGGTATCTGGAGGCCGTCAAGGAGCTGACGCACGAGCACGGCGCCGTGCTGACGTTCGACGAGGTCCGCACCGGCTTCCGCGTCAGCATGGGCGGCGCCAGCGAGCGCTACGGCGTGGCGCCCGACCTCACGACGGTGGGCAAGGCGATGGCCAACGGCTACGCGATCGCCGCGCTGGTCGGCAAGCGCGAGATCATGAGCGTATATGTCAACGACGCCTTTCTCAGCTCGACCTACTTCCCCAACAGCCTCGAGATGGCGGCCAGCATGAAGTGCCTCGAGATCCTCGAGCGCGAGAAGGTGCAGGACGCGATCTGGGAGCGCGGCACGAAGTTCCTCGCGCGACTCGGCGAGATCGTCGACAAGAGCGGC
>JADGPQ010000040.1 GCA_017882325.1 Thermoleophilia bacterium
GGGCCGACCCTGGTCGAGGTCGAGGTCCGCGACGGCCTGCCGCTGGCGGCCACCGTGCACCAAGGGCCGCCGACGTTCGGCGCTCCGGTCCCCCGGGAGCGCGTCGCCGCCGTCCTGTGCCTCGAGGTCGAGGACCTTCACGACCAGCTCGACGCGGTGCCGGTGGACACTGGCCTCGCCTACACGATCATCCCGCTGAAGACCCAGCGCGCTCTCGCGCACATAGATCTCGATCTCGCGTTGCTGGACGCCTTCGAGCGCGATTTCGCGGAGGCTTACCCGTGCGCTTTCACCGGTCGGGAGACACCCTGGATCGAGGCGCGCGGCCTCTTCCCGCTCTCCGGCATTCCCGAGGACCCGGCCACGGGCAGCGCCGCCGGTCCCCTGGCCGCCTATATGGCGCGCGCCGGGCGGTTGGTGCCCGGCGCGCGCCGCGTGGTGTTGCAGGGGGCGGCCGTCGGCCGGCCGAGCCTGCTCACGGTCGCCGTCACCGGCACTGCCGACCACATCGAAGATGTGCTGGTCGGCGGCTCCGTGCAGCCTGTCCTGCGGGGGGAGCTGGCTCTCGAGGACTGATAGAATCGCTAGCCTGCAGGGGAGCCGCGGCGCTGCGCCGGCGGCCCCGGCCGCGACCGCAGCAACCGCTCAGGGGAAGGGAGCTCAACGTGAAGATCGCCTCCGGCGCCGACCACGGCGGGTATGCCGTCAAGCAGGACCTCGTGCGTCGCCTGCGCGCGCAGGGCCACGAGGTCATCGATGTCGGCACCGCTTCGGCCGAGACATCCGTGGACTACCCCACCTTCGCGCACAGGGTCGCCGCCATGGTGGCGAGCGGCGAGGTCGATCGCGGCGTGCTCGTCTGCGGCACCGGGCTCGGCGTGTGCATGACCGCCAACCGTCACCGCGGAGTGCGCGCCGCGGACTGCCTCACGCCCCACCTCGCCGAGATGGCGCGCCGGCACAACGATGCCAACGTGCTGTGCCTCGGCGGTCGCCTTCTGAGCGAAGACGAAGCGTGGGCTATCACCGAGATCTGGCTGGCGACGCCGTTCGAGGGCGGTCGCCACAGCAGGCGCGTCGACCTCATCGACGAAGAGAGCGAACCCTCGTGAGCCCGGTCGGTCGGGAGTGGCGCCGCGAGCCGCTCTACCATCTGGACCCTGAGCTCAACGAGCTGCTGCGCAGCGAGCTCATCCGCCAGCAGGAGACGCTTGAGCTCATCGCCAGCGAGAACTTCGCCAGCCGCGCAGTCCTGGAGGCTACGGGCTCGGTGCTGACCAACAAGTACGCCGAGGGCCTCCCCGGGGCGCGGTACTACGGCGGCTGCGAGATCGTCGACCGTGTCGAGCAGCTGGCGATCGACCGCTGCAAGGCCGTCTTCGGGGCCGAGCACGTCAACGTCCAGCCTCATTCGGGCTCGTCGGCCAACCTGGCCGCCCTGTTCGCATTGCTCGACCCCGGCGACACGCTCATGGGTATGGAGCTGACGCACGGCGGTCACCTCACGCACGGCCTCGATATCAACTATTCCGGGCGCACCTACAACGTGGTCCCGTACCACGTCCGTCGCGACACCGAGACCATCGACTACGACGAGGTCAGAGAGCTCGCCCTCGCGCGCCGTCCCAAGCTCATCATCTGCGGCTACAGCTCCTACCCCAGGACCATCGACTGGGCCGCGTTCCGCGCGATCGCCGACGAATGCGGCGCGCTGCTGCTCGCCGACATCGCTCACATCGCGGGCCTCATCGCGGCGGGGGTCCACTCCAACCCGGTACCCTACTGCGACGTCGTCACGAGCACCACGCACAAGACCCTCACCGGCCCGCGAGCCGGCCTCATCATGTGTCGCAAAGAGTACGCCAGGGCGATCGACCGGGCCGTCTTCCCCGGCATGCAGGGCGGGCCGCTCATGCACGTCATCGCCGCCAAGGCGGCCTGCCTCAAGATCGCCCAGAGCGAACCGTTTCGCCGCCTGCAGCGTCAGGTCGTCGCCAACTGCGCCGCCCTCGCCGAGACGCTCGCCGACGGCGGACTGCGTCTCGTGTCGGGGGGCACCGACGTACATCTCGCGCTGCTCGATCTGCGCAGCACCGGCCTCACCGGACTGCAGTGCCAGGAGCTCCTCGAGAGCGTCGGCATCACCGCCAACCGCAACGTCGTGCCGTTCGAGGCCGGCAAATTCAACGTCGCCAGCGGTCTGCGCGTCGGCTCGCCGGCGGTCACCACCCGCGGGTTCATGGAACCCGAGATGCGGCAGACCGGCGAGCTCATGCTCCGGGCGCTGGCGGCTCGCAGCGACCACGCCGCCCTGGCAGAGATCCGCCGCGAGGTGCTCGACCTCCTCGAGCGCTTCCCGCTGTACGAGTTCCTGTGAGCGGGACCGCCGCAGGCAGCCCCGGCCCCCCGCGCTCGCGGCCGAGCTGGCACCTGTACTTCCTCCAGCTTGCGCTGCAGGCGGCGACACGCTCCACCTGCCTGCGCCGACAGGTCGGCGCGGTGCTGGTGCGTGACAAGCGCGTGCTCGCGACCGGCTACAACGGCGCCCCGCGCGGCGTGAGCCACTGCCTCGACGTGGGCTGCCTGCGCGAACAGCTCGGCGTGCCCTCGGGTGAACGCCACGAGCTCTGCCGCGCGATCCACGCCGAGCAGAACGCCATCATCCAGGCCGCCGTGCACGGCGTCGGCGTCGACGCGGCCGTCCTCTATTGCACCACCCAGCCCTGCATCCTTTGCGCGAAGATGCTGATCAACTGCGGGGTCAGCGAGATCCACTACCTCGAGGGCTATCCGGACGAGCTCTCGGCGGCCATGTTCGAGGAGGCCGGCGTCAGATTGCACAAGGAGACGCTTCCATAGACGGACCGCTCCTCCTTGAGAGCCCTGTGCGCACGGCGGTTCTCGGGTTTCTCATCGCCGCCGTCATGGTGTACCTGCTCACCCCGCTCATGGGGCGGCTGGCCCAACGTACCGGCGCGGTCGACACGCCGAGCGACGACCGCCGCATGCACGTGCTGGCCACCCCCCTGCTCGGCGGGCTGGGCATGTACCTGGGCTGGATGGTCCCGGTCATGATCCTAGTCAAGGTGGACCGCCCGGTCTGGGGCATCATCGGTGGCGCCACCATCGTCGTGGCCGTCGGCCTGTTTGACGACCTCTACGAGCTCGAGCCCATCGTCAAGTTCATCGGCCAGCTGCTGGCCATCAGCGTGGCCATCTACTTCGACATCCGTATCAACCGCATGGGCGTGCCGTTCACCGACGTCATGGCCCACTTCCCGACCGCGGTCTCGGTCCTCGTCACGGCGTTCTGGATGGCGATGATCATCAACATGGTGAACTTCATCGACGGCCTCGACGGTCTTGCCGCCGGCGTCTGCGGCATCTCCGCGCTCACATTCTGCATCATCTCGTTGAGCACCACCTTCCCGGCCGCGGGGGTCATCGCCGCAGTGCTCGCGGGCGCGACATTCGCCTTCCTACGCTTCAACTTCCATCCGGCCAGCATCTTCATGGGCGACGCCGGCTCGATGCTGCTCGGGTTCGTCCTCGCCTGCCTGAGCGTCCAGAGCGTCATGAAGGGCACCGCCGCCATCGCCCTCGTGCTGCCCCTGCTGGTGCTCGGCGTGCCGTTCGTCGACCTGTCTCTTATCGTCTGGCGCCGCTGGCGCCGAGGCGTGCCGTTCTATTCGCCGGGGCAGGACCACGTGCACCACGACCTCGTGCTCGTGCACGGGTTCTCGCAGCGCAAGAGCGTCCTGCTGCTCTACAGCTGGTGCATCCTGCTGAGCGGTCTCGCGATCGCTGTGCAGCGCCACAACCTGCCGGCCGTAGTCGTGCTCGGCGTGGCCGCAGCCATCGCGACGGTGTATATGGCGCAGCTGCTCAGCCGCTACCGTTCGCGGCTTCGCGGGCTGCCCGATCCGCTGGCCCCGGGCGTGGGCAATAACCCCGGGGACGACGCCGCCGACGACGGCGCAAAGAGATAAGGTGGCCGCGGGCGCGCGTGCGGCGTTCGCGCCGGAGGCCGCCGCCGGCCCCGGCAGAGTATGAGGGCGGCGTTGCAGGCTCCCGAAACGGCAGGTAGAGTGTGACCTTGCAATCACCAGATGACAGGCGGGACGACGACAAAGGCTCGTCCACCTCGGCCGAGTCGGTCGCGTTTCTGCTGCTGGGAGGGGTCGTGACCGGCCTCGGCGTCGGAGCCGGCATCGACTGGCTCGTCAAGACCTTTCCGCTGTTCACGGTGATCGGCGTGTTCGTCGGGTTCGCCCTGGCGCTTTACGCGATTTATCTGGAGACGAAATGAGCGCGCGAGGAGGAGTGAGCCCATCCACCGTCAGGCCATAGCACCCCTGGTTCTCGTCGCCGCGAGCGTGGTCTGCATCGTCGTCGCCGCGCTTGCCGGCCGACCGGCCTGGGCTGCCGCCCTGGGGGCCGGCCTTGTCCTCGCCTATTGGGCCATAGAGGCGCTCACGTGGCGCCGCGCCCGGGCGCGGCGCGACCTGGCACTGGGTCTCGCGGTCGGCGGAATGGTGGTGCGGCTGGCCGTCGTGCTCGCCGTGCTCATCATGGTGGGCGTGCTGGCGCGCCCCGACTTCGCCACGGCGGCGCTCGCGTTTCTCGCCGCCTTCACGATATACCTCGGTCTGAGGCCGCTCACATATACCGCGCCGGCACGACCCTCTCACGGAGTGGGAGCCAGATGAAGAAGGGTCTGAAGTGGGTCTGGCTCGTGGTCGTGGTCGTGGCTCTCGCCGGGCTCTTCCTCCTTCCCGGCGGTGCCAAGAAGACTCTCAACGTCGCCGGGGAGTTCGAGCTGACGCCCATCGTCAAGCTGCCGGCAGTAGGCCCGGTCGACCTGTCCATCAACAAGGCCGTCATCTACCTGTGGCTGGCGACGGCGGTCATCGTCATCCTCGCCATTGTCATCGCGCGCAACCTCAAGCCACAGCCAGGGCGCTTCCAGACCGCCGTGGAGGGCCTCTACGCACTGGCCCGTGACGGTATCGCCCGATCCGTGATGAAGAGCGGCGTCGACACGTGGTTCCCGTACATCGGCGCCGTGTTCTTCTTCGTCCTCATCAACAACCTCATCGGGCTCGTCCCGCTTCCCTTCGGCGAGCACCATCAGCTCAGCTTCTACACGGCGACGGCCAACCTCTACGTCACCATCACGCTCGCCTTGTTCACGTTCGTGTTCACCCACTACGCAGGCATCAACAAGTACGGGGTGCGCAAATACGTGAACAGCTGGATGCCCACCGGCGCGCCGCCCGTACTCAGGCAGTTCATCTTCGTGATCCACGCAGTCAGCGAGATCTTCCGCCTCGTGTCGCTCTCCGTGCGACTCTTCGCCAACATGGTGGCCGGTCACGCCATCCTCGCGGTCTTCTTCGCCATGGCACTCATCTTTCAGAGCTACCTCATTGCCGCCGCACTGCAGGGCGCCTCCGTGCTGATCTATCTGTTCGAGATCTTCGTGGCCGTTATCCAAGCCTTCATCTTCGCCATTCTCTCCGCCGTATACATCGGTGGAGCGCTGGACTCGGGACACTGAACCCTTCATGAAGCATCTCACCCCCCAGGAGGACACAGAATGAATCCCCATGCGTACGCGGAACTTGGCGCCGGCCTGGCCATGGGCCTGGGTGCCATCGGCCCGGGCATCGGCCTCGGCATCCTCATCGGCAAGGCCCTCGAGAGCATCGCTCGTCAGCCGGAAGTGGCGGGCGACATCCGCACCAACATGTTCATCGGCATCGGTGTCACCGAGGCCGTGGCTCTGTACGCGTTCGTCGTGGCGTTGATCCTCGTCTTCGTGGCCAAGTGACCCACCAGAGGCCTGATCGCACGGAAGGACTGACAACGCCATGCTGAACACGCAATGGGGCCTCATGGTCTGGACCCTCATCACCTTCACGATCGCCGTGTACATCCTCGTGCGCTTCGCCTTCGGGCCTATCCAGCGACTCCTCGACGAGCGTCGCCAGACCGTGCAGGACAGCATGGATGTGGCCGAAGAGACGCGCGCCGAGGCGCACCGCCTCCTCGACGAGTACAAGACCACGCTCGCCAAGGTACGCACCGAGGCCGAGGAGATCCTCGAGCGCTCGCGCACGACCGGCGAACACGCCAAGGCCGAGATCATGGCTGAGGCCAAAGCCCAGTCCGAGCGCGTGCTCACCCAGGCTCACGAGCAGATCGAGCGCGACATGCGCGCGGCCGTCCGCGAGCTCAAGGGCCAGATCGCCGAGCTCACCGCGCTTGCCACCGAGAAGGTCGCCGCCGGCAGCCTCAAGGCCGCCGACCAGCAGCGCCTCATCGACGAGGCACTCGCGGAACTGAACGTCGACCAGCTGGGCATGGAGAACTAGCGTTGGGCGAAGACAACGTCGCGCGCGTGTACGCGCGGGCCCTGTTCGATGCGGCCCGGGAGGCCCGCGTGGTCGAAGCAGTGGGCGGCGACCTGGGCGACTTCGTCGCCGCTCTCGCGGCCTCGGCCTCGCTGCGCGACGTGCTCGCCGACCCGCAGATCGACGCCTCGGCGAAGCAGCGGATCCTCGTCGAGATCACGCGCGACGGCCAGCCGCTTGTGGCCAACGCCCTCCAGCTCCTGCTGGAGCGCGGCCGCTTCGGCCTCGTCGCCGAGCTGCGCGAGGTCTACGAGGCGCTGGCCGCCGCTGAGGCGGACGTCGTCAAGGTCGAAGTGATCTCCGCCGTGAAGCTTTCGGCGGCCGTCCGCAAGAAGATCGCCGCGCGGGTCGCGGGGGTCGCGGGACGCCGGGTCGAGCTCGCCGCTCGAGTCGACCCGGACATCATCGGCGGCCTCGTGCTGCGCGTCGGCGACGTGATCGTCGACGGCAGCGTGCAAGCCCGCATCCGCCAGCTGCGCCGCCGGCTGGCTACCGCATAACTGTGAGGTGACGTGGAGTGAAGCTGCGCCCCGAAGAGATCGCCTCGGTCATCAAGTCGCAGATCGAGGACTATCACGCAGAAGTCGAGGTCGACGAGGTCGGGACCGTCCTCGAAGTCGGCGATGGCATCGCGCGCATCTACGGCCTGCGCAACTGCCTCGCCATGGAGATGCTCGAGCTGCCTCACGGCGTCACCGGGCTTGCGCTCAACCTCGAGGAAGAGAACGTGGGCGCCGTGCTGCTCGGGGAGGACACGCTGATCAAGGAGGGCGACCTGGTCAAGCGTACCGGCCGCGTGCTGCGGGTACCGGTCGGTGACGCGCTTGTCGGCCGCGTGGTCGATCCCCTGGGCCTGCCGCTCGACGACAAGGGCCCGATCGAGACCACCGAGTTCCGCCCGGTCGAGTTCAAAGCCCCAGGCGTAGTCGAGCGGCAGCCGGTCAAGGAGCCGCTGCAGACCGGCCTCAAAGCCATCGACTCGATGATCCCCATCGGCCGCGGTCAGCGCGAGCTCATCATCGGCGATCGCCAGACCGGCAAGACGTCGATCATCGTCGACACGATCATCAACCAGAAGGGCCAGAACGAGATCTGCGTCTATGTGGCCATCGGCCAGAAGGCTTCGACGGTGATGCAGGTCGTGCGCAAGCTCGAGGAATACGGCGCCATGGACTACACGATCGTCGTGGCGGCCACCGCGTCGGCCTCGGCGCCCCTCAAGTACCTGGCGCCCTATGCGGGCGCGGCCATGGGCGAGTTCTTCCTTTACGGCGGCCGCCACGCCGTCTGTTTCTACGACGACCTCTCGAAGCACGCCGACGCCTACCGCCAGATGTCCTTGCTGCTGCGCCGACCGCCGGGCCGCGAAGCGTTCCCCGGCGACGTGTTCTACCTGCACTCGCGCCTGCTCGAGCGCGCCGTCAAGCTCAACGACGAGCTCGGCGGCGGGTCGCTCACGGCTATCCCCGTCATCGAGACGCAGGCCGGCGACGTGTCCGCCTACATCCCGACCAACGTGATCTCCATCACCGACGGGCAGATCTTCTTGCAGAGCGACCTGTTCTTCAGTGGTGTGCGGCCGGCCGTGAACATCGGTATCTCGGTGAGCCGGGTCGGCGGCAACGCGCAGATCAAGGCCATGAAGCAGGTCGCCGGCCGTCTGCGCATCGACCTCGCCCAGTATCGCGAGCTGCAGGCCTTCGCGCAGTTCGGCTCCGATCTCGACGAGGCCACGAAGCAGACGCTCGCCCGCGGCGAGCGCATGATCGAGGTCCTCAACCAGGGACGCTTCGAACCCATGCCGGTCGAGGATCAGGTCGTGGTGATCTTCGCCGGCAGCCAGGGCTACATAGACGATCTCGAGGTGCCGCGCGTCGCTGCATTCTGCGAGGGCCTGCGCGAGTACCTGCGCAGCCAGAACGCCGAGCTGCTCGCGGCGATCCGCGAAGAGAAGGTGCTGTCGCCCGAGAACGAGGCGCTTCTCCGTGAGGCCATCGCCGCGTACCACAACTCGTTCGCGCCCGAGTCGGCCGTCGCCGCTCCGGCGCTCGAGGAGGCGGGGGCCTGACGTGGCCAGCCTGCGCGACATCCGCCGGCGCATCGCGTCGGTCCAGAACACGCGCAAGATCACCAAGGCGATGGAGATGGTGGCCGCCGCCAAGCTGCGCCGCAACCAATCGCGAATCGAGGCGTTGCGGCCGTACGCCGCCGACATGATCGAGATGATGGTCGACCTCGCCACATACTCCGGGGAGACCCGGCAGTTCGCTCTCATGCAGGAGCGCGCCGAGATCAACACGGTCGCCGTGGTCGCCATGACCGGCGACCGTGGCCTCGCCGGCGCTTTCAACGCAAACGTGGTGCGCAAGGCCTTGGAGATCGAACGCGGGTTGCGCGGAGAGGGCGCCGAGACGCGCGTCATCGCCGTCGGCCGCAAAGGCATCGGCACCCTGACCTTCCGAGGGTGCCGTCTCGAGCGCACCTGGCAGGGTCTGAGCGACCGGCCCGCGTATAGCGACGCCAAGGAGATCGCCAACTACCTCATCGACTTGTACATGAGCGGCGAGGTCGACCGCGTGCGCCTCGTCTACAACCACTTCACGTCGCCGATCGAGCAGACACTCCTCGACGATGTCGTCCTCCCGGTGCCGCGAGAGGCGGTCACGGATGAGGCGAGGAGCCCCGGGCCGGTGACCTATCTGTTCGAGCCCGAAGCCGACGTCATCTTGGACAGCTTGCTGCCGGCCTACGTGGAGATCGCCGTCTACCGCTCTCTGCTCGAGTCGAGCGCGAGCGAGCAGGGCGCGCGGATGACGGCCATGCGCAACGCCAGCGACAGCGCCGAGGAGATGCTCGAATCACTCACACTGGCGCTCAACCGCGCCCGTCAGGCGGCCATCACGCAAGAGATCCTCGAGGTCGTGGCCGGCGCCGAGGCCCTCGGTTGACCGGGGCCAGGCGGCCGTCGCGCACCACACACGTAGAGCGGAGTTGAGGCAATGAACACAGGCACAGTCGTCCAGGTCATCGGGCCGGTCATCGACGTCCGCTTTCCGGACGACATCCCGGCCATCTACAACGCTCTCACGGTCGGCATCGACAGCGGTGACGGCCAGCTGAAGCAGGTCGTGTGCGAGGTGCAGCAGCATCTCGGCGACGACAAGGTCCGGGCCGTCGCTATGGATTCCACCGACGGCCTCGCGCGGGGCGTCGAAGTCGTCGATACCGGCGTGGCCATGACCGTGCCGGTGGGCGAGCAGACGCTCGGCCGCCTCATCAACGTGACCGGCGACACCATCGACCTCGGCGAACCGCTCGTCGATGTCGAACGCTGGCCGATCCATCGGCCGGCTCCGGATTTCGAGTCGCTCGACCCGACGGACGAGGTCTTCGAGACCGGTATCAAGGTCGTCGACCTCATCGCCCCGTACGTCAAGGGCGGCAAGATCGGCCTCTTCGGTGGCGCCGGCGTGGGCAAGACCGTCATCGTTCAGGAGCTCATCCGCAACATCGCCGCGGAGCACGGCGGCCTCTCCGTGTTCTGCGGGGTCGGCGAGCGCACGCGCGAGGGCAACGACCTGTGGCTCGAGATGAAGGAGTCGGGGGTCATCGACAAGACGGCGCTCATCTTCGGCCAGATGAACGAGCCGCCGGGCGCGCGTCTGCGAGTCGGCCTGGCCGGCCTCACCGTGGCAGAGTACTTCCGCGAGATGGGCGGCCAGGACGTGCTGCTGTTCATCGACAACATCTTCCGTTTCGTGCAGGCAGGCTCCGAGGTCTCCGCTCTCCTCGGCCGTATGCCGAGCGCCGTGGGCTACCAGCCTACCCTGGCCAACGAGATGGGCGAGCTGCAGGAGCGCATTACCTCCACCAAGCGTGGCTCGGTCACTTCCGTGCAGGCCATTTACGTGCCGGCCGACGACCTCACCGACCCGGCGCCGGCCGCCACCTTCGCCCACCTCGACGCCACCACGGTGCTTTCCCGCGCGATCGTCGAGAAGGGCATCTATCCGGCCGTCGACCCGCTCGACTCCAACTCGCGCATCCTCACCCGCGACGCTGTCGGCAACGAGCACTACGAGGTCGCCACTCGCGTCCAGGAGATCCTGCAGCGCTACCGCGAGCTCCAGGACATCATCGCCATCCTCGGCATGGACGAGCTCTCCGACGAGGACAAGGTCATCGTGCAGCGCGCCCGCAAGATCGAGCGCTTCCTCTCGCAGCCGTTCCACGTCGCCGAGCAGTTCACCGGCATCCCCGGAAAGTACGTCCCGCTGGCCGACACAGTGCGCGGCTTCAAAGACCTCGTCGACGGCAAGTGCGACGACCTGCCCGAACAGGCTTTCTTCATGGTCGGCGGCATCGAGGAGGCCGGCGAGCAGGCGCGGCAGCTTGCGGGCCGCGACGAGGCCGGCTGAAAGGGCTCCCGTGGCTGACGAACGCGTACTGCACGTCGAGGTCGTCACCCCGGACGGCGAAGTGTACTCCCAGGACGTCGCCATGGTCGTGCTGCCCGGTATCGACGGGGAGCTCGGCATCCTTGTCCGTCACCAGCCACTGGTCACGCTCCTGGGCGTGGGCGAGACGCGCATCCGCGATCTCGACGGCACCTGGGAGTACGTCGCCACCGGCATCGGGTACGCCCAGGTCCTGTTCGACAAGGTCCTGGTCGTGGCCGACCACGGCGAGCTTGCCGGGAGGATCGACGTGGGCCGCGCGGAGGAAGCGCAGCGTCGCGCCGGCGAGCGCCTACAGGAGCGTCACGACCCGGGCGCGCAGGCAGAAGTCGACTACTTCCGCGCCGAGCAGGCGCTCAAGCGCGCGGCGAACCGCCTGCGCGTGGCGGGGCGCACCCGCTGAGCGCCGTTCTTTCGCTCCAGCACACGCTATACTTGTGACCGTCTGATGGACGGTCCGATTGCACACGAAGCGCGCCTGACGGTGCGCGGCGGCCGCCGTTTGGAGGGGACTGTCGTGCTCTCGGGCGCCAAGAACTCGGCGCTCAAGCTGCTTGCCGCCAGCCTGCTCACCGACGAGCCCTGCACCATCCGTCGCGTGCCACACATCACCGACATCGCCACCATGGTGGCGATGCTGCGCGCGCTCGGCGCGGACGTGGAGTACGCCGGCGACCAACTGCGCGTGCACGCCGGCGCCGCCCTGAGCGGCTGCGCACCCTACGAGCTTGTGCGCACCATGCGCGCCAGCATCATCGTCATGGGACCTTTGGTGGCGCGTCTCGGCGAGGCCACCATCGCCATGCCCGGCGGCTGCAACATCGGGCCGCGGCGCATCGACTTTCACATCCGCGGCCTCGAGAAGCTCGGAGCGACCATCGAGATCGACCACGGCTTCATCAAGATCCACAGCACGCAGCTCAAGGCGGCGGTCGTCCCGCTCGACTACCCCAGCGTCGGGGCGACCGAGAACCTCGTCATGGCCGCCACGGCGACCGACGGCGAGACGGTCATAGAAAACGCTGCGCGAGAGCCGGAGATCGTCGATCTCTGCGACTTCCTTCGAGGCATGGGGGCCGTGATCGAAGGCGCCGGCACGGCCACCATCCGCATCGAGGGCGGTCACGCGTTGCACGGCGTGGATCACGAGGTCGTGGCGGACCGTATCGAGGCGGGCACGTATCTCATCATGGGCGCCGCCACGGGCGGGGAAGTCACCACGCTGGGCCTCGATCCCTTGCACCTCGAGCTCTTCCTCGGCAAACTGAGGGGCATGGGTGTGGATGTGCGCGTGGGCGACCGGTCGATCACCGTGCGGCGCGAGGGTCCGCTCGCGCCCATCGATATCTCGACCCTGCCGCACCCGGGTTTCGCCACCGACCTGCAGGCGCAGACGATGGTGCTCCTCTCGCTGGCGGAAGGGACGTCCATCGTCACTGAGAACGTGTTCGAGAACCGCTTCGTGGTAGTCGACGAGCTCAACCGTCTCGGCGCCGGGATCAGCACCAGCGGTCACCATGCCGTCGTCGAGGGACCGCGCGCTCTGAGCGGCTCGGTCGTGGAAGCGCCCGACCTGCGCGGGGGCGCCGCCCTGGTCACGGCGGGTCTGGTCGCCGACGGAGCCACGGACATCGGTGCGCTGCACCACATCGACCGCGGGTACGAGGACCTCGTGGGCAAGCTCGCGGCGCTCGGGGCGGACGTGGCGCGCGTGGACGAGAGGCCGCGAACCGGCGAAGGGCCGCGACCGTCTCTCAGCTCGTGCGATGATGAGACGTTGCGCAGCGCCCCGGCGGGCGCCTGCGGCGGAGGAGCATGAGCGAGTATCGCGTCTACAAGACCGGCGAGCCCGAACCCCTGAGGGTGTCCGGCGCCTCGGCGCCGCAGCCGCTGGGCGCGCCCGGCCGCTCGCGCGGCGCCGCCCCCGCGGAGCCGGCGACGCGTGGCGCCGGGCTCCGCACGCTCGTCATCTGGGCAGCCATCGCCGTGGGCGCCGCCGTCGCGGCGGCGCTGTTCTGGTTCTACGGCCGCGACATGCTGGGCAACTCCCGCGCCGCTTTCGACCTCGCGAGGCTGTCGGGTAAGGTCCCAGGCTGGGCCATGGTCGGCGTACCCATGATCGCGGTGGCTGTGGTCGCGGCGGTCACTGCCTATCTCGCCTTCGGCCGCCACCTCGCTGTCAAACTCATCGGCATGGCCGTCGTGGTGGCCGCGCTCGCGGCTCCCGGACTCGCGCTCGGCTGGGCGAACGGCACCGTCGGCGTCGTCGCGCATCGCAGCGCGGAGCAGGAGACGATCGTCACGAACACCGCGAAGGAGCTGCGCCCCGCGCTTCCGGGCGAAGCCATGAACATCCTGCTCATCGGCTCCGACAAGTCGAAGGTGCCCGGCGACCCGGGGCGCTCAGATACCCAGATCCTCGTGCGCCTGGACCCTGAGACGAAGAGCATCTCGATGTTCTCGGTGCCGCGCGACCTTCGCGTGCTCATCCCGGACCACGGCTACGACAAGATGAACACGGCCTACTCCTACGGAGGGCCGGCGCTTGCGGTCAAGACGTTCACCGAGCTCACCGGGCTGCCCATCAACCACTTCGTCGAGATCAACTTCTCCGGCTTCTGGCATGTGGTCAACATCCTGGGCGGCGTGTATGTTCCCATCGATCATCGCTACTACGTGCCGGAGAGCGCAAACTACAAGTCAATCAATATCTCGCCTGGCTACCAGCTCATCCGCGGTCACGACGCGCTCGATTTCGTGCGCTTCCGCCACGACCAGCTCGGCGACTTCACGCGCATGCAGCGTCAGCAGCTGTTCCTCAAGGAGACGCAACGCCAGTCGTACCGCTGGAGCGGTGACTGGACCAAGGTCATCCGCCTCATCAAGGCCATCACCAGCGAGACGACCTCCGACATCGACTCTCTCAAGCGCCTGCAGCCGCTCGTCGAGCTCATCTTCCAGGTGAACACCTCCAAGGTGTACACGGTGCACCTCGAAGGGTCTACGCCCATGATCGGCGGCGTCTCCTACGTCGTCCCGACCCAGGCCGAGATCGACCAGGCCGTGGCCGAGTTCACGCATCCCACGCAAGCGCCTGTCGCGGTCAAGGGACTCAAGCTGACCAAGAAGATGTACCCGGTGACCGTCTACAACGGCAGCGGGATACCCGGGCTGGCCACGACTGCGGCCAATCAGCTGGGCGCGCTCGGATACCGTGCCGAGGCCGGCGCCGACGCCCCCGAGTTCCCGGGCACGGTCACGGTCGTCTACGCGCCCAAGAGTCTGTCCGCCCCGGCCCAGCTCTTGGGCGAGATGTTCTGGCCTTCCGACGTGCGCCTCTTGGACCGGGCCCCTGGGGTCGCGGATGGCATCAGCGTCTTCGTCGCCTCGTCGTTCGACGGCACGCTCGCGCTGCCACGGGACGCGCAGCAGGCGCAGCAGACGCTGCAGAAGAACCAACGCTACGACGCCGCGTCCTGGAAGGCCTTCGCCGCGAAGACGCCGCTGCACCTCGAGATGCCCACGGCCTGGTCGCCGGGGTTCACCTACGACGAGTTCCGTGCCTACGGCATCAAGACCATCGAGGGTAAGCGCTCCGCCGCGGCCGTGGCCGTCGTTACCACGCCGATGGGCGGCTACGCGAGCATCCAGGCGATGCGCTGGGTGGATCCCCCGGCGATCCAGAACCCGAACAGCACCCAGGTCATCGCCGGCCAATCGTACATGCTCTTCTATCAGGCCGATCACCTCCACATGGTGGCCTGGAAGCGCAACGGCACGCTCTACTGGGTGCTCAACACGCTCGATAACCAGCTGTCCAACGGTCTCATGATGGGCCTCGCGACCTCGTTCAAGCCCGTGAAGTGAGACTTCTGCACGCAGTGCTTGGGCGCCTCGACCCGTGGGCCGCCCTGCTGCTCGGTGTCTTGCTCGCCCTGGGCGTCATCATCCTGCTCGCCACGCCGGGACCCTGGCACAAGGTCGTGGGCCCGGCTCCGCCGGTGAAGCTGGCGCCGCCGGCGCCGGTGGACGTCGCCGTGTTCGCCCTCGGAGGCGCCGACGATACGTGCACCGCCATCGTGTGGCTGCACGTCGACCAGGTTCGTCCGGCCCTTTCGGCCGTGGTCCTGGCGCCGAAGACTCAGGGGTTCGTCCCGGGCGCTGGATTCACGCCGTTGAGAGACATTGTGGACGAGGTCGGGCCGGGAGTCGCCACAGCTGCCGTGGGCCAGGCCCTCGACGTCCCCATGGACGCGTGGATCGCTCTCGACAGACAAGCCCTGCGGCTGGCCCTGGCGCCGCGGTCGCTTGCCGGCGAGGCGCGCGGCCCCCTGCTGCAATTCACGCGCGCCGAGGCGGCCTGGGAGGGTCGTGGGCAGGCCCGCCGCGTGTGGACCACCCAGTACCAGACGCTTGGCTCCGCGTTCGCGCGCCTGCCGTTCGAGCGCATCAACGTGGTGGCCTTCTCCAACTACGTGCTGGGTTGGGGGCACGTGCAGAGCGATCTCAACCTCCAGGGCGCAACCACGCTGGCCACGGCGTTCAGGGGATTGCTGCCCTCGGAGGTCGACGTGCGCGGCGCGGCGGCGGTCGTCGAGACTTGCCGCCGCGCAGAGGCGTGGCGAGTCGATCGTAGCGCCATGGAACAGCTGCGCCAGTCGCTCGCCGTGGGACTCGCTCCGCCGCCGACGGGCACCAGCGTCACGTTGCGGCCGCGACCGGCCCGCGTGCTCGTCGTGCTGCCCGGGCCGCACTACAGCTCCGACACCTACGTCGCAGAGGTGCGTCGGCGTCTGCGGCGCTCGGCCGGCGCGCCCGTCGCCGTGCGGGCCGTCAAGGCTCCTCGCTGGGATGGTCTCGTGGCGCGCACCACCGCTGCGGCCGAGTCATGGCGCCCGCTCGCCGTACTCGTTGCTCCGCCGATCGGCCCTGGGGGCGCGGGGACCGCCGAAACGGCTGCCGTCGCGCTGCGCCGGCTGGGGGAGACGCTCCGCACGGCCGGCCAGCCGGCGGTGCTAAGCGTCCCGCTGCCCGTGGACACCACAGCGACGGTCGCTCCCGCCACAGTCGCGCCGACCACGGACGCGCTGGCCGTGGCGATCCGGGCCGGCGG
>JADGPQ010000041.1 GCA_017882325.1 Thermoleophilia bacterium
GTACGAGGCTGGAGCGGATACGGCCACGGCCGGAGTCGCGCCGGCCGCCGCGAACACGCGCACTGCGACGACGCCGCCGAACAGGGCCGCGCCGGCCACCAGGATCAGTGCGGCGGTGATCAGGAAGGCTTTGTTGCGCCTTACGATGCCCATGCCGGCCTCCGAGGTAAAAGGCTCCACCTTGCCGTGCTCGCATTATTCTCGAACCTGCTCTCGCAGGTGGGTGCTCTCCCGGCACATCCACGGATGGGCCGAAGTGCGAGCTCCCGATGTGTTCGTGTTGGCTCGAGAATGTCACGAGGTCACGAACAAGGTCGAGCCGCGCCATCCTAGCAAACGTCACCTGTTTCAACAAGCTTGTCGGCAGCCCTGCAAAAAACCTTGAGGGAGTTCGGCGGTCGGCGGGCGCGACGCACGGCGACGAGTCATCCGAGCCTGAGGCGAAGCTCCTTGACCTGCTCGGCCGTGACCGGCCCGGGCGCCCCGGTCATGGGGTCGCCGCCCGACGAGGTCTTGGGGAACGGGATGACGTCGCGGATGGAGTCGGCGCCGGCGAGGAGCATGAGGATGCGATCGAAGCCGAGCCCGATGCCGCCGTGCGGAGGCGCGCCGTACTCCAGGGCCTCCAGAAACCAGCCGAACGACTCGTCGATGCGCGCGTCGTCCATACCGAGCGCCCGCAGTATGGCGCGCTGCACGGCGGCGTCGTGGTTGCGCAGCGAACCCGAGCCCAGCTCGACGCCGTTGAGGACGAGGTCGTACTGCGCCCCCCGGACCGCGAGCGGGTCGCTCTCGAGGAGCGGCATCGTCGCCGCTGTCGGCAGGCTGAACGGGTTGTGCCCGTAGGTGAGCCTGCCCGTCTCCTTGTCGATCTCGAACAGCGGGAACTCCTCGACCCAGAGCAGCGCCCAGCGGGACCTCGGCGCGGGAGCGAGCAGCGCGATGAGCGCCCGGCGCAGGGCGCCGAGGACCTCGGCCGCGATGGGCGCCTCGCCAGCGGCGAAGACGATGAGATCGCCGGGTTCCGCGGCAGTGCGTTCCACCAGCGCGAGCCGCTCGGCCTCACCGAGGAACTTGACGATGGGGCCGCGCAAGGCGCCGCCCTCCTCGACGAAGACGTAGGCCATGCCGTTGGCGCCGTGCTCCTTGGCGAGCTCCGTGAGTCTGTCGATCTGCGCCCGGGAAAGCGAAGCGCCGCCGGGCGCGCGCACGGCGCGCACGACGCCGCCGCCCGCCACGGCGCCGCGGAACACCTTGAACTCGCTCGCCGCGAACACGGCCGAGAGCTCGACGATCTCGAGGCCGTAGCGCAGGTCGGGCTTGTCCGAGCCGTAGAGCAGCATGGCGGCGTCGTACGTCAGCCGCGTCAGCGGCGGCTCGGGCGCCTCCTCCCCGACGCCGTCGAAGATCGACTTCATGAGGCCTTCGAGCAACTCGCGGATCTCGGGGACGTTGAGGAACGACGTCTCAATGTCGATCTGCGTGTGCTCCGGCTGGCGGTCGGCGCGCAGGTCCTCGTCGCGGAAACAGCGCGCGAACTGGTAGTACCGGTCCATGCCGGCGACCATGAGGATCTGCTTGAACATCTGCGGCGACTGAGGCAGCGCGTAGAAGCGATGGGGCTGCAGGCGCGAGGGCACGAGGAAGTCTCTCGCGCCCTCCGGCGAAGAGCGCGTGAGGTCCGGCGTCTCGATCTCGAGGAAGCGATGCTCGTTGAGGAAGCCGCGCGCCGCCTGCACGGCCTTGTGTCGCAGCTCGATGTTGGCCAGCATGGGCGCGCGTCGAAGATCGAGATAGCGATACTTGAGCCGCAGGGTCTCGTCGACGTCGACGGCCTCCGCGGCCTCGATCTCGAACGGCGGCGTCTTCGCGCGGTTCAGGATCTCGACGGCTGCCACACGGACCTCAACCTCACCGCTCGGCAGATCGGGATTGACCGTCTCCGGCGACCGCGCCACGACTTCGCCGCGCGCCGCGAGCACGTACTCAGGACGCGCCTGTCCGGCGATCGCGTGCGCCTCGACGACGCGTGACGGGTCGAACACCAGCTGGACCATGCCGCTGCGGTCGCGGAGGTCGATGAAGATGAGGTTGCCGTGGTCGCGCCGGTGCGCGACCCAGCCGGCGAGGCGAACCTCGCGGCCGACGTCGGCAGCGCGGAGCTCGCCCGCGAACACATCGCGGAGCATCAGGACTCCTTCGTGAGACGTGAGGCGACGTGGGCGGCCAGGTCGGCGGCGGCGAGGTCCTCTTCCCCGCCAGCGTCCATGGCGCGCAGGCGCACCTGGTCGGCGCCGAGCTCGTCGAGACCGAGCAGCACCGTAAACTGTGCGCCGCTGCGACCGGCCTGCTTGAGCTGGCCCTTGGGGCTGCGCCCGGCGAGGTCCAGCTCGGCGGCCAGACCGGCCCCCCGCAAGTCCTGGGCGACGCCGAAGGCGGAAGCACGAGCCTCCTCGCTAAAGGTGACCACGTACACGTCGGGCGCGCTGGGCGGCAGCGGCTGGTCGCGCATCGCCAGGGTGATGCGCTCGAGGCCGCTGCCCCAACCTACGCCCGGCGTGGAAGCGCCGCCGATCTGCTCGATGAGCCCGTCGTACCTGCCGCCACCGCCGACGCCGCTCTGCGCGCCGAGACGGTCGGAATTGAACTCGAACGTGGTGCGCGTGTAGTAGTCGAGGCCGCGCACCAGGCGGAAGTCGAGGTGCGGCTCCAGCCCCGCCCGTTTCACGAGCCCGAGAACCGCGTCGAAGTGTGCACGACAGTCCGGGCACAGGTGCTCGACGATGCGCGGCGCCCCGTCGAGCACGGCGCGGCAGCTCTGGACCTTGCAGTCAAAGGTGCGCAGCGGATTGAGGTCGAGCCGCTCGAGGCAGTCGCCACAGAGCTCGCCCTCGTGCTCGCGCAGGTAGCCGCGCAACCTGTCGACGTAAGCCGGGCGGCAGGCGGAGTCGCCCATGCTGTTCATGTTGAGCCGCACGCTCTCGACGCCCAGCTCCGCGAACAGCGCGGCGAGAAGCGCGATGACTTCCGCGTCGACGGCGGGATCGGCCGAGCCGATGGCTTCAGCGCCGAACTGATAGTGCTCGCGGTAACGACCGGCCTGCGGCCGCTCGTAGCGGAACATCGGGCAGTAGTACCAGACCTTCACCGGCTGCGGCCACTTGTGCAGGCCGTGCTCGACGTAGGCGCGGCAGATGGGCGCTGTGCCCTCGGGCCGCAGGGTCAGCGACCGCTCGCCCCTGTCGGCGAAGGTGTACATCTCCTTGCGCACGATGTCGGTGGCCTCACCGACGCCGCGCTCGAAGAGCCCGGTCTCCTCGAACTCGGGCGTGACGATGCGCCGGTAGCCGTAGGCCGCGAAGAGGCGCGCCGCGACTGCGACCATCGCGTCGCGTCGCGACGCTTCGTCGGGCAGCAGGTCGTAGGTGCCCTTGGGGGCGCGCGGCGCGCTCACCAGCGGTGTTCGGGGTCGTACCGGAGCGGCGAGAGGAACGGGTTGAGAGCCAGCTCCCGGCCCAGGGACGTGTCGGGGCCGTGGCCGCAGTGGACGGCCACGTCGGGCGGGAAGCGCCGCACGAGCCCGGCGATAGAGTTGAGCAGCTGGTCCATGTCGCCGCCGGGCAGATCGGTGCGGCCGACGCTGCCCTGGAAGATGAGATCGCCGACGAACAGATGCGCGTCGCCGAGGGCGAACGTGTAGGCGCCGCGCGAGTGTCCCGGCGTGGGGATGGCAAGCACTTCGAGGGGCAGGGCCAGCAGCTGCTCGCCGCTGATCGTAACGGCGCCGGCCACCGGTTCGATGTCGAAGCCGGCCATGGCGCCGAGCCCGCCGTCGGCCAGCTGCGAGGCGTCGAGCTCGCCGACGTACACGGGGATCTCGAAATGCCGCGCCAGCGGCGCGACGCCGCCAAAGTGGTCGAAGTGGCCGTGCGTGACGAGCACCGCGGCCGGCGCGAAGCCGAACTCGGTGAAGGCCTCGATGATCACGCCGGCTTCGTCGCCCGGGTCGATGACGAGTCCCGTCTGCCCCTGGACCACGACGAAGCAGTTGGCCTGCAGGGGGCCGAGCGGGAGCGCGAAGACTTCGAGCGGATCAGCCATTGTGATACCTCGGGGGGTCGACGGTCGGCCGAGAGCGTACCAGACGGCCCTAGCTGCTCACCACCCGGTAGGCGTCGTACACCGTGTGGATGCTGCGGATGTTGGCGAGAATGTTGTCGAGCTGGCGCACGTCGCCCACCTCGAGCGTGAAACGGTCGCGCACGACGCCGTCGGGCAGCGTCTGCATGCTGCCCCCAACGATGTTGACGCCCGAGTCCGAGAGCGTGCGGGCAAGGTCTTCGAGCAGGTGATTGCGGTCGAGCGCCTCGATCATGATCTCGACCCTGAAGGCCATGCCCGCGAGCCCCTGCCAGTCCACCTTGGTGAAGCGCTCGGGATTCTTCATGAGGGCGCGCGCGTTCTTGCAGTCGCCGCGATGGATGGTGATGCCCTTGCCGAGCGAGATGTAGCCCACGATGTCGTCACCGGGGATGGGCTTACAGCACTTGGCCATGCGGACCATGATGTCGCTCATGCCTTCGACGGCGATCCCGAACTCGCCGGACAGGGCCTGCGGCTCGTCGACCTCGTGCACGGGGCGCGTGGGCAGCATCTCCGGCGGCGGCGTGGCCTCTTTCATCGTGCCTGAGGCCTGCATCACCTTGTTGGCCACGGTCTTGACGGGCACGCGGCCCGAGCCGATGGCGACGAAGAGGTCGTCGGGCTTGGCGAACCCGATCTCCTTGCTGATCTGCCCGAACACCTTGGAGGCGAGGATCTTCTGGGCGGGCAAGCCTTCGCGGCGCAGCACCTCCTGGAGGAGGTCGCGGCCGGAGTGCTCGCTGTCCTCGCGTTGCTCGCGGCGAAAATGCTGGCGGATCTTCTGGCGAGCCCGCGGTGTGTTGACGATGTCCAGCCAGTCGCGAGACGGCCCATGGCTCGACTTGCTGGTGATGATCTCGACGATGTCGCCGCTGCTCAGCTTGGTGTGCAGCGGCACGATGCGGCCGTTGACCTTGGCGCCCACGGTGTGGCTGCCGACGTCGGTGTGCACGGCGTAGGCAAAGTCGACCGGCGTGCTGCCTGCGGCCAGACTCTTGACGTCGCCCTTGGGCGTGAACACGAAGACCTCGTCCTCGAAGAGCTCGACGCGCAGCGTGTCCATGAACTCGCGCGAGTCGCCGGTCTCTGACTGCCACTCCATCATCTGGTGCAGCCAGGCCAGCTTGTCCGGGTCGCGCTCGCCGCGCTCCTTGTAGAGCCAGTGCGCGGCGACCCCGAAGTCGGCCGTCTGGTGCATGTCGAAGGTGCGGATCTGGATCTCGAGGGGCTTGCCGCCCGGGCCGATCACCGTCGTGTGCAACGACTGGTAGAGGTTGAACTTGGGCATCGCGATGTAGTCTTTGAAGCGCCCCGGGATGGGCTTCCAGACGGAATGGATGATGCCCACGGCGCCGTAGCAGTCTTTGACGGTGTCGACGAGCACGCGCAGGCCTGTGAGGTCGAAGATCTCGTTGAACTCCTTGCCGCCGCGGCTCATCTTCGTGTAGATGGAGTAGAAGTGCTTGGCGCGGCCGCTGATGTCGGCGCCGATACCGGCCTTGCCGAGCTCGGCGCTGAGGAAGCCGGCGGCCTCGTCGACGTAGTCCTCGCGGTCGGCGCGCCGCTGGGCCACCCACTTCTGGATCTCCTGGTATTTGCGCGGATGCAGCGAGGCGAAGGCCAGGTCCTCGAGCTGCCATTTCATGTTGTGGATGCCCAAGCGATGTGCCAGCGGCGCGTAGACCTCGAGCGTCTCCTTGGCCTTCTGGATCTGCTTCTGCTTGCTGAGATAGCAGAGGGTATGCATGTTGTGAAGGCGGTCGCAGAGCTTGATGAGGATGACGCGGATGTCGGTCGCCATCGCGATGATCATCTTGCGGTAGTTCTCGGCCTGCTCCTCCTCCTGGGATGTGAAGTGCATCTGGGTGAGTTTCGTGACCCCGTCGACGAGCATGGCGATCTCGTCGCCGAACTGGTCCTCGATCCAGGAGAGCGGCGTGCCCGTGTCCTCGACGACGTCGTGGAGCAGCGCCGCGGCCATGGTGACCGAGTCGAGCTTGAGCTCGGCGGCGTTGAGGGCGGTGCCCACAGGGTGGTGGATATACGCCTCACCGCTCTTGCGGCTCTGCCGGCCGTGGAGGACGCACGCCGCGACGAACGCCCGGGTGATGAGCTCACGGTCGGGGTCCGGGTTATACCGGGCGATGGCTGCGAAGAGGTCGTCGAGGAGCGGACGGTACTTGTCGGGAACCTGCGTCAGATCCCGGCCGTCAGGCAGGTCCGCAGGAAGTCGCTTGTCTGAAACAGTGTGTGCCATGCCCTGTACGTGTCGGTCTGGGTGACATCGACCTTACTCTGCGGCCTCTCAAGATGGTAGCCGCCGGCCCCGTCGAGGCGCAGAAGAGCTGCGTCGCGGAGGGCCCGCAGGGCCGCCGCCGCGGCGCCGGCCGAATGCAGGAAGAGTCCTCCCCCAAGGAGTTCCTGTTCAAGCGTCGCGTCAAACCGGCCGGATGCCGCACTGAGGGCACGCCAGACGCGCCGCATCGTCGTGTCGAGGTCGAGCTCGGCGGCCGCGACCTGCGCGGCGAAGCCCGCTTCGGCGCGGCCCCAGAGCGCGTGCAGCCATGCCTCCGGCGCTGCGCCGGCGACTGCGGCGAAGAGGCTGCGCGTGAATGGCGGATCGAGGAGCACGACGTGGGCGAAGGCCGCGGCCAGCTGCGGGCGCGCGGCCACCACGTCGTAGCCGGTCATCACGACGTGCGGGCCGGCCAGCGCTTCGCCCAGCCGGCCAATGCACGCCGACTGCAGATAGGCGGCTCGCCGCGCGAGCTGCGGCGCGAGCACGTCGCGGCTGAGCAACGGGCGACGGCGAGCGACGTCGGCGACGAGCACCAGCACGCGCTCGCCGCCCGCCACCAGCGAGGTGAGCATGGAGACGGCGGCGCTTCCACGACGGTCGAGCAGGCGGCCGTCCCGGCGCGCTTCGGCGAGCGCTGCGGGCTCGCCGCCGCCCGGCCACGACGGGCCGTCGAGCAGCTCGCCCCAGAGGGCGCCGCCGATCAGCCGGTCCGGGCACGAAAGGTCGCAGGCAGTCGCGCACACGTCGCCGTGCTGCGCGCGGAGCCGATGGAGCCCTCTGACCTCGGCCTGGGCGCTCACGGCGCCGTTGTACTCGTTCTTCGACAGACCCAGCGCCACGTCGAAGCGGCCGGGCTCGGCCAGCTCCTTCAGCTTGTCGAAATTGAAGTGGATCGCCTGGCACGTGGCGCCATCGCAGCGCACCCGGTACTGGGCGTGCCGGTGATCGCGGGTGAGGCGCGGCCCCACTACCTCCGCGCCGTGCAGCAGTAGCGTGACCTTGCGATTGCCGAAGCCGTGCGGAGCCAGAAGTTCCAGCTCGTCGGCGAGCCCCAGGGTGAGATCATGGCCGCCCACGACGGCGTCCACGCGCTGCGTGCGCACGAAGTCGGCCTCGCTGAGCAGTGCCGCCGCCTGCGCCACGAAGGCCTCCCGAAAGGCGGCGATGTGCTCGCGCCGCAGCCGCAGGCCGCAGGCGGCGCGATGCCCGCCGAAAGAGAGCAGGTGCTCGGCGCTACGCTCGACGGCGCCGAGGAGGTCGAAGCCGGGGATGCTGCGCCCTGAACCCTTGGCCTCTTCGTCACCCTCGCTGAGCAGGATGGCCGGACGGTTGAAGCGCTCGGCCACGCGCGAGGCGACGATGCCCACCACGCCCTCGTGCCAGGCGGGCGACGACAGGACGAGGGCCGGCGGCGGCGGGTCGGGCACCATCTCGACGGCGGCGGCCAGGATGCCGGCCTCGATGGCCTGGCGCTCCTGGTTGAGCTCGTTGAGGCGCAGCGCCAGGGGCAGCGCCGTCTCGCGATCGGCGCAGGCCAGCAGCTCCAGCGCCAGCGAGGCGTCCTCAAGGCGCCCGGCAGCGTTGAGTCGCGGCGCGAGGCGAAAGCCGACGGTGCCGGCGTTGACGCCGTCGGCCTTGACCCCGGCGACTTCCATCAAGGCGGCGAGCCCGGGGCGTGGCGAGCTGCGCAGCCGTCCCAGACCGATGCTCGCCAGCACGCGGTTCTCGTCGACGAGCGGCACGATGTCGGCGATGGTGCCTATGGCGACCACGTCGCTGAGCGGCCGCAGGGCCAGCGGCACCTCGACGAGCGCCTCCGCGGGCTCTTCGAGGAGCGCGTGCGCAAGCTTGAAGGCGACGCCGACGCCGGCAAGCTGCGGGCACGGGTAGCCGGGCAGCTTGGGAGTGACGACCACGCAGCCCGGCTGCAGGCCCTCCATCTCGTGATGATCCGTGACGATCACGTCCATGCCGAGCTCGCCGGCACGGGCCACTTCGGCCCGCGCGTTGATGCCGCAGTCCACCGTGACGAGCAGTTTGACGCCGCCGGCCGCGAGCTCCTCCACGGCGGCGCCCGAGACCCCGTACCCTTCGGAGAACCGGTTCGGCAGATGCCAGCGCACGTCGGCGCCGAGATCCTCGAGGACGCGCACCAGCAGGAACGTCGCGGTGATGCCGTCGGCGTCGTAGTCGCCGTGAACGGCGATCGGCTCGCCGCGCTGTAGCGCCTTGTCCAGGCGCCCACGGGCCTCGGTCATCCCTGCCATGAGGTACGGGTTGTGGACGAGGTAGTCGGGATGGAGAAAAGCCCGCGCCACGGAGGCGTCGCTGAAGCCGCGGCGCACGAGGAGCTGCGCCATGACCTCGCTCACGCCGAGCTCCGCCGCAAGCCGCAGAACGTCGGCATACGCGACGGGCTCGATGCTCCAGGATTCGCTATCGATCACGGTTGCCTCACCGCGCGAGTGTACTGCGGCAGGGCGACAGATGAGGTCCGGCCGGCGCGGTCAGGACGCCGCGGGCGGCGGAGCGTCCGCCACGTCCACGGCCGGCGCCTCAGGAGCGGCGGCCGTCTCGGCCTTGTGCGTCGGGCTGCTCACCGCGGTCTCCGCCTCCGGCGGCGCGGTGACCACGGCCGTCTCGGCCTCCGGCGCCGCGGTGACCACGGCCGTCTCGGCCTCCGGCATCGCCTTCACGGCCGCGCCCGTGTCGTCGGCCGTGGACGCGGGCACCAGGCCGGTGACCGCCGTCTGTTCCCCGGGCGCGACGTCGACGACGACGGCCTGCACGGACGCGGGTCCCGGCAACTTCGCCTCAGCGGCGCGCAGCCTCTCGTAGGTGCCCTGCAGCTCCTTCTCGAGCGTACGTCGCGTGGCGACCGCGCTCGCTTGCGCGAGGAACGCCGCGACCACCCCCGTCACGAAGACGACGCCGGCGGTGACGACCGCGACCCAGAACAGCGAGACCGCGGTCCAGGTGCCGGCGACGAAGTCGATGTCGAAGAGCAAGCCGTGGTTGACGGCGCCCAGGGCGACGAGCACCAGAGCCACGACGACGAGGACTATGAGAGCGTTACGCACTGGAGGCCTCCTCAGCCAGACGTCTGCCGGCGAGTATAGCAACCGCCCGGTCGCCGGCCCAAGAGCCGGTTCCGTCCTACTTCTGCAGGATGGACGCTTGCTTGCGCGCTTTCGCGAGCCAGGCCTTCAGGGCCGTGGCCCGCTTCACCCGCGTGAGCTCCTCCTGGATGCGTGCCCGGACCTTCGCATAGGGGATGAGGCGCACCGGACGCCGGGCCAGGACGTCGAGCACGTACCAGATGCCGCCGGCCTGTACGGGCTTGGCGAGCACGCCCAGGTTCGCTGACGTTGCGGCCTGCCGCAAGGGCCCCGGGAGCGAACTCACGAGCAGCAGTCCAAGGTCCCCCTCGGAGTCCCTCGACTCAGGATCGATGGAGAACTGGCGCGCGACCTCCGCGAACGGGCGCCCCTGCCGGATCCTCCGCAGGGCGTTCTCCGCGACCATCTCAGTGCGCACAGGGATTGCCCCGAGGTGCACGGCTGCGGCCTGCGTGAACGTTTCCCTGCGGTGCCGCACGTAGTAGGCGTGCGCGGCCTTCTCGTCGGCCACGACCCGGGGGAACTTCGCGTCCTGGGCCGCCTCGCGAAGGACCCCGTCGGTGATGCTTCTCCGAAGCTGAGCAGCGCTCATCACCGCGCGTCCGAGAGACGTCTTCAGCGCCGCGGCACCGCCGAGCTGAGCGGTCACGTCGGTCATGCGCTGGCGCACGATCTCGAGGTCTGCGCTCGCGCCGAGCCGCGCCGCCTCCTGGCGCACGAGCTCGCGGTCGATGGCCTCGTTCAGGGCGGCCGGCGCCGCATCCGACTGCCCCACGAGCCGCTTCTCGGCGCGCACGAGGGCGACGTCGCTCTCGTGCAGCCGGTGGCCGTTGACGACCGCGACCACCCGGTCGGCGGCGGGAGACGCGGTGGCGCCGCCGGAGGCGCCGCAGGCGGCCAGCGCGACCCAGATCATCGTCATGGCCCCGGCCAGAATGACGAGGCGCACGATGGAAGAGCGGTGAAGCAGGTACATCGGCGGCGCAGACGAGCGGACGCTGCGCAAGCGCCTCAGGCCTGGTCCTCCGGCAGCGCATCGCGGAACGGCTCGTCGGCAACGAAGCGTTGGCCATCCTTGAAGCGCGCCGGGAAGTAGCAGGCGACCTCGTGACGCTCGCCGGCGTCGGCGCCGGGGGTCGGCACGTGCCGCGGCATGGCCGTGGTGCAGATCTCCTGGGCGCGCGGGCAGCGCGGGTGGAACACGCAGCCCTTGGGCGGGTCGGCCGGGCTCGGGACATCCCCCTCGAGCATGATGCGCTTGCGCGAACGCTCGGTCTGGGGATCGGGGATCGGCACCGCCGAAAGCAGCGCCTCCGTGTACGGGTGCTGAGGAAAGTCGTAGAGGACGGCGCTGTCGCTGATCTCGACGAGCTTGCCGAGGTACATCACGGCGACGCGGTCGGAGATGTGCTTGACGACCGAGAGGTCGTGCGACACGAACACGTAGGTGAGGTCGAACTCGTCCTGCAGGTCCTCGAGCAGGTTGAGGACCTGGGCGCGGATGGACACGTCGAGAGCGCTCACCGGCTCGTCGAGGATGATGAGCTTGGGGTTGAGTGCCAGCGCCCGCGCGATGCCGATGCGCTGACGCTGCCCGCCGGAGAACTCGTGCGGGTATCGCTCGGCCTGCTCCGGGCTGAGGCCGACGATGTCCATCAGCTCAGCCACGCGCTTCTTGCGTTCGGCGTCGGTGCCGACGTCGTGGATGACGAGCCCCTCGCCGACGATGTCGCGGACGCGCATGCGAGGGTTGAGCGACGCATACGGGTCCTGGAAGACGATCTGCATGTCGCTGCGGAGCTTCTGCATCTCGCCGCGCGAGGCCTTCATGACGTTGATGCCCTCGAACGTGACGTTGCCGCCGGTGGCGGGCGTGAGGCGCAGCAGGGCACGGCCCACGGTGGACTTGCCGCCGCCGCTCTCGCCCACCAAGCCCATGGTCTCGCCCTTCTCGACATCGAAACTGACGCCATCGACGGCGTACACCCAGCCCGTGGTGCGTTTGAGCACACCGGTGCGGATGGGGAAGTGCTTGCGGAGGTCGCTGACTTCGAGGAGGCTCACGCGGCAGGCTCTTTGAAGTGCGGCAGCTCCGCGCGAAGCGCGAGCCGCTGATCGACGGGGATCCAGCAGTGGACGCCGTGTGCAGGCGCTACGGTCTCTTCGGCCGGCCACTCGCCGCGGCACTGCGGCAACTCATGGGGACAACGACCGACGAACGGGCAACCCTCCGGCAGAAACAGAAGGTTCGGCGGCTGGCCCTCGATCGGCGTGAGTCGCACCTTCTTGCTGGCGTCAAGACGCGGCAGCGACGAAAGCAACCCCCACGTGTACGGGTGGTGGGCGTTGTAGAAGATCTCGTCGATCGGAGCGTACTCGACGGTGCGACCGCCGTACATGACCATCACCTTGTCGGCGATCTCGGCGATCACGCCAAGGTCGTGGGTGATGAGGATGACCCCGGAGTTGAACTCGAACTGCATCTCGCGGATCACGTCGATGATCTGCGCCTGGATGGTGACGTCCAGCGCCGTGGTGGGCTCGTCGGCGATCAGCACGTCGGGGTTGGAGCTCACGGCCATGGCTATCATGACGCGCTGGCGCATGCCGCCCGAGAACTCGAACGGGTACTGTTCGGCCCGCCTGGGGGCGTCGGGGATGCCGACGCGGGCGAGGGCCGCGATGGCCATGCGCCGGGCCTCGCTGTTCGACTTCTTCTGATGCAAGACGATGGCCTCGGCGACCTGCTTGCCGACCTTCATGACCGGATTCAGGCTGGTCATGGGGTCCTGGAAGATCATGGCGATGTCGTTCCCCCGCACCGCGCGCATCTCCTCATCGCTCAGCGTGCGCAGGTCGCGCTGATCCAGCATCAGCGTGCCCCCGACCACCTTGCCCGGCGGGTCGGGAATGAGACCCAACAGCGACATGGCCGCCACGGTCTTCCCGGAGCCAGACTCGCCGACGATGCCGATGGTCTCGTTGCGTTCGAGCGTGAAGCTGACGCCGTTCACGGCCTTGACCACGCCTGCGTGGGTGAAGAAGTACGTCGAGAGGTCCTTGACGTCGAGGAGATGGTCGGCCATGCCTATTCCTTGAGCTTGGGGTCGGTGGCGTCGCGGAGGCCGTTGCCGAAGGAGATGAACCCGAACACGGTCGTCGTGAGCGCGAGGCTCGGGAACAGGAGCCACCACCAGTTGCCCGAGGCGAGGTACTGGACGGACTCGGCGATCATGAGGCCCCAGGAGGATTCCGGCGGCTGGACGCCGATGCCGAGGTAGCTCAGCGCCGCCTCGGTGACGATGGCGCCCCCGATGGCCATGGCGACGGCCACGTACACCGGCGCCATGCTGTTGGGCAGCACGTGGCGGAAGATGATCCGGACATCGCCGGCGCCCTGGGCGCGGGCCGCCTCCACGTACTCCATCGATTTGACGCTCAGGATCTGACCGCGCACGATGCGCGCGAACGACGCCCATCCAAGGACGCCGATGGCGATGAACACATTCTGGAAGCCTTGACCGAGGACGCTCATGATAAGCAGCACGAACAGGATGTACGGGAAAGCGAAGAAGATGTCGGCGATGCGCATGATCACCGAGTCGATGGCACCACCGTAGTACCCCGAGATCGGGCCCAACAGGAGGCCCAAGGTGAGCGCGATGGCCACGGCGATGATGCCGACGAGCATCGCGATGCGGGTGGCGATGAGCACCCGGGACAGGACGTCGCGCCCCAGGAAGTCCGTGCCGAACGGATGCTTCCAGGACGGCGGTGAGCCGACGCCCTGCGGCGAGAGAGCGTAGTTGACCTCGTTCGGGTCATACGGCGCGAGATACCCGGCCACGTGCGAGTTCGCTCGCGTGTCGGAGCTCGAGCGTATGTGCAAGTGAGCCTGGTAGAAGGCCGTCTCGACGACGCCGATGCTGAGGAAGACGATGATGATGCCGAGACCCACGAGAGCCAGCTTGTTGCGCTTGAGGCGCCGCCAGGTGTCGGCCCACAGGCCGAGCGGCTTGGCCCCGGTCTCGACGGTCTCCTCGACGACCTCCTCGGTGCGACGGGCGTCGACGGTAGGGGTCTCGGTGAGGTTGGAGCCGTATAAGTCGCGCTCAGGCTTGACGGAGTCCCACTTCGCCACCGGCTAGTCCGCCTCGCTCAAGGCCTCACGGCCGGCGTGCCGCTCAATAGCGCTTTCGTGCATCAGTCCTCCAGCCTCACGCGGGGATCGACCCAGGCGTAGCCGAGGTCGACCAGAAGGTTGGCGAAGATGAAGAAGAACGTGGCGAACAGCACGCCGCCGGCGATGACCGCGATGTCACGCTGGTTGATGGCGGTGTAGATCATCAGGCCGACGCCGGGCCGGTTGAACACCGTCTCGGTGATGATAGCGCCGCCGATGAGCGCGCCCAGGTCGATGCCCGCGATGGTCATCACCGGTATGACGGCGTTCTTGAACCCGTGGCCCCAGATGACCTGGCGCTCGCTCAGGCCTTTGGCCCGGGCGGTGCGGATGAAGTCGGAGCGGATCACCTCGAGCATCGACGCGCGCTGCATGTACGAGATGTAGGCCACTTCGATGAGTCCCAGGGTGAGCGCCGGCAGGACCAGCGTCTTGAGGCTCTGAAAGCCGGCCGGGACCACCCAGAGGATCATGGGGCCGGCGCCGCCGATGGGGAACCAGTTGAGCTTCAGCCCGAAGATGTACATGGCGAAGTAGCCGAGCACGAACACGGGGATGCCCCAGATGATCAGCGCTCCGGTGGTCAGCGTGGTGTCCCAGAACGAGTACTGGCGCAGCGCCGAGTACACGCCCAAGGGAATGCCCAGGAGCTCGATGAGCACCGCGGCGATGGCCAGCTGGATGGTCACCGGCGCCGCCTCTCTGATCAGCTCCGCGACCGGGCGGCCGGAGTACAGCGAGTTGCCCAGATCGCCGTGGGCAAGGCGCTCGACGTACTTGTAGTACTGCACGTAGAAGGGGCGGTCGAGACCGCGCTCGTGGCGCACGTAAGCGATGCGATCAGGCGACGCGCCTTTGCCGGCGAGTGCCACCGCCGGATCGCCGGGGACGAGCTTGAGCATCGAGAACGTGATGAGGGTGACGCCGAACAGCACGAGGACCAGCTGAAGCAGACGTCTGATGATGTAGGAGGTCATCTGCCGACCTTCATCTGGAGCGCCATCTTGCCACGTGCCACCACCTTACGGCGGATTGGATGCGCGAGACGGCCCCCGGCGCGTGCCGCGGGCCGTCTCGCGCAGATGAGTGGATTCTACTCTACTTGACCCAGAGCTTCCACATGTCGGTGAGGGCGAACGCGTTGTAGGTGAACCCACCGATTCGGTTGTTGGTCATGCGCGCGTCGCGATACGTGTAGAGCGGGATGGCGGGCGCATCGGCGAGGATGAGCTTCTGCGCTTCGTTGTAGAGATTGTAGGACTGGGCGACGTCGAGTGTCGCACGCGCCTGAGCGAACAGCTTGTCGACCTGCGGGTTGCTGTACTGGGTGTAGCTGCCGTACTTCCCGCCCTTGGTCGTAAACAAATAGATGAAGTTGTCGATCGACGGGTAGTCGGCGACCCAGCCCATGCGGAACAGCGCAGGAGGCTTGTTCTCGCTGAGGCCGGTCCAGTAAGCATTGGTCTCGACGCCGTTCAGCTTGAACGTGAGCGACGGCATGGCCTTCGTCCAGCCGGCGACGAGCGCCTGGGCGATCTTGTCGTGGCCGGCGCCCGAGTTGAACCAGATCGGGATGTTCGCCGGGACCTTGCCGCCGGCGGCCGTGAACTTGTCCAGCTCAGGCTGAGCCTTGGCGGGATCGGTCGGGTAGGGGTTCAGCCCCGGCTTGTAGCCCGGGATGTTGACGGGCACGATCTCGTCCGACGGGAGGGTGACACCCTGGTTCACGATGTTGCTGATCGCCTCGCGGTCGGCGGCGTAGTTGAGGGCCGCGCGGATGGGCAGGTTGGCGCTGCCGCCCATGAGGGGCTTGTTGTACGATACGCCGTAGAAGTAGACCCCCGTGTCCGTATAGGCCTTGCACGTCCACTTGCCGTTCTGCACGTTGGGGAGGTGCTGCGCCGCGATGAAGCTGCCCGGCGGGATCGGCGAGTAGTCGATGCTGCCCTTCTGAAACGCTAGGTACTCGGTGGCGATGTCGCGGTAGATCGGGAAGCTGATGCTATCGACGTACCCCGCCGTCGCCGAGTTGCCCGAGCCGGACTTGTTCCAGTAGTTCGGGTTCTTCACCAGCGTGATCGCCGTGCCGTGCTTCCACGAGTCGACCATGTAGGGGCCGGTGCCGACCGGCTTCTCGAAGAACGCCTTCAGGCCGACCTTCGTGGCGTAGTCGGCCGGGAACACCTTGGCGACATCGTTGACGAGCGTCACC
>JADGPQ010000195.1 GCA_017882325.1 Thermoleophilia bacterium
CTGCGAGTTGGTGACCGCGTGCACCGTGCTCATGCCAGCGGTGATCATGTTGCGCGTGAGGTCGCGCTCCAGCAGCGGGCGGATCATGTGCGCCAGCGCCGTGGTCGTGCACGACGCCGCGGAGATCAGCTTGTGCGTGGCCGGGTCGAACTGGTAGTCGTTGATGCCATGGATGAGGATGGCCGCGTCGCGTGGGAGTGGAACGCCTTTCTGCCCGCTCTTGAAAGGGGAGCTCTGGACAACGACGCGCGCTCCGGCGGCGAGGTGGCCGCGGAGCGACCCCCTGGAAACGTCCGGCTCGGCATATGGGTCTCTGAAAGTGCCGGTGCATTCGACGACGAGGGACACGCCGTGGTCGCGCCAGGGGATGTCCCTGGGGTCGCGGGCCTCGCGCATCACGACGATCTCCTTGCCGTGGGCGCTGATCAGCCCGCGTTCCTCATCGACCACGTGGATGTCACGCACGCCTGACTGCCCGAAAAGGAAACGGTGCAGAGGACCGTAGGTGCTGTCTTTGGCGATGTACTGGACGACCGCCTCCAGCGACGTCCCCACCGGCCGGCCCACGTTGAGCACGAGGCGGTCGAAATCGTCTCGCCCGAGGTGATACCAGAGCACCAGCTTGCCGATGCGGCCCAACCCGTTGATACCGAGCGTTCGTTGCACACCCATGGCCTGCGGTCCTTCCCTGCGTTGCTCGACGATGCCCATATTACGGCATGTCCCCGCGCCGCCGGAGGCGATTGCCGGCGGCGGCCAAGGTATCATTGAGCTCATCGTGAGAACCACGCCGATACCCTTCGATTCAGATGCCCTGCGCGCCAATATCGGCAGAACTGCGCAGACGGTCGTCATCCCCGAGCGCTACGCGCCGCTCGTTGAGGCGGTGGAGGGACTCCACGGCGTGCGCGCCTCCCTCACCGAGACCATGGGGGAGTACTTCCACACCTTCCGCAACGCCGACATGCTCGTCGAGGGTTTCCAGACGACGCTCCTCCGCAACTGGCCCTATTTCGAGCGTTCCGAGGACCGCTCCCGCCTGTTCGGACTGCTCGCGGAACTGGTGCTCGGACTGCTCGAGGCGCCTCTGAGCGCAGAGCAGTCCTCACTCCTGTTGCGCGGACTCCTCCAGTGGTGTACGGACGCCCTGAACGGACCGCACGGCGCGGCTTACGACGACAGTCTGAAGATGATCGGCGAGTCGCTGGTCCGGTTGCTGCCCCTGCAGCCCGTCGCCTTTCTCGAGCGCGACGCGCTGCTGCGCGACCTTGTCGCGCATGCAGGCCGGCGGCCGGCGCCGGCGCCGGTCTTCTTCGACCTCTACCGCCGCGTGCTGCTCCTTGGCTATCGCCGAGTGGAGGAGCGCCTCGATGTCCCCGCGTGGGCGCTGGCACAAGGGGCCGGCCTCACCGATCCCTCGGCCATCGCCGAGCGCTTCGCCTTTCTCGCCGGCGAGCGTCTCTCGGCGCTGATCCGCGCGGCCGGCAAAGCGTCCGACGACGGGCTACTCTCAGCGGATCAGCACCCCGTGCTCTCCGACGTCCTCGGGCGCGCGATCGGCCAGTTGTTCCAGGTGGAGAATCTCGAGGACCGCTTCGCGGTGTGCCTCTACTTCCTCAAAGACGACACGCTGGGCTATCGCCAGAACGAGGTCATGGCCGACCTTCTGGGCGTCGTCAAACAGCTGCTCCACCCGGACCGGCACCTGGACGTCGAGACGATCCTCAGCCGCCTCACCATGTTCTTCCGCGACCGCGACAACCAGTTCCTTCTTATGCGCTTCAAGTGCTACGAGGCCATCGGCGTAGCCATCGGCGAGTCCGGCAACGTCAAGGCGGTCGACCATCTCATCGCCGACATCCTCTACTGGAAATTCCAGTATCCCGAGATCAGCGGAGCGACCGACGAGTGGGAGACCGTTGTCAATCCCTACCACCTGCCCAAGATCCGCTGCTGGATGCACATCATCGAGTCGAATCCCGCGCTCTACGAGCGCCTGGCGGCGGCTCTCAACGTCCAGTTGCGCCTGGGCGGCGTCTTCATCGCCGACACCGATCTCTTCCAGCGCGACGTCACGCGTTTCCTGGACGCCGACATCCGCCCCATCTACTTCGTCGCCAAGCAGCTGCTTCGCACGTTGCCCGTGTACTTCAACGAAGTCGGCGCGGAGGGAGAGCTGCGCGCCGTCTCCACGCAGATCGACGAGATCTGCGGGCGCCGCGACACGCTCATGCACTTCCTGCGCAAGCAGCTGCACGCGGAGTCGTCGAATCGCATGGTGTCGTTCTGTCGCGCCGTGCTCCACTACTGGGCGACCCTCGAGCCCTTGGGGCTGGAGCCGTTTCTCTCCGCCAACACAATGGAGTTGGTGTGTGGCGAGCCGGAGTGGGCGAGTGGCCCCCACGCCACGCTCCTGGCCCTTCAGACGCAGCTTGCCGCGCCGCGGATCGATGTACTTCTGGACCGGCTTCTCACGCTGACCCCGACCGAGCTCGAGGCCCAGTTGGACCTGCTGGGCACTGCGGGCGCCGCGGCCGGCGATGGGACGGGTGCCGACACGGACCGGCGCCGGATCGCGCTTCTGGTGCGCACCTACCAGCTGGTCGCGCACAAGTATTCCTTGTCGGCCGACGATGTGGGTGCAGCGGTCGGCCGGCACCGGCAGCTCGAGGCGAAGGTTCGTTCGAACTTCGCGCGCGCCCTGGCCGCGTGGCAGGCCCGCCCGCTCCGGGCGGCCCGGGATCGCCTGCTCGACGCGGCACTCAACGTGCTCCAGGACCTGAAAGCCATCATCCTCAGCTCGACGCCGTCGACGGCGACCGAGAACATCTATCAGAAACGGCACATCGCCGCCGGCATCCCCTCGATCTACGGCAACTACAGCGAGCCCAAGTTCGACGCGCTGGGCCTGTCATTCCGTGTGGAGAACCTGGTCGACCGGCTCCTCGAAGATCTCGTGGAGGAGGGCATGGAGTCGTACGTGACCCGGGCTTCGCTGCGCCGCATGGGCACCGCCATCGGGCGCTTCGAGAGGGCGCTGTCGATCGACGGAGTCGATTCGCGCGCCCTCGGCGCCAACCTGGCCCTGCTCGACGCCAGTTTCAGCAGCCGCAACTTCACGTTCGGCCAGTACCAGAACGTCTTCCAGTTCCTCGTGAGCAGTGTGACCGAGCTCTCGACCACGTCGATCCTCAGCCACGACCAGGTGCTCCATGCCGTGCTGACTAACGACCCCCGCCAGTGCGAGGCGCGCGGCATGTCGGTGGACGCGGTCGCCGAGATGGTCCTGCGCGAGGTCCTTGTGTCGGCTCTCGGCATGCAGGTGCTCGACCGCTACGCGGCCGCTGCCCTGCGGCAGATCGCGATGCTCAACGGGCGTCTCGGCGTGCAGGCGCTCACGCGCATGATGAACTACGACCCCGAGCGGCTCGTGTCGCCCATCCACAAGCCCAAGGCCGTCACCGACGACCAGCTCAGCCTTGGCTACAAAGGCCTTGGTCTCAAAGAGATGGCGTCGTATGGGCTCCGCGTGCCCGAGGGGTTCATTCTGACGACCGAGCTGTTCGGCGCCATGCCCGCCATGTCGTACCGTCCCCTCTACGCCGACACCGTCCAGCGCGTCCGGCAGGCTCTGGGTCAGATGGAGAGGCAATCCGGCTCGCGACTGGGCGACCAGGCGCGCCCGCTGCTGCTGTCCATCCGCTCCGGGGCGGCCATGTCCATGCCCGGTCTCATGACCACCTTCGTCAACGTGGGCCTCAACGACCAGCTGGCGGAGGCGCTGGCGGCGGAACCGCGGCTCGGATGGGCCGCCTGGGACAGCTACCGGCGCTTCCTGCAGACGTGGGCCATGTCTGATGGCATCGACCGGGACTTCTTCGACGCCATCATCGCCGAGTTCAAGAGCCGTTACGGCGTAGAGCAGAAACTCGATTTCACGGCTGCGCAGATGCGCGAGGTCGCCTTCGCCTACAAGCTGCGGGCTGGCGAGGAGGGCGTCGTCTTCGTCGACGACCCCTTCGACCAGGTCGTCGCCTGTATCCTCAAGGTGCTCGAGTCGTGGGACGCGGTGCACGCCCGACTCTACCGCCAGTATACGGGCGTCGCCGAGGAGTGGGGCACGGCTGTGGTGGTGCAGCGCATGGTCTTCGGCAACCTCAGCCGCGAATCGGGATCCGGGGTGACTTTCACACACAACCCGTTCGAGCCGTACAGCCGCCAAGTGCGCCTGTTCGGCGACTTCGCCGTGCGTAGCCAGGGCGAGGACCTGGTCGGCGGGCTGGTGTTCCCGCTGCCGATCTCAGAAGCGCAGCGGCTCGGCAGCTCCACCTACCGGGGCACGGAGCACTCCCTGGAACGGGACTACCCCGAGGTCTATGAGGAGCTCTTGACGGTGGCTCGCGAGCTGGTCGTGGAGCGGGATTTCGATCCGCAGGAGATCGAGTTCACCTTCGAGTCGCCGGCCGCCGGGGATCTGTACGTGCTACAGAAGAGAGGCGTCGTCCAGGAGCAGGCCAAGGATGCGGCCTATTTCGACACGTCCTCACCCAGCTACGGACCTCCCGCGGCGGTGGGCATGGGCGTGGCCGGGGGCGCCTACTCGGGGCGTGTCGCGGTCAATGCCGAGCAGATCGACCGGTTGCTGGCCGAAGCGCCCGCCGAGAACATCGTGCTGCTGCGGCCGGACACGGTGCCCGAAGACATCGCCATGATCGCCCGGGTCAGCGCCATCCTCACGGCTCGCGGCGGCGCCACGTCGCATGCCGCCGTGACGGCCAAGCGCCTGGGCAAGACCGCCGTGGTCGACTGCATGGACCTGGAGGTCATCGAGCGCGAGGGATCGGCGCGCCTGGCCGGGGACGAATTGGATGCGGGCGCATGGTTGTCCATCGACGGGCGTACGGGCAACATCTTCTTGGGCCGCATCCCGACCTTGGCGCGTCCCGGGCCGCCCGAGCCGCTTTGAGGCCACGCCCCCGACGGGGGCTCGCTCTGGTAGGCTTGCGAACTATCCGATCGGGAGGGTGAGATGAGTGTGAGAGTAGGCGTCAACGGCTTCGGCCGCATCGGCAGGCTCGTCATCCGCGCGGCGCTCAAGCAGGGCGCCGACATGGAGTTCGTGGCGATCAACGATCTCACGGATGCGAAGACTCTGGGCCATCTGTTTAGGTACGACTCCGTTCACGGCGTCTTCCCCGGCACCGTCGAGGTGGAAGACGAGGCCCTGGTCATCGACGGCAAGCGCGTCCGCGTAATCAGCGAGACCGACCCCGCCAGGCTGCCCTGGAAGGAGCTCGGCGCCGACGTCGTCATCGAGTCGACCGGCCGCTTCACCGAGCGCGCCGCGGCCGCCAAACACCTTGAGGCCG
>JADGPQ010000196.1 GCA_017882325.1 Thermoleophilia bacterium
ACGACCCGCGCCTGGGCCGACGAGATCGGCGCCGACGGCTACGCCGAAGACGCCATCGAGGCGGTGGCCACGGCCAAGACCATCCTCGGGGTGGGCTGACATCCCCTGCGCCGCAGAATCACGCTCTCAAGGGGCGGCCGCGCGGGAGCGCGGCCGCCCCTTCTCTTGTCTTCGAAGCGCCAGCGAGCGTTTCCGCGGCAGGGTCGCAGGTGTGAAGCGCGCCCCCATTCGGTAGAGTTGAGGACGCATGGCAGCCGACCACGACGCATACTTCGAGGAGGTCGAGGCTCGCTTCGAGAATGCCCTCGACTTCGACTTGGGTCTCGAAGAGGAGTTTCACGTCCTCGACCCCGAGACCCTGGAGCTAACTCCCGGGTTCGAGGCCCTGCGCGACGCCGCGAACGAGCGCCTGCGCGAGCGTATTGCCGGCGAACTGCTCCGCTCTGAGATCGAGGTGTCTACGCCGCGCACCCTGCACTTCGGGCAGGCGGCGAAGCAGATGCTGCTCAACCGCGCCGAGCTGTTCGCCCTCGCAGACCGCGAGGGCTATGCCCTCGGCGCCACGGGCACGCACCCCTTCTCCGCCTGGAAAGACCAGCAGATCATCGACACGCCCCACTACCGTCTTGTCGAGGACAGGCTCAAATACGTCGCCTGGCGCAACAACACCTGGGCGGCGCACGTGCACGTCGGCGTGCGCGGCTGCGACCGCGCGGTGGCCGTCTGCGACGCGCTGCGCACGTACCTGCCTCACCTTCTTGCCCTGTCGGCCAACTCGCCGTTCATCGAGGGTGTGTGGACGCAGCTGCATTCGGCGCGCACGCAGACCTTCGTGCGCATGTTCCCGCGCTGCGGCATCCCGGACGTCTTCGGCACGTGGGCGGAGCATCGCGCCTTCTACGAGGAACTCATCGACACCAACTGTATCCAGGAGTTCACCCAGATCTGGTGGGCGGTGCGTCCGCATCACCGCTTCGGCACCGTCGAGGTCCGTATCTGCGACGCCCAAGCCGAAGCTTGGCAGAGCCTCGCCATCTCGTCGCTCACCGTGGGTGTCATCGCCCATCTGGCGCGCGTCTACGACGAGGGCATGCCGCTGCCCATCCTCCCGACGCGCTACATCGAGGAGAACCTCTGGCGGGCCATCAGGTACGGCATGGACGGCAAGCTGGTGGACTGGGCGATGGGGGAGGAGATGACCGCCGCCGACGCCATCCGCCATCTGGTCGAGATCTCGTCTCCGCAGGCCGAGGCCCTGGGGCTCGCGCCTCACCTCGACGGCGTCGAACGCATGCTGCGTGAGGGAAATGGCGCCCAGCAGCAGGTCAAGGCTCACCTCGAGGGTGAGACCTTGTCCGAGGTGTTCGCCGGCACGGTGCGGAGAGCGCACGCGACCTCTCTCCCACAAACCGCAGATATGCAGGAGGATCCGGCATGAGCGACGAGCAGCGCGGCGCCGGCGCGCCGACGGAAGAAGAGCGCGCCCGCGCGATCCGCGAGCAGCTGAAGAGCCTGCACGCCTTCGATCTCGCCTACGAGATGATGATCAGTCTCGTGACTTTCGGTTACCAGAAGATGGGACTCACGGACGAGACCCGCGAGCTCCGCGACCTCGGCGATGCGCGGCTGGCCATCGAGCTCCTCCGCGCCAACCTCGAGGTCGTGGAGCGCGAGCAGGCAAAGGGGAGCACCCGCGACTTGCGCTCCACGCTGGCGCAGATGCAGCTCGGGTACGCGCAGGCCGTGCGCCTTGCGGGCGAGGCGCCGGCGGCGCAGCCGCGGCAGGCCGCCGAGCCGCCGGCGGATGAGCCGGCCGCTGACGAGGCTATGGCCAAGGAGCCCGCGGCCGGGAAGGCGGCGCCACGCAGGCCCGCCGCCAAGAAGCCCGCCGCCAAGACGGCGGCTGCGACGAAGCCGGCCGCCAAGAAGCCGGCCGCGAAGAAGGCGGCGGTCAAGAAGGCCGCGCCGAAGAAACCGGCGGCCAAGAAGTCGCGCGGCGGCGCTACACCGTCGGCCGGCTGATCTCGCCGTAGAGCTCGGGGCGGCGGTCGGCGAAGTAAGTGTGACCGCCGCCGTCTCCGCCTCGCACCTCGTCGATCAGCGACGAGTCGAGGTCCGCGTACACGACCTCATCGCCGGCGTCCGCGGCTGCGACCACGGATCCGCGTGGATCCACGATGCGGCTCGCTCCGAGGAACTCGCCGCCGGCGCCGGGCCCTGCATGGTTCGCGGCCGCCAGGTAACAGCCGTTCTCGATCGCCCGGGCCACGGTGGCCGCGCGCCAGATGTGCTCGCGACGGGCGGCAAAGGCCGCCGGCGCGAGGAGCAGGCGCGCGCCGCGCAGGGCGAGGGCGCGGGCGACCTCCGGGAAGCCGAGCTCGTAGCAGACGACGAGGCCGCAGGGCCAGCCGGCGATCTCGCCCTGCCAGAGATCGTGACCGGGCGCGAACCACTCCTTCTCGGCTTGAAAGAGGTGCGTCTTGCCGTAGAAGCGGGCCGGTGCGCCGGGGCCGAGCACGGCGACGCCGTTCAGCAGCGCGGCGCCCTGACGCAGCGGCAGCCCCAGGACAGCGCTGATGCCGAGCTCGTCGACGGCCGCCTGCAGGCGGACGAGGGCTCGCGCGGTCTGCGCGGCCCTGAGAGTGAGCCGCTGGTCCAGCACGTACCCACCGAGGTAGAGCTCGGGGAAGAGGACGAGGTCCGCCCTCGCCTCGGCGCACGTCTGCAGTGTTCGCATGCAGTGGGCCGCGCGCGCCGGGACCTCGGCGGGGACGTCGCGGACCTGGACGACCGCGAGCCGCATTGGCTCAGGCCTGGGCCAGCGCCCAGAAGCGGGATTCTTCGAGCGCGTCGCCGGGCTCGACGATGAGGAACTCGTCGTCGTGCGGACCACTCATGAGCTTCTCGAGGAAGCGCAGCGAGCCGGCGAGGTGCTCGAGCGGCAAGCCGTAGAACTTGCTCACCGTCTCGAGGTACTCTCGCTTTGCGTCGAGGCCGGCCACGCCCGGGGTCTCTATCACCGCGAGACGCGTGTAGTGCTCCATGATGAGCCTCGCCACGCGGGCCGCCTTCTCCTCGCCATACTTGGGCACGATCTCCAGGTACTCCGTGTAGGGATCGCGGATGAAGTCGACCCAGCCGCGCGTGTAATAGTAGGTGCCGGGCTGGCGACCGTGCTCCTCGAGGTAGCGCTGCTTCGAGCCGAGGAGCAACGAGATACAGTCGTCGACGGCGGGGAGCTTGAGGCGGTGCGGGCCGGCCTTCAGGCCGGCCGTGCCGTTGCTGCAACGACCGCAGCAGAGGAGGATGTCGCGCTCGCCGGGCGTCGCGTCGATGCGCACCTGCACGGCCGTGCGCAGTCTGTCCGGATAGTCGTGGAGCGCGCCCTCGAAGAACTCGACCTCGTACCCGGGGTTCACGCTCTCGACCTCGTTGCGCAGAACCTCACAGCTGATGATCTTGGGAGGAACGTCCATGGGCTCATGGTAACAGGACCATGATAGTCCTGTCGCATGAGCGCGTGGTGGGCGAGTGCTGCGTCGCGTCGCCTGCGGTAGCATGAGCATCGCTTTCGTGGAGGCATTATCGTCGTGACGCAGGCCGCACGCGTGGCCCGCGCGCGCTTGAGAAGGAGGGCCCTGTGAGTGTGAAGAAGCTGCTCGTCGCCGGTGCCGGCCAGATGGGCGCCGGAATCGCCCAGGTGTCGGCCGTCGCCGGCCTCGACGTCGTCATGATCGACGTGGCCGACGAGTTCATCGAGCGTGGCATGGCCGGCATCGAGAGGGGACTCGGGCGCCTCGTCGGGAAGGGCAGGATGGAGACCGCCGCGCGCGACGCCGCCCTTGCGCGGATCACGACCAGCACCGACATCGCCGCCGGCGCCGACGCCGACCTCTTCCTCGAGGCGGCGCCGGAGGTCGTGGCTATCAAGGAGGAGCTCTTCGCGCGCGCCTCGGCCACGATACGCGACGACGCCATCATCGCGACCAACACGTCGAGCCTCTCCGTCACCAAGCTCGCCGCGTTCGTGACCAATCCGGCGCGTTTCGTGGGCATCCACTTCTTCAACCCGGTCCCCGTCATGGCCCTCGTCGAGGTCGTGAAAGGCATCGAGACCGGCGACAAGACGCTGGCGACGGCCCGCGCCTACGCCGAGGCGGTCGGCAAGACGCCGATCACCGTCACAGACTCCCCCGGGTTCGTGGTCAACCGCATCCTGTTCCCGATGATCAACGAGGCGGCGCGGGCGTTCGCTGAAGGCGTGGCCAGCGCCGCCGACATCGACACGGGGATGAAGCTCGGCACCAATTGGCCCATGGGCCCTCTGGCGCTGGCCGACCTCGTCGGTCTCGACACCACGAAGGCCGTGCTCGAGACGTTCGAGCGTGAGTTGAGCGACGCCAAGTACCGGCCCGCGGAAATCCTCGACGAGCTGGTCGCGGCCGGCAAGCTGGGCCGCAAAAGCGGCGCCGGGTTCTACGAGTACACGAAGTGACGCGTCGCGAGGCGAAGCGATGACTGACGCGCGCGACGGCTACGTGCAGATCTACACCGGCGACGGCAAGGGCAAGACGACGGCCGCTCTGGGCTTGGTGCTGCGCGCTCTCGGCCAAGGACTGCGGCCGGCCGTCCTGCAGTTCATGAAGTCCGATCCCAGCTGGGGCGAGATCGTCACGCTCAAGCAGCTCGGCGTTCCGGTCGAGCAATGCGGGCTTGACCACTGGGTGTTCAAGGGCGAGGCCTCGGAAGAGGACCTCGCCGCGGCGGCCGCGGGCTTCGCGAAGGCTCGGGCGCTGGTCGACGGCGGCGAGTACGACCTCGTCGTCCTGGACGAGCTGATCACGGCCGTGTTCTTCGAGCTGATCCCCGTGGACGGGGTGCTCACCATGATGGCCGCGAAACCGTCCGCCGTGGAGCTCGTCATGACTGGTCGCCGCGCGCCCGAAGAGCTTGTGGCGGCGGCCGACCTGGTCACCGAGATGCGGCCACTCAAGCACTACTACGACGCCGGGGTGGCGGCCCGGCCCGGCATCGAGTACTGAGCCTCGGCGTGGCCGCGCCCCGGCTGCCGCGTTGTTCACTCACGTGCACGGTCTCGCCGACGCCAGAGGAAGGCCGCGATGCCGATGCCGGCCAAGGCGAGCCCCGTGGCCAGTCATGGTCTGGGATCGGGATACTCTTCAGCGCTCGCCGATGTGGCGGCGTGCCAGGCCACCACTCCCGGCCCGCGGCGGTTCAAGAACGCGACGAGCAGGCAGGCGGCGCCCATCCCCGTAAACAGCCCAAATGCCGCTCGGGAAACCTTGCGTCTCGCGATGAGCGCGAGGACGACGGCGGCCGCGAGAGACGCGAGGAAGATCTGC
>JADGPQ010000197.1 GCA_017882325.1 Thermoleophilia bacterium
CAGCAGGTCGAGCTCGACGCCGAGTTCAAGAAGGCCGGCGTCACCGCCGTCATCGCCATGGGCGGCGCTCCCGGCGTCACCAACATCCTCGCCAAGTACGGCGCCGACCGGCTCGACACCGTCGAGGAGGCGTACGCCCTCTGCGGCAACGTCGACGCCACCGACTGGAGCCACTACGACGGCTGGGTCGTGCCGTACTCGCTGGAGACGCTCTGCGACGAGTTCAGCGTGACCGCCCCCGAGTTCATCGACGGCCACTGGCACACCGACATCTCCGGTGGCGAAGGGCCGGAAGAGCTCGACTTCGGCGAGCCCGCCGGCATCCTCGAGGCGCACTTCACAATCCACTCCGAGCCCTTCACCTTCTGGCACACCTGGAAGGACAAGGGCCTGCGCACGGCGACCTTCAAGCTGTCGCTCCCCTCCGAGTTCACGGAACAGATGCGCTTCCTCGCGCGCATCGGCATGACGCGCACCGACGAGGTCGAGATCGGCGGCTGCCACGTGCGCCCGCGCGACGTGCTGCTCAAGGTCGTCGGCCAGATCCCCAAGCCGACCGACGTCGTGCTCGACGACGTCGACTACCTGCTCGGCGTCGTGCGCGGCACCAAGGACGGGCGCCGGCTGGAGTGGCGCGTGCGCGCCACGGTGCCGGCGCACAAGGAGCACGGCGCCGGCGGCGGCGACGTGGACACCGGCATCCCGCCGGCCATCGTCGCCCGGATGATGGCCCGCGGCGAGATCACCGGCCCGGGCGTCTTCGTGCCCGAGCAGATCGTGCCGTGCGAGAAGTTCTTCAGCGAGTTCGCGCGCTGGGGCGCTACCGTCGACGCCCAGATGCGGGAGCTGCTGGCGGCGCCGGAGGCCTGAGCCGGCGCCCGCCGTCGGCCCGTCCGCGCTCAGCCGGGCGCGAGGTCCAGCGTCTCCTGCCCGCCCGCCGGAGCCTCGGCGTCGAGCAGTTGCGCCATGCGGCGTGCGTTGCGCATGCCCCAGTCCTCGTAGTTGTTGTTGAAGAGGACGTGCACGGCCTGCGCCTGGCGCGCGAGCTCGCGCACGCGCGGCACCCATTCCTCGAGCTCGGTGTCGCTGTAGAGATACTTGAAGCGGTCCGACGCGGCGCCGGTGCGCGAGTCCCAGGTATCGGCGTTGCGGCCGTGGAGGCGGACGATCGCGAGCCTCGCGGTGGCCGCGGCGACCGGCGGCGTGCTGGTGCGGGGAGCCTGGGGCTCGTCGACGCTCACGTAGGCGAGCCACGTTTCCTCCAGCATGCTCAGCGAGCCGGCGGCTGCCTCCGGCTCCATCCAGCCGCCGCCACGGAACTCGACGGCCAGCGGCCAGCCCGGCAGCCGCCCGGGCAGCTCGCGCAGGTACTCGCCGTTCGCCTCCGTGCGCGTGAACCAGGGCGGGAACTGGAAGAGCACAGCGCCGAGCTTCCCGGCGTCGGCGAGCGGCGCCAGCGCGGCGCGATGCAGCTCCCACAGGCCATCCAGCGCGTGCGGCGCGAGATCCTTGCGGTAGGCGTTCTTCTTGGCCAGCGTCTCGGCCGGGAGCGCTTCGCGCAGCCATCCGGGCATGCGGTCGACGCGCGCCGGGTGACCCGTCAGGAGGCCGTAGGCCTTGACGTTGAAGACGAAGCCGTCCGGGGTGCGCGCCGCCCAGAGCTCGCTGTTGCGAGCCGTCGGCGGCGCGTAGTAGGTGGAGTCGACTTCGACGATCGGGAACTGCCGCGCGTAGTGACGCAGGCGGTCCTCGGCGCTGCTCACGCCGGGCGGGTAGAACCGGCCGCTCGAGATGAGCGTGGGGTCAGTCCACGAGCAGCTGCCCACCAGGATCCGTGCGCTCACGTTCGCTCCCGTCCACGCGACTTCTTCACTGCGCAAACAACGTTGTACCACGGCCGGGTCGGGCCTATACTCGGCGCGACAAGAACTTTGTCGGCGCCACGGTCTCAACAGACCACAGCCTCGCCGAACAAGAGGCACTGAAGGGGGCGCCGCCGATGGGCGGGTATTGCGAAAGCGGACCCGCCCATCGTCATGGAGCCGGCGGCCCGTCACTCTCAGCCCCGTCCTCCGCGCCTCCGCTACCGCTCCGGCGGTGCGTTGACCAGCCGCCCCCGGCGCGCCTATACTCTGCTTCCCTCAGTGGTCAGTGTCGGAATGGCGGAATTGGTAGACGCGCTAGGTTGAGGGCCTAGTGAGGGTTTAACCTCATGGGGGTTCAAGTCCCCCTTCCGACACCACCTTCTCCTCTTCCACCTGCCCTGCTCTGCAGCAGCGCTTCGCCTGCGCCTGCCTTCTGCTACAGCCCGCGCCATAGCGGCAAGCCCGTGACCTCGTCGTAGCCGCGCTCGAGCGGTTCGCCGACCAGCTCCTGCAGGATGAGTTCGCAGGCGAAGATGCGACAGCCCGGGACGACGTGGCCGCCGACGCAGGCGCCGTCGTGGCCGGCGAGCGTGGCGTGGGCGTGCACGGCGGTGCTGCCGTCGCGGCGCGAGACGTTGCCGAGCAGGCTCAACAGCTCGACGGTGCCCGGCACGTCGAACTCGCCGTACGTCTTGGTCGCCTGGTCGTAGAACGCCAGGCGCGCCTCGCTGAGTGCGCCGATGGCGCGCAGCTCGGCCGTGGCCATGCCGTGCTCGTCGGCGATGGCGGTGATCTCCGCCAGCAAGTCGCCGCCGTGCGGCAGCCGCGCCACGACGCGCCGGCCGCGCGCGAACTCCCGTGAACCCATGACGCCTCCTCGTGCCGATCCCGCCGCCGCTCCAGCGGCGGCCCCATCGGCACGCAGTCTACCGCGCGAACGGCCTCGAGGAGGCGGTTGTGAAGCAGGAGGGTCGGGTATGAGCCGTGAAGAGCTGCACGATGGATCCGGAGGAGCCATGAGCGAGACTCGCAATCTGAGAAACCCCGGGCCCGGCGACGTGGACGCGTGGCGGGCCGAGTTCGATGAGCTCGAGCTGCGCATGGACGCGCTGCGCCAGGCGTTCCTCGACGGCGTACGTTCGTTCACCATGACCGACGAGACTGTGGAACGCATCCACGGGCGCTTCGACGACGTCGGCGAACAGCTCCACAAGATGCACTGCACCTACCCGTTCGGCGGCTGGCCCGGACAGGAGGACTGCCGCTTCGAGCCACCGGTGACCTACGACAGCGATGCGCATCAGTCGGCGGATGCCTGACGCAGAGCATCGAGCGCAAAAGGCGGGTAACCACGTGTCGACCGAATTCCGCGGCGGGGTCTGCGTGGTGCGGTGGGGCGGCGGCTCCGACGGCGACCTGGCCGACGATCTGCGCGTTGAGCTGGAGCTCTGTCGGGCGTCCGGCGCGTCCGACATCGTCCTCGACCTGAATCCCGGCTCCACGATCGGCTGCGAGCAGCTGATCGTTCTGCAGGAGGCCGCGGAGAGTGTCCACCGCGAGGGCGGAGAGTTCGTGGTCGCCGTCGAGGAGCCGGAGGCCAAGGCGGTGCTTGCGGAAGCCGGCCTCGTGCGCTCGCCGCTGCCGCACCCGTCACACAAGTTGGGCCCCGGCGACGCGCCGGTCGTCCTGCCGCCCAAGGCGCTGTGGGAGCACGAGTTCACCTTCGCGGCGAGCGCACGTGCTCTCCCTGTCGCGCGCCGCCGCGTCACGGCGTTCGCGGAGGTCGCCGGACTGGGCAGGGCCGACCTGTTTGAGTTCAGTGTGGCCGTTGCCGAGGCACTCACCAACGCCTTGTTGCACGGCTCTCCCCACGGCGCCGACGACGACATCCGCGTGCGATTCTTCTGCTACGACGACGAGGTGGCCGTCGAGATCGCGGACGGCGGGGGCGGCTTTGACGCCACGCCCATCTGCTTGCCCGAAGCGCTGGAGATCAGCGGCCGCGGCATCCACTTCATGCGCGCGCTGTGTGATGCGGTGCAATTCACCTGCGGCCCGTTGGGCACTCATGTCTTGCTTGTGAAGCGCAGAGACTAGAGATGGGGGGCACGTGGACGACGAGAATCTGAGGAAGAAGAGTCCGTAGCCGGTGACCGCGGGCTCGCCGTCTGCGGCGGCCTGCCCACGCGCCACTGGTCATCCTCAACTCGTCCAACGTCGAGAGCGATCTTGCGAGGATCTCCGACCTGGGCGCCAACAGCCACATCCACAAGCCGGTCGATTTCACGCAGTTCATGGAAGCGGTCAACAGCCTCGGGCTCTACCGGCTCGTGCTGAACGAGATGCGGCCGGCAGCAGAGTCCTGAGGAAGGGCCGGTTGGCCGTCGCCGTCCTGATCGTCAAAGACGCGCCCGACGACGCGGGGCTGCGACTCCCTGAACCCCGGCGCGAGACGCTCCGGCCGCGTGACAGCGGCCCGTCGTGCCGCCGTTGGTGGTCGACCGGTTAGAATCGGTCCGACCAAGGAGACACCGTGGCCGATCCAGCCCTCGAGAATCGCCTCTTCCTGCTCGACGGCAGCAGTCTTGCCTACCGGGCTTTCTTCGCACTGCCCGAAAGCATCACCACGCGCGAAGGCTTTCCCACCAACGCCATCTACGGGCTCAGCCAGATGTTGCTCAAGATCGTCACCGAGTATCGCCCGGCGAGCATCGTCGTCGCCTGGGACGCACGCGAGAAGACCTTCCGTCACGAGGAGTTCGGAGCGTACAAGGCGCAGCGACCGCACATGCCGGAGAGTCTGTCGCAGCAGTGGAGCCGCTTTCCCGAGCTCGTCGAGGCGTTCGGCAGCATCAACCTGGTGAAGCCGGGCTTCGAGGCCGACGACATCCTCGGCACGCTGGCGGAAGAGGCCAAGCGGCAGGGCGTGGGTTCGTTCGTGGTCACCGGCGACCGTGACGCGATGCAGGTCGTGGACGACGACATCTGGGTGATGAGCACCGGGCGCGGCATCACCGACGTCAAGGTGTACACGCCGGCGGCCGTGCTGGAGCGCTTCGGCGTCTCGCCTGCCGCCATCCCCGACTACATCGGGCTCAAGGGCGACACGAGCGACAATATCCCCGGCGTGCCCGGCGTGGGCGAGAAGACGGCGGCGGCGCTGCTGCAGCAGTTCGGCAGCATAGAGGCGCTGTACGAGCGCCTGGACGAGGTCAAGAGCGAGAAGCGGCGCGCGTTGCTGGCCGAGCACGAAGGCAGCGCGCGTCTCTCCAAACGCTTGGCGACGATGGTGCTCGACGTGCCGCTCGACGAGGATCTCGTAGAACTGGTGGCGCGCGGCGGCTATGTGCTGCCCGTGGAGAGCGTCGACGCCGTTTTCGAGAAGTACGAGTTCCGCAGCCTGCGGCGGCGGCTGCGGGACGTGGCCGGCGGCGCGGCCCAGTCCGGTGCGGTCGCGGGCGCGCAAGCGGGCGCCGG
>JADGPQ010000198.1 GCA_017882325.1 Thermoleophilia bacterium
GGCAACTGCGCCTGCGGCGTATGGCCTGACTCCCCCAACTGGGTCCGCACGACGCCTCCTCAGAGCGGACGGATTTCGGGAGGTCAAGTCGATCACGCGTCGCCGCCGCGCCAGGTGGCACCGGCGGCGTCGCGCACGCGAATGTGGTCGACGAGCTCCGTATCACGGCCGGGCCAGTCGAGCTTCGTCGCCGCAGGCGGCGTGGAGGCGACCAGCCGGCCGTGAGCGACGACGTGCGATGGGCGCACCTGGCGGCGCACGGCGTCGAAGGGGCTGAGGGCGGGTAGCAGCATGAAGCTCGCCGGGCGCCCGCGCACGATGCCGTAGCGCTCGCCCAGGCACAGCGCTGCCGCGGCGCGGTCGGTCACCATGCGGAAGCACTCCTCGACCTCTGAAGGAGCGGTCAGCTGCGTCGCGTGCGCTCCGACGAGCGCCACCTGGATCGAGTTGCCGGTGCCGAGCGGGTACCAGGGATCCATGATGTCGTCATGGCCGAAGGCGAGGTTCACGCCGGCGCCAAGCATCTCCTTGGCCTGCAGCAGACCGCGACGCTTGGGATAGCCGTCGAAGCGCCCCTGCAGATGGAGATTGACGAGCGGGTTGCACACGAGGTTGATGCCCGAGCGGTGCAGCAGGCGCTGCAGCTTGTAGCTGTAGGCCGCGTTGTAGGAGCCCATCGCGGTTGCGTGGCTGGCCGTCACCTTCTCGCGAAGTCCGGTACGCAGGGCCTGGGTCGCAAGTACCTCGATGAACCTGGACTGTTCGTCGTCGATCTCGTCGCAGTGTGCGTCGACCAGCAGCCCGTGGCGGACTGCCACGTCGATGGCGATCTCGACCGACCTGACCCCGTCCTCCCTCGTGTCCTCGAAATGGGGGATCGCGCCGACCACGTCGACCCCCCGTCGCGCCGCCTCCTCGATGAGCTTCTCGCCATCCGGAAAGGAGCAGATGCCCTCCTGGGGGAATGCGACGATCTGCAGCTCGACGACCTCCCGGACGCGGTCGCGGACCTCGAGGAGCGCGTTGAGGGCCTCCAGCTTCGGGTCCGTGATGTCCACGTGACTGCGCACGAAGAGCACGCCGTTGGCGACCTGCCAGCGCAGGATCTCCTCGGCGCGATCGATCACATCCTGCCGGCTGAGCAAGGCCTTCCGCTCGCTCCAGCAGGCGATGCCCTCCCAGAGGGTACCGCTCTCGTTCCAACGCGGCTCACCAGCGGTGAGGGCGGTATCGAGATGGATGTGCGGTTCGACGTACGGGGCGGAGAGCAAGGCCCCCCTCGCCTCGACGACTGTCCTCGCGGGGGCGAGCTCCGCGGATGCCGGGACTATCTCCAGGATGACGCCCCCATCGACATGCACGTCGACGGGCGCCGGATCGAGGCTCCCCGCGATCCTGGCATCTCGAATCAGCAAGTCGATCATGAGCTTTGCCTCCGCAGTGTCGTCGAGCGCTCGGCATCCCGAGCCCTCGAGCCCAAGCTCGCTATCTGTCCCTTTGGATCTCGAACGTGAGGCAGTGCGGACCGCCACCCATCTTCGTGAACTCGCGCAGGTGGGGTGCATAGACGGTGAATCCCTCCGCCTCGAGCATCCGGTTCACGATCCCATTCTCGGCGAAGGACAGTATCCTGGCATCGCCGAGGGCGAGCACGTTGCAGCCGGTCTTCATGACCTCGTCGAGGGGTACCTCGATCAGTCTCCAATCCCGGTGCCTGAGGTACGCGACGAACTCCTCCGGCAGACCTTCGCGACAGTAGAGGCATGCGCGCTCTGCGATGACCGAGAAGATCATGTCGAGGTGGTTCCACTTGGCGAGGAACTCGACCGGCATGACGTCGACGCCGAGCGGCTTCATGATCTCGGCGGCGTTCTCGATCCCGGGGATCGTCGAACGGTTGCCCGCGCCGATCACCAGGGTCTTCTCGTCGAGCATCCAGCTGTCCCCACCTTCGACCGCACCGCGCGTCACGCGGCCACAGGTCTGGATGCCCAAGCCGTCGAACGCCGAGATGGCGTACTCTTCGTCGCCCCAGCGAGCCTCGTATCTGAACTTGCCGATCAGCGGCCCGGCAGGCGTGTTGACACCAAAGTCGCGGGTGTAGACCTGCCAATGGTGCTCGGGCTGTGCTTCTTCCCAGAAGATGCTCACGCCGGCGCTCACGAGCGCATCGACCAGCTCAGCGTGCATCGTCCTGGCAAGCGGGAGATCGACCTTGTCGCCGGCTTCGACGCTGCGCTGTGCGATCTCGCTGATCGTGAGCTCCTCATAGTAACCAGGCGGACACAGCAGGACCTTCTTCAGAGAGCCATGCGAGTTGAACTGGCGCACGAGAGGTGCGCCTCCCGTCGTCGAGCTCGTCATCGCTCTTCCTCCGATCGTAGGCCCGGGTCATGACCGGCCGTGCAGAAACGCGCGACCATCATGGGTCAACGCTGCTCGTCACCCGTGAGGCCAGGACAGCCTCGGCCACAGCGTCGGCGCGCGAGAACGCCACGTCGCCGCACGACTCGGCAAACTCGATGAAGCGCTCGATCGCCCGAAGCCGCGATGGACGGCCGCTGGCGAAGGGGTGGCACGTGAGGATGCAGAGCGAGTTGGTCTCACGCATGGCGTCCAGCTCCTCGATCCAGAGCTCGGCGACCTGGCTCGGCCGATTGATGATGTGACCGAAGTCGGGATCGGGGACGTAGATGTACTGCTCCCAGTCGTCGAGAGCCCAGTGGATCGGCAGCTCGGCGATCCGTCCGCTGGGTGTCTCCAGCACATAGGGGCGATCGTCGTCGAACATCGACGAGTCATAGGCCAGACCGTACTTGCCCAGTGACTCCATCGTCGTCCTCGCCGTCGACCACATCGGCGCCCGATAGCCGATCGGCTTCGCCCCGTGCTCGGCGAGGGCGCCGAGCCCGCGTTCGAGCTCTTCTACCTGTACCTCAGGCGTGTTGTACACAGGTGACCTGTGCGTGTACCCGTGGAGAGCCACCTCGTGACCAGCCTCCAGCACGGCTTCGATGGACCGCGGATAGCGCTCCGCCGTGAGTCCGGGGAAGAAGAACGTGGCCGGCTTCTCGCGGCGCGCGAGCATCTCGATGATGCGGAAGATGCCGACCTTCGGTCCGTAGGCACCGTGCGACATCGTCGAGAGATGGTGTTCGTAGTGTGCATCCTCGGCGAGCAAGGGCGTATCGCCGTCGACATCGAAGGTCAGTAGCGCGACGGCTGCGTTGCCGCCTCGCCACTTGTCGTCAGCGACAAAGTGCTGCGTCGCGTTCACATCGAGCATCTGACCTCACCGCCTGCGCTCTCGATACTGTCCCCACAGGCCTCCCTCGCAACGGTCGGCGAGCTAGACGCTCGCGGGCGCGTCATCTGCGGCTGTGGCCTTCCCTCCCGCCAGTTCGGTCAGCGGGGGCGCCACACCCTCGGTCTCATGGTTGGACTTGGTGATCAACCTGCGCAGCACGGCGTACACGGCGCCCCCGACGACGAAGGCGACGACGTAGGCGATATCCCCGTACTGCAGCCAGTGCGACGATGCGTAGCCGATGTAGAGCGAGGTGTCCATGAACGGTATCGCGACCACGAAGCCGATCAACATGGCGGTGAGAGCGTCCCAGCCGGGGCGCAGGAGGTCACTCCTGACGAGGTGGGTGACGTCCGGCCGGCCGTGACGGCGCCACCAGTCCACCATCTGGACGGCCACGAACGGCGGGATCCAGTAGCTGATGAACAGCACGAGATTGGTGAACTTCGTGGCAAACGTCCCCTGGTGCAGCCAGAGGGTCAGGACGAACGCCACGACCGTGACCACGACTGCCACGTATGGTCTCCTGACGCGGGCACCCGTCGCCTGCAGCGCCAGCGAACCGGAGTAGTCGTTCATGGCGTTGACCGCGACCGTGCCGATGACGATCGCCAGCATGGCGATCACGCCCAAGGCGCCTCCGCCCACGAGCTTCTGGATGCCCGCGGAGGTGTCGTTCACGACGATACCTGCGGCCGCGAGCCCCAGGATCTCGATCCAGATGGACGAGAGGGATACTCCGGCAAGGGTCAGCCAGAAGATCGCCATGCGCGAGGTGTCCGGCTTCATGTAGCGGCTGTAGTCCGACGCGTAGGCCGCCCAGGAGACGACGAAGCTCGCCGCGATCGTGGCCATCAGGAGGAAGCCGCCGACGAAGGCGCCGCCGTGAGCACTGGCCGCCACGTGGAAGTCGCCGACCTGGACGATCTTGACCGTGATCACGAGGAACATGAGACCGAGCACGATCGACATCCACTTCTCGAAGAGATGCATGATCTCGTAGCCGAAGAGTCCGAGAACGCCCTGAAGCACGAGGACGATGGCCAGCCCGGCCCAGAACGGCACGTGGATGAGGATATGGATCGCCTCGGCGCCGAAGATCGCGTTGATCGCGTCCCAGGCGATCGTCGACAGCCATTGCAGCAGGCCCGGCAGTATCACTGTCCTGCCGAAGGGCAAGCGCGCCAGCGGTAGCTGCCCGACCCCGGTCCGTGGCCCCCAGGTGCAAAGGATCGAGACCAGAAGCCCTCCGACCACGGTCCCGAACACGATCGCTGCCACACCGGACCAGAAGCCGAGGCCGATGTAGCTCGCAGTCACCAGCGTCCCGATGAAGAAGGCCGCCGGGACGAGGTTCGGCGTGAACCACACGGTGAAGATGCGGTGGAGACGACCATAGCGGTTGTCCAGCGGGATCGGCGCCATTCCGTGCATCTCAAGGACGTACTCACCCTCGCTCGAGGGCATCTGCCCCCCGAAGACACCTTCCTCGCCTTCTGGCATGTCCGGCATTGTCTCCCCTTCCCGTCTCATCGTGATGTGGGCCTCACACCGAGATAGCGAGCAACGTATGCGCCACAGTCATGCACACTGTACGCCGGTGCGGGTACCGGTCAAGGTTGGTCGCGGAACGCGCCTCGGCGCGACTCGAAGCTGTAGGTGTCCGGGGTGATACCGATGGAGGCATGGCCGAGGCGCCGGTGGAAGGCCGTGGGTCGGGGCGAACTCCCACCGTCGCGCCCTGTTGGAGGTCTTCCGGACCTCTGACGATCTAGAAAGAGCGCCACGTGCAGCCAGTTCTCACACCGCGCCGACGAGAAGCCGCTGGGGACTCGCGAACCTCGGCAAGAGCCGAAACGATACGACATGCCGAACTCTCACTCACACCATGCACGAGGGTGCGGCTGACGACCGTGTGGATACCCGAGACCTCCTCGTCGAATGCGCTGTCGCCGGCCATGTAGGCTTCGTAGGCTCGGGCCAGTCGC